>JAUNQJ010000069.1 GCA_030536265.1 Erysipelotrichaceae bacterium
CAGCGATAACTTTCTTTTCAGAGTTTAATGCAACGTTTAAGATAAATTGAACATTAACAGCTCTAGCAGCATATACCATGTCTTTATGAATTGGGTTTCCATCAAGTACACCTGTATTTGAATTTGGATTAGCAATTTGTGAATAAGAATGGTTTTCATTTACTGTTGCAGCATTACAAATTCCAGGTAAGATTGATTTTCTTCCACCTGAGAATCCTGCAAAGAAGTGTGGTTCAATAAATCCTTCAGTGATTAATAAATCAACTCCAAGTGCTGCTTTGTTTACCCAAAGTTCTGCACCTGATGGAAGACCACATACATGTTCAAAGTCTGCATCTTCTGTTGCTTTATTAACTACAACGTGTTCATTATCAACGATGTTGTCACCAAACATTCTTCTCATTTCTTCTTCTGTTGTAGGTCTATGAAGTCCTGTAGCAACTAGAATAGTGATTTCAGCATCTGGTGAACCTTTTCTAATTTCTCTTAATAAAATTGGTAAAGTTAATTTACTAGGAACAGCTCTAGTATGATCACTTGTAACGATAGTTACAGTTTTCTTACCTTTAGCTAGTTCACATAGTGGAACTTGTCCAATTGGATTTTGTAAAGCTTCTTCAACGATTTCAGCTTCAGTCTTTGTTACCTTGTACTCATCAGTTTTTGCATAAACAACTGCTTCAAGGTTTTTTTCATCAACGTTTAAATCTAGAGTTGATGTGTAGAATGGTATCTTAATAGTTTTCATATAAACCTCCCCATATGTATTGTTTAATTCTCTACCTAATATAATTATAAAGCGCTTTCATTACTTATTCAACGAATTGTCGACATTCCACAAAACTTTCACATTTCCCATAATTCAAAATAAAACCCTATTTTAATAGGGTTTTATCTATTTGAATACATATTATCGTAATACTTTTGATATTCACCTGATGTTACATCATCCATCCACTCTTGATTATCAATGTACCACTTAATTGTCTCTTTTATACCAGATTCAAAGTTATATTTTGGTTTCCAACCTAACTCTGTTTCAATCTTTGTAGGATCGATAGCATATCTTAGGTCATGGCCTTTTCTATCTGTTACATAAGTAATTAAACTTTCAGGTTTATCTAATGATTTTAGTATAGTTTTAACAACATCGATGTTTTGTCTTTCGTTGTGTCCACCAATGTTATATACTTCACCAATCTTGCCTTTTCTCATTACTAGATCAATACCAGAACAATGATCATATACATGTAGCCAATCTCTTACATTTAATCCTTCACCATATACAGGAAGAGATTTATCGTGTCTAGCGTTATTAATCATTAATGGAATTAATTTCTCTGGGAATTGATATGGACCATAGTTATTTGAACAACGTGATATTGTTGTCGCTAAACCAAATGTTCTATGATATGCATTAACAAGTAAATCTGCACTTGCTTTTGATGATGAATATGGACTAGATGTATGAAGTGGTGTGTTTTCAGTAAAGAATAAATCAGTTCTATCTAATGGTAAATCACCATATACTTCATCAGTAGATACTTGATGATATCTATTTACTCCATACTTTAAACAAGCATCCATTAATACACTTGTTCCAATAATATTTGTTCTTAAGAATAGCTCAGGATCTTCAATAGATCTATCAACATGTGATTCAGCAGCAAAGTTAACTACTAAATCAAATTTTTCTTCTTCAAATAATTTAAAGATATTTTCTCTATCTCTAATATCCATCTTCACAAACTTAAAGTTCTTTTTATCTTTTAGTCCATCAAGATTTTTTAAATTACCTGCATATGTTAATAAATCTAAAGCAACATATTCATCTTCTGGATGATTTTCTAATTCATAATACATGAAATTAGATCCAATGAATCCTGCAGCTCCAGTTACAAGTATTTTCATTTGGTACTCCTTTAATAATTACTTAACAGCGATTGCTTCAATTTCTACCATGGCATCTTTTGGAAGTCTTGCAACTTCAAAAGCAGCTCTTGCTGGATATGGTTCTTTAAAGAATTCACCATATACACCATTCATATCAGCGAATGTATTCATATCTTTAAGTAATACTGTAGTTTTAACTACATTATCCATTGTTAAGCCTTTTTCTTCTAAGATTGCTTTAATGTTAGTTAAAGATTGTCTTGTTTGTTCTTTAATACCTTCTGGGAATGCTCCAGTAGCAGGGTTAATAGGAAGTTGTCCTGAAACATAAATTGTTGTTTCAGTTTCAATAGCTGCACTGTATGGTCCTATTGCCTTTGGTGCATTTTCTGTAACGATAGCTTTTTTCATTTTTCTAAACCTCGATTTCTCCACTAATAATTTTCTTATAATCTTCTAAGTTCTTTCTTAATAACTTAGGTGTGTTTAATTTATATGGGCATCTGCTTACACATAATCCACAATTGATGCAAGCTTCTATCTTCATCATTTCTTTTTGCCACTCTTTAGATTTCCAATATGTTGTAGGTGCTCTTCTAATCATTTGACTAGTTCTAGCAGCATCATGAATCTTAATTCCTACAGAACATGGTTCACAATATCCACATCCCCTACAGAAATCTAATCCAAAGTTTTTCTTATCATTTTCAATGAATGTTTTTATTTCATCATTAAGCGTTGGCGTATCTAACATATAGCTTAACCATTCATCTAATTCTGTTTGTCTTTGAATTCCCCAAATAGGCATTACGTTATCAAATTGAGATAAGTATGCATAACAAGCTTTAGAGTTTGTAAGAAGTCCTCCAGCTAAACCTTTCATCGCGATAAAGCCAACATTGTTTTCTTTGCATGCTTTTACAATTTCAAGATCTACATCACTTGCTAAATAACTAAATGGATATTGAAGTGTTTCATATAATCCAGACTTAGCAGCTTCAAGTGCTATTTCACATTTATGAGTTGTTATACCAATGTGTTTAATTAAACCTTTATTCTTTGCTTCTAACATTGCTTCATATAAACCAGTTCCATCATTTGGTTTAAAGCATTTATCTGCTTGATGGAATTGATAAATATCAACATAATCCATTTGAAGTTTACTTAATGATGTTTCTAAATCTTTCCAAAAGTCTTCTACAGTTAAGGCTCTTGTTTTTGTTGCAAGATAGAATGAATTTCTATCTTTTCCTTTAAATGCAATACCTACTTTTTCTTCTGAATCTGTATAAGCTCTTGCTGTATCAAAAAAAGTTACACCAGCATCATATGCTTGCTCAAGTAACTTAACAGCTATGTTTGTATCATCTCTTTGAATTGGTAAACAACCAAATCCATTTTGAGGAGCTACAATTCCTGTACTTCCTAAAGTTATATTTTTCATACCTATTAATTATAACAAAAAGGCGGTTTAACCGCCTTTAATACTTGTTATTAAACTATTTATTAATAGTTATTAGCTAATAATTCAAAATAGCTTTGTGGATGGTTACAAGTTGGACAAATTGCAGGAGCATTAGCGCCTTTATGAACATGTCCACAGTTTCTACAAATCCACATCTTTTCTTCTTTCTTAGCAAATACTTC
>JAUNQJ010000019.1 GCA_030536265.1 Erysipelotrichaceae bacterium
ATTACTCACTCTTTTCTTTATTCTTTAATTCTTCTCTTTTTTTAGCTTCTTCTTCCTCTAATACACGGTATGCTACCTTACCTACCAAAGTTTTAGGAAGTTCTTCTCTAAACTCAAGTTCACGTGGCATAGCGTATTTTGCGATATGCTTTTTAGCATATTCTAAGATAGCTTGCTTTGTGCCATCCGTTGGAGATACACCAGGTTTTAGAACTATGAATGCTTTTACTTTTTCTACGCGGTATTCATCTGGAACACCAATTACACATGACATAGAAACATATTCACAAGCATCAAGTACATTTTCAAGTTGAGCTGGGTATACGTTGTAACCACTAGTTACAATCATACGTTTAGCTCTACCTTTAAAGTAAATAAATCCTTGATCATCCATAACGCCTAAGTCACCTGTATAAACCCAAGTTAATCCATCAGTTTCGCTAACTCTTAATGTATCTGCGGTTTCTTCAGGATGATTTATATATTCTTTCATAACTGTTGGACCAGCAAGTAAGATTTCGCCTTCTTCACCATATGGAAGTTCTTTGTCTGTTCCAGGTTCAACAATCTTAATATATGTATCAGGAAATGGAACACCAATTGATCCTTCTTTATAGAAAGAAACAGGAGTTAAACAACATGCTGTAACTGTTTCTGTTGTGCCATAGCCTTCTCTAACTTGAATAGTTGCATGATGATCATATAAGAATGTATCTAATTTCTTTTTAAGTTCAATTGATAATGAATCACCACCAGAGAATACACCTTTTAAGAAAGATAAATTAGCTTTATCAAATTTTGGTAATCTCAACAACGCTTCATATAAAGTTGGAACGCCAGCTACAAAGTTACATTTATGTTTTACCAAGTCTTTCGCATATGACTCTGGAGTAAATCTTGGAACAAGTACACATCTTCCACCATTTGCAAGCATTGAGTGAATGCATACACCAAGTCCAAAGCCATGGAATACCGGCATAACCGCAAGCATCTTATCGCCAGCTCTAAACATTGGGTTTGTCGCAACGATTTGAGTAGCTAATGCGTTGAAGTTTCTATTTGTTAAAACAATGCCCTTACTAGTTCCAGTAGTACCACCAGAATATAAGATAACTGCTGGATCTTCACTATTTCTTTTAACTGTTGATTGATAGAATTTAGTATTTCCAAGAATCATGAAGTCGTTCCACATAATAACAGGTGCATCGCTTGGAATCTTTTTTATCTTTCTTCCTTCAGTCAACATATAACCATATTTTAGTGGTTTAGATAAAGCATCTTTTATACGTGCAATAATTACGTTCTTTAATGTTGTTCTGCTTCTTATTGCTTCAATCTTTCCATAGAATTGATCAAGTGTTAATAATGTTTCAGATTTAACATTATTAATATAGTAAACAAGTTCTTCTTCTGAACTTAATGGATGAACCATGTTTGAAACGCCACCAACAAGGTTAACAGCATAAAACATGATTACAGCTTGAGGACAGTTAGGCATAGCGATAGTAACTTTATCGTTTTCTCTAACGCCCATCATTCTTAAAGATCTTGCACATTTTTCTATTTGTCTTACAAACATTACATAGTTTGTAGCCACACCCATAAAATCAAAAGCTATATTTCTAGGATAAGCATTAGAAATGTCTTTGATTTTTTCATACATAGTACCATCAAAGTAATCAAGATAAAGTGGAATTCCTCCAGTAGAGTTTTTCCAAGGCATCTTTGCTTTAGTTGTCATAGTCTACTTCCTCCGCTAATGGTTTATCAAGTTCTTCAGGGTTTTCAAGTAAATATTTTAATAGTTTAACTGTTTTTGAATAGTAATAACCATCAGCAATTCTTTCATCAATTGTTAAACCTATATCTAAAGAATTTTTCATCACTGATTTATTATTTATTATAAATGGTCTTTTCTTTATTTCACCAATTGCCACAAACAAAGAGTTAGTACCCCAGTTTGTTAAATGATGGTAGCCTGAATGCATCTTAATAGATCCTAAGTTTGTTAATACAACAGATGAGTAATAAGGATCTGATTCAACCAAGAATTTTGGACACATTCCTTTTCTATCTAAGAACATAATAATATGAACAATAAACTTACCTAAGAAACGAGGCATTTTATTGAATACTTCCATCATATCTGTAGAGCCATCAGAGCCACCGCTTCTTTCGTGATGTACTATTTTATAAATTGCATCATGAATTGAATCAATATTATCTTCAGGTTTTCCATAAACAAAAGCTAAGCCTTCTGATCCGTTATCTTGAAACTCTTTTTTAACTACAAAAGACGCTGATTTTTCATATCTTTCATATAAATTAGAGTTTTGAATAAAATAATTCATCTTTGGTCTCAAATACAAAACCTTAAGCATGGCAGTAACCATGATTTGGAAAACATTATATTTATATTCGATTCCTTTTACATTCTTCTTTTTTAAATACTTATCAATGTTAGTTAAATCGATAGTTTCTGATATAAAAGCTTCATTATCGCATCTATTAGGATAAATAATAGGACAAATAAAGTGCATCCCATCTATATTTCTTAATAGTTTGCCATCTCTTCTATCACCATATGCCATATATATGCCCCCTTATAACAAAGCCCTTTTATTATACAATATATAGATTATTAACAAAAACACACAAATATCCTTATTAATATAATAAAATATAATTATTAATGGGGGATAAATAATATGCCTACTACTTATGCACATTGGCGTTTTGGTGATAAGTGTATCCCTACACTACCAAAAGAGCTTCAAGAAATAATAAAAAATAATAGAAAGATTTTTAATTTTGGGGTTCATGGACCAGATATCTTTTTTTACTATAATTGTTTAAAACATAATGATGTTAATCAATATGGAACAAATCTTCATGACACTCCATTTAATGAAACATTAAAAAACATCAAACCATGTTTTAAAAAATGTGATGATCAAGAAGCCGCTTTAGCATATCTACTTGGTTTTGTATGTCACTTTACTTTAGATTCTTATTGTCATGGATATATTGATAGAAAAGCTGAAGTATCTAAAGAAACTGACAAGCCTACAACACACGGTATCATTGAAGCTCAATTCGATAAATACTTATTAAAAAAAGATGGCTATAATCCATTTAGAAAGAATGTAACATTCTCATTAAAACCAAATAAACAAATAGGACATATTATTGGTCAATTATTCCCAGATTTAGGAGAAGAAATAGCATATAAATCAATAAAAGATCAAAAATTCTATTTAACTCTATTGCATGATTCTAATAGCGTTAAACGTTCTCTATTAGAAAAAGCTATGGATATGGCTCATGCACCTGCATTTAAAGATTTATTGTTAACTGAAAAAGAATTCCCAGAAATAGAAGATTCTATTATGAGATTAGATAAATTATTCGATAAAGCTGTAGAGCATTATCCAATATTAGCTCAAGATTTAGTAAGCTATCTAATTAATTCTGTACCACTTGAAGCTTACTATAAACATCATTTCTGTCCAAAGAAAGATTATCAAAAAATTCCTATTCTATCAGCTGATGCTGAAAGAAATTATGTCGTAGAATTACAAGATTAAGGAGAAAAGTATGAAACTATTTAAAAACTTAACCGAAGAAGAGAATGCCTGGGTCTTATACGATGTTGGTAACTCTGCCTTCACAATGTTATCTTGTTCATTAATTCCAATTTGGTTTAAAAGTTTAGCCATTGGTAATAATCCTGGACAAGTAACAAGCGACCAAGCAACAGGTATTTGGTCATTAGTAGTAGCTATCGTTACAGTACTACTAGCATTAATTGGACCAGTTTGTGGTGCTATTGCCGACCACAAAGACACTAAGAAAATATTCTTTACTACATGTGTTGCTCTTGGTGTTATTGGATGTGTAATTTGTGGATTCGCTACATCATGGATTCCATTTATGATTATTTTCATCTTAGCTAAATTATTCTATCAAGCATCTTTAACTTTCTATGATTCAATGTTAAACGATGTTACTACAGATGATAGAGCTGATGAAGTATCTTCATATGGATATGCATGGGGCTACATTGGTTCTTGTATCCCATTCTTATTAGCACTTGCTGCTTATATTTTCTCTGGTGGACTTCCTGGTTTCGCATTATTCCCAGAGTATGTTGGTAAGATTATCGGTTGTTCAGTAACTGCTATTTGGTGGTTAATTGTTACCCTTCCTTTAATTAAATCATACAGACAAATAAACTATGTTGAAGGCAAAGGACAAATCAAAGCTGCTTTCATTCAAATCGGACATTCATTCAAAAGAATTGCAACTCAAGACAAGAAAGTATTATTCTTCTTAATTGCTTTCTTCCTATATATTGATGGTGTTGGTACAATCATTGATAACTGTATCAACATTGGTACTGACTTAGGACTTGATACAGTTGGACAAGTTGTATTCTTATTAGCTACTCAAGTTGTTGCATGGATTGGTTCGTTAGTATTCGCTAAGTTATCAAGAAAACACGATACAGTTCCTCTAATTCTTGTATGTATTTGTGGCTACTTTGTAGTTTGTGTTTACGCCCTATTCATTAAAACAATTTGGGACTTTGGAATTATGGCATTCATGGTTGGATGTTTCCAAGGCTCAATTCAATCATTATCTAGATCATATTATTCAAAAATAATACCAGATGAACACTCTGGAGAATACTTCGGCATTTATGATATCTTCTCTAAAGGTGCTTCATTCTTAGGTTCAGCTGTTATCGCAATCGTTAAGTTCGCTGGCGGTACAATTAACTTAGCTGTCGGCTTACTAGCAATATTCTTCGCATTAGGATTTATCTTCTTGAAGATTGCTGATAAATGTCCTCAATCAGAAGAATCTAAAAAAGATATCGTTGCATAAGAAAAACAAAAAGGTTCGTAAGAACCTTTTTAAATACCCAAATATTTTTTAATGTCAGGAATTTGTTTTTTACAATCTTCGTATCCCAGCATATATAAATCACCAAGCTTTTCAATATCTTTTTCAAGTCGAGATACATCAACTCTTTCGCTTGGCGCTATAGCATAAATTCCACCTTTATTTGCCAAGTTTTCTAAGAATTCAGCATCTAAGTTATAACGCTTATTAGCATTAGCTAAAGCCTTCAAGAAATTAGGATAGTTTTTATATCTCACCTTTTCAAGCTTTAGTTCAGGAGCGATAAGTTTTCTTCTATAAGATAAAGGTCGAGTAGCGATAAATATAATCTTTTTATATCCATTTTCAATAGCATATTTAATAGGAAGTTTTGTCTCACATCCTCCATCTAAATATTTCTTTCCGTTAATTCTAACAATATTAGAAACTATTGGCATTGATGCGCTAGCTTTCACTGAATCAAACATAATATTCTTATCAAAACTTTGAATAAATTCAGCCTTTCCTGTTTCAAGATTTGTACAGCCAGCAAATAATTTACGTTCACCATTAAATAGTCTCATTTCGTTTAGTGGATATTCTTTATTGTAGTCTTCAAACATAAACTTAAAGCCAACAACGCTTCCTGATTCTCTAAACGCTTTAACGCCAACATAACGAGGATCATATCTATGTTTCAATATACATAAAGCAGATCTTCCTCTACATCCTGCTAAATAATTTAGTCCATTTAATGCACCTGCTGAAATACCAACAACTGTTCCTATATTAATATCATTATCAATTAAGCAATCTAAAACACCTGCTGTATAAAGTCCTCTAAAAGCACCACCTTCTAAAACTAGAGTACCTTCTACAACATTATCTTTAGCAATTCCAGTCTTGATTTCATCAACTCTAGAATATTGAGGAATTTCTTTTTTCTTTTTTAAGTTAGGTAATTTCATAACAACTATATTTTAACAAGTTTACATCAATAATTAAAACTTTGTATTTGATATAATAATTTTGCAAAGGAGATTATTAACATGAAATATGAAATTTTTGGTGGTAGCTTCCCTGCTGCTACAGTAACACTTAACAAAGGCGAAAAAGTTTTTACACAATCTGGCGCTATGGCTTGGGCTGATGACGATATCAAAATGTCTACAAATATGGAAGGCGGTTTTTTAAAGTCATTAGGTAGAGCTTTCTCTGGTGCTTCTCTTATGTTTGTAACACACGAAGCTACAAGAGATGACTCAAAAGTTACATTCTCAAGTTCATTTCCAGGAACTATAAAAGAATTTAAAGTTGATGCAAACCATGAATATATTGCACAAAAATCTGCATTCCTTGTAGCAGACCCTGGAGTAAATGTTGATGCTACAGTTAACAAAAACTTCTGGGCAGGTTTATTTGGTGGCGAAGGAATTGTAATGCAAAGATATTCTGGTGAAGGATCATTGCTTGCAGAAATCGACGGTTCAGCTGAAGAAGTTGAGCTTAAAGCCGGTGAAACAATCAAAGTAGAAACTGGCCACGTTGCTCTATTTGATTCAACAGTTTCTTATAATATCGAATCAGTAAAAGGCTTTAACAATATCTTATTTGGTGGCCAAGGTTTGTTCTTTACAACATTAACTGGCCCAGGTAGGGTTTGGTTACAAACATTAACTGCTCAAGATATGGCTCAAAAGATTATGCCTTACATTCCTCAATCAACAACAACCGTATCAACAAGCCACTCAAGCAGTTCAAACAGCAATAATTAAAAAGTCGTTTAAAACGACTTTTTTTAATTCAATACGACGAACTATTTTTGTATAATTTAATGTATAAAAAGAGGAATAAATTATGGCAAAAAGAAAAGATGCTGTTGAGATTAAAAACTTAGATCCCTTCCATTCTGTGGTTCCTTATGTAATGCCAAAAAGAACTGAGGCCGAAGTATCTTCAACAGAAACATTCGATATAACAAAGCTTATGAAATATATCGACAAAGCAAATAAGAAAAGAGAAAAAGGAAAAGAATTAAAACTTTTCCATTGTATATGCTATGTATTTGCAAAAACAATATATCTACGTCCTAAGATGAATATCTTTATTGCAGGAAGAAAGTATTGGCAAAGAAACGATATTTCATTATCGTTTGTCGCTAAACAAAAATTCGATGATAAATCTGATGAAGTACTATTGTTTATGAAAGTTAAACCTGAAATGACTATTGAAGATGTATCTAAAATAATCATTGGTGATGTTAATAAAGCTAGAAAACAAAGTGGTAACGATTTAGATAAGACAATGGACTTTGTTGGAAAACTTCCTAGATTCCTTCTAACATTTATATTTTGGGTAATAGGAAGATTAGAGTATTATGGTCTTATGCCTGAATCATTATCTAAAGGTGATCCAAATTATTCAACACTTCTATTATCAAATCTTGGTTCTATTGGTGCTGGTGCTCCATATCATCACTTATCAAACTATGGAACATGTTCTATGATGGCAACAATCGGAACATATATTAAAGATACAGTTAAAAAGAAAATACTATTACCTATTACTATTATCTTTGACGAAAGAATTGCTGATGGTTTCTATTTTGCAAAATCATTAAGAATTGCTAAATACATCTTCGAGCATCCTGAAGAACTTGAAAAACCAATTTCTTCTCCTGTAGATGTTGAACTATAAAAGGCTTGATAACAAGCCTTTTTATTTTGATTCAATTGCTAAATTTTTTACCCAAGATTCTTTTCGAACAATTTTATATGCAACAATTCCTTTTCCTATATCGGTTAATTGACCAATAACATAAACAGTTAATATTGGTAAATTTGTGAAATACGAAAGAATTGCAACAACAGGAATATTTACAGCCCACATATATCCACAGTCAAGAATCATGGTAGACTTTGTGGCACCGCCTGCTCTTAAAGTGAAATAACATTGAGTATTAAACATGTATATCCAATATATCAATCCTTGACACCTTAATATTTGTTTAGAAAGTGTAATAACTTCATAAGATACTTTAGAGTATATTATTCCAACAACAAATGAAGACATAAATAATCCAACGCCAAAGAATATAGCCATATATACCGAGAAGCAAATTAATTTGTATCCATTGTCTCTAGCTTCATCTAGTTTATTAGCACCAAGTGGTGTACCAATTAATACTGATGATGCAGTTGCCATTCCAGAGAATAGAGCAAAGAATAAATCAGACACTATATTCGAGATGGAATAAGCAGCATTAACTACAGCTCCTCTTGATGAATAACATTTTAGAAGTGTTACCATTCCAATATTCCAAGCTATCTCATTTAAAACAAGTGGCCAAGCTTTTATCAATATAGATAACACTAAATCTTTAGGGAATTTAAATAGATCTTTGATATTGGTATCAAATACATATTCGCCCTTCTTTAATGCGTAATAGCATAATATCATTTCAACTATTCTTGAAATAATAGTAGCAATAGCAGCTCCCTCAATTTCAAGTCTTGGTAATCCAAACTTACCTAGTATTAGACCATAATCTAATACAGCATTTACAAACATAGATACAGCAGATATTCTTAGCGGAATCTTTGTTTCACCAATAGCGCGCATCGCATTAGCTACAACTAAACTAAAGCCCATTGGCAAATAAGAGAATGCTGCATATCTAAAATATCTTGTTCCAGCATCGATAATAGCTGGATCATCAATAATAAACTTTATTAATTGATTTGGAAATAGCATTACACAAGCAAAGCCAACAAGCAATACAGCATATGTAAATACTAAAGTAAATCTAAAAGTTTGTTTCATCTTTTCATGATTATTTGCTCCATTGTATTGAGATAAGTAAATAATGCACGAATTAATAGTAGAAAATAAAACAAATTGAATAACATTGTAATATTTGTTAGCTGATGCAACTCCAGAGATGGCAACATCACCTAATAAACCCACCATTAAATTATCAACCAAATTAACAGCTGATATTATTAAAGATTGAAACATAATAGGAAAAGCAATGCTTTTACATTTTCTCATTAGTTCCTTATCTTCAAATAATTCTTTAAAATATTTAATTAATAGCATACTAGAGAATTCTAACATATAAAAAGGATTATTTCTAATCCTTTAATATTAAATTATCTATTTTCTCTTTAGCTTTATCGTAAGATAACCAGATCATTTTCTTTCTTATCGGAAGAATCTTAGCAGCGGGCATTGAAAGTTCATCTATTCCAAAGCCAAGAAGTATTTCACAGGCTTCTTCGTCGCTTGCTAGTTCACCGCAAATTCCACACCATTTACCATTTTTGTGTGCTCCATCAATAGTCATCTTAATAAGTCTTAGAATTGAAGGATTTAATGGCTGATATAAATAATTAACCTTACTAGACAATCTATCTGCAGCCATTGAATATTGAACTAAATCATTTGTTCCGATAGAGAAGAAATCAGCATATTTAGCAAATTCATCAGCTAATACTGCAGCAGCTGGAACTTCTACCATCATTCCTATTTCAATTTCATCAGATACTTTAACACCCTCTTTTAATAACTCTTCTTTTTGAGTTAAAACAAATTCTTTTGCTTCTTTAAATTCATCAATTGTTGCAATCATTGGGAACATAATTGCTAATTTTCCATAAACTGAGGCACGAAGCAAGGCTCTAATTTGATCTTTAAATATATCTTTTCTATCAAGACAGAATCTTATAGCACGATATCCTAAGAAAGGATTAGTTTCGTTTTCAAACTTAAAGTAATTAAGTTCTTTGTCTCCACCAATATCAAGAGTTCTAATAACAACTCTTTTTCCATTCATTAGTTCTAAAACTTTTTTATATACTTCAAATTGCTCTTCTTCGTTTGGGAAACAATCATTCTTGTTTAAATATAATACTTCAGTTCTAAGTAAGCCTACTCCTTCAGCTCCGTTTTCTATTGCGCTATACAAATCATCAGGAGAACCAATATTTGCGGCTATCTCTATTTTTCTTTTATCTAAAGTTATTGTTTCTTTATCCTTTAAAGACTTCAAGCCTTCAATTTCGTTTTCATACTTTTCTTTAGCAATACCATAATTATGCAAGTCTTCATCACTTGGGTTAACAACTACATCACCATTATTACTATCAACAATTATTGTGTCTCCGTGATTTGAACTAGAAACTATACCCTCACAGGCAACAACACATGGAATTCCTAAAGATTCAGCCATAATTGCTGAGTGAGAATTTCTACTTCCTTTTTCAGTAACAAAGCCTAAAACTAATTCTCTATTTAATTTGGCTGTGTCAGCTGGAGTTAATTCATCAGCAACAACAATTACTTTTTCATTAATAATAGATAAATCAGGTAGATCAACACCTAATAGATTACACAAAACCCTTGTAGAAACATCTTTGATATCTTCTTTTCTTTCTTTTAGATATTCATCTTCTACACCAACAAACATTTCATACATATTATCAGAAACTATTTTAGTTGACCAAACTGCACTATAGCCTTTATTAATTGTTTCTTTAATTTGCCCTAAATACTCAGGATCATTAACCATAGATAAATGTGCATCAAAAATTTCCAAATCGGCATTCGAAAATAAATGAACAGCATTCTTCTTGATAGTTTCTATATCTTCAATCGTTTTAGTGATAGCTCTTTCTAATTTAATCATTTCTTCTTGAGCTTCGCCTTTTTCTTCTTTAATACTTAATGATGGTTTTTCAAATTTATATACTTTGCCTATTTGAATACCATTTTTTGTTCCAATACCTTTTAACATTTTTACCTCAGTATTATTATAGAAGAAAAATAAAATGGACCGCAAGGTCCATTAATATTATTTAATCTTATATAACTTTTTGTATTTATTCTTTAAGTAATTTACATAGTACTTAGGATTGAACTTTTCACCAGTTACCATCTTAAGTAAGCTGTTATAGTCATATAATGCACCGTATTTTTGTAGGTTGTCTTTTAAATACTCTTCAATTTTAGCGAACTTATTCTTTTCTAATAGTTCGTCAATCTTAATCTTTTTCTCCATAGTATTTAATAGTTGAGCACCTATTGCGCTACCTAAAGCATAAGTTGGGAAGTATCCAAAATTTGCATCAGACCAATGGACATCTTGTAAGATACCTTTTGTATCATTAGGAACATCTATTCCTAAGTATTCTTTATACTTCTTATTCCACAATTTATTTAATTCTTTTGTTTGAATCTTACCTTCAAAGATTCCTTTTTCTATTTCATATCTTATTAATATATGGATAGGATAAGTTAATTCATCTGAATCAGTTCTAATTAACGATGATTTGGAAGCGTTGATAGCCCTAATAAAATCATCAAGAGATACATCAGCTAGATTTTCAGGGAAGTATTTTTGTAGTTTTGGATATAAAGACTTCCAGAAAGACTTTCTTCTTCCCAAGTAATTCTCGTTAAATCTTGATTGAGATTCATGCATTCCGCTAGAAATCATTTTATGAATCATCGTGCCTTGATATTTATGGTCTACTTGATGTTCATAATAAGCGTGACCTACTTCATGAATGATTGAGAATACACAAGCTGTAATGTTGTGTTCATCATAAGCGGTTGTAATACGAACGTCATTTTCAGTAAAGCCATTAGTGAAAGGATGCTCTGACACTCCCATATAACCCCAGCCTTTATCAAAGCCGATGAAGTGCAAGACATCTTTCATAAACTTTTCTTGTTTATCTTTTGGATAATATTTATATAAGAAAGAATCATCCACTTTATCTTGATTAGCATTTACTTGTTTAATTAATGGTAATAATTCTTTTTTAATAAGTTCAAAGAACTTATCATAGTCTTTCATTGTCATGCCTTCTTCATAATCGTCTAAATATAAATCATAAGCAGAAATCTTAGGATTACGTTTTTTAGCACGTTCTTTTGACATATTGATTAGCTTAATTAAATGAGGTTCAAATAGTTTGTAATTGTTTGTATGCTTTGCTTTTTCCCAAGCATCAAAAGACTCCATTCTTGCCATTTCCCAAGCCATAGATTCTTCTTTAGTAAATTTAATAATATCCTGAAGATATTTATTAGCTAATTGTATTTCTCTATTTAATTCTTTACCTAAATCTTCTTTAGATAATTGAGTAACAGCTTCAATAAATTTAGGTTCTGTTTCTAACGAGAATAATTCTCCATCAATATAAGCAATTGCTTCATTTCTTTCTTTGTTACCTTTTCTAGGAGCTACTGTTTCCTTATCATACATTACAGTATTAAGCATTAATTGGTAATAATTAATCTTTTTAAAATGATCTTTGTAATATTTAATAGCTTGTTTTGTGTTCATATTTATCACCTCAAATTTATTATACATTCTAATAAAAAACTAGGTTACCCTAGTTTTTTAAATTGTTATATGCTTCTTTAGCTTTGTTATAATCGCCAACAATATCGTTCTTAATAGCAAACACTGCCATAACTAGAGATACAACCGCAGGTACCCAACCTAGCAATATGCAAATTGCACTAATTGCACTTTGTGGTTGAGAAGCTCCTAAAGCAGCATCCATACCAGCTTTTGCTAAGAATATACCCATAGCTTGTACAGCTAATGCTTCTGCAGTTTTTGAGATTAAGTTATCACAAGTCGCAACCATTGAATCTATTCTTCTACCATATTTAAATTCAACGATATCAGTAATATTGTTTCTATTTGTATTAAACATAATGAATGCAACAGTGCCACCAAAACCAACACCTGCAGCATTTAGATATATATTAACAATTGAGAATGGATTAATAATAAATGGAATCTTTGTAACAACTTGAACAAGTGCTGCTAAAGCCATAGTCTTAGTTCTACCTAGCTTCTTATCAATTTTGCCAATAGTTAATGCACTGATAATAGCAACAACTAAATATCCAGCCATTATAGGAGTAGCTTTACTAGAAGCACCTAAAATATAAGCGGCATAGTAGTTAATAGAATCTAACATGATTGCAGTATCGATGCCATAGCATAAGATATACATCATATTTAATACCCAAGGTTTTATAGCAAATAACATTTTGAACGTTTCTAAGAAGCCAATCTTTTCTTCGTTATCTGATTCTTGATGTACTCTTTCCTTAGTTGTAAAGTAATGAGCTAAGCACCCTGCGATACATAGTACAGCCATTAATAAAGCTGTCTTAAATAATGCTGGAGCATCAGTAGGACCAATGATAGCATTCTCACCTTTTAAACCACCAAATAATTTAACAATAGGTAAAACAGCAACAGCACCAATACCACTACCTAAAGTTCCACCTAGAGATCTAAATGAATTAATTGATCTTCTATCAGCATCATCATTAGTAGCTAAAGCTCCCATAGAGTTATATGGAATAGCTAAGAATGTGTAGAATGCTTCAAAGAAGAAATAAATAATTAAGCATGCAGCAATAGTAAGAGCTGAACTTAAATTAAAGTTTGAGAACATTAATACAATTGTGATAGCCCAAGGTAAGGCAAACCATAAAGCTAATGGTCTAACTTTTTCACCATTCTTAAATTTATGATTTACACTCCAAAATCCAATTAGTGGATCATTAACAGCATCCCAAATAGTTCCTAAAGTTAAAATTGTTGACGCAGTTAATACAGGAACATATAAAACGTTAGTTAAAAATAATAAATAATATGCACTTTTAAAATTAAAAATAATATTTGTAGAAGTTGAGAAAAACATAAAGCCAAGTTTTTCTGATAATTTAATCTTTGCGTTTTTAATTGCTTCGCTCATTATTTAATTTCCCCTTTCATAATCTTAATTAGTCTATCTTTTAATAATGATTTAAATTTTTCAGGTTCATCAATTAATGGATTGTGTCCTGATTCTTCAAACCATATTAATTCTTTATATGGTGCTTTAATCTTTTCAA
>JAUNQJ010000070.1 GCA_030536265.1 Erysipelotrichaceae bacterium
TTTTTAATACTTAATATTTACTAAATATAAACCACTTGGAGATATGTTATAACGTTTTGTATCTTTACGAGGATTCTTTAACATATCTTTTACTTCTTTAATTGTTTTTTGTCCTCTACCAACATCTATTAAAGTTCCAACCATAATTCTTACCATATTTCTCATAAAACCATCGCCAGTTACTCTAATCTTAATTAAGTCACCTTTTTTTATGATTTTAAACTCACTAATAGTTCTTGTTTGATCAGGTTTCTCTTTATAGGTTGATGTATTAAATGAAGAGAAATCATGTTTTCCAATAAACAGCTTCGAACATTCTTTCATTAAATCCATATCTAATTTATAGAAACATTGATATGCATATCCATTTAAGAATACATCATATTCCCCCGCGTTAATTAAGTATTCATAAGTCTTTGATTTAACAGAGAATCTTGCATGGAAAGTTTCTTTTACTTTCTCAACATCAATTACATGAATATCCTTTGGAAGCAGTCCATTAAATGAACCTTTTAATTTGTATGTATCATATTCTTTATCAATATCAAAATGGAATACTTGATGTTTTGCATGTACGCCAGCATCAGTTCTACTAGCCATTATTATTCTTAAATCTTTTTTACAAATGCGTTTTAAAACTTTCTCAATTTCATCTTGGATTGTTAATCCGTTAATTTGAGATTGAAAACCTACGTATCTATTTCCGTCGTAAGCAAGTGTTACTTTATATCTCATAGATAAATCCTAGATAGAATCATTAATGCTAATACAATAAATGATAAAAGAATTAATAATCCATCTTTAAATGTAAATTCTAAGTTTCTATAACGTGTTCTATCAGCCCCAGGAATATAGCCTCTTGCCTCCATTGCATCAGCTAATTCATATGCTCTTTCAAAAGCAACGCTAAATAATGGAACTATTAATGATAAGATAGCTTGTATCTTTTCTTTTAATTTGCCTTCTTCAAAATCAACACCACGTGATTTTTGAGAATTCATAATACGCATTGTTTCTTCTATGATTGTAGGAATAAATCTTAGCGCAATAGATATCATCATAGCTACTTCGTGTGCTGGGAAATGGAATACTTTTAGTGGAGACAATAGATATTCAATTCCAAGAGTTAAATCTAATGGCTTTGTTGTAGCAGTTAAACATGTTGTTAACATGATCATAAGAAGTAATCTTACAACAATAAATAATGTATTAAATACAGCATCAGAATATATAGCAAATGTTCCAATGCTAATTAATACATACCCTGTTTTTAGTGTTAAACAGTTAACAATTAACAAGAACACCATCATAAACATCATTGGCTTGAATGCTTTAAAAATAAAACCTAATTTTAGTTTCGCCAATAAAATAATAGATAATAAGCAAACTGCTAAGAATAAATAAGCCCACCAAGATTTAGGAATAAAGATTGCAACAATCATCACAAAAAGAGCAACGATTTTAGCACGTGGATCTAAACGATGAACTATTGAATCAATAGGAATGTATTTACCGAAGACTAGATTATTCATTTTCTAATCTCCTTAGTAATAGCTTTTGCTAAATCTTTTAATGTTCTAATATCATCACTTACTTTAAAGCCTTGTTTTTTTAGTTGATTTTTAAAAGTTACAATTTGAGGTTCTAATAAATGATGCTCTTTTATTAGAGTTTCATCATTAAATAGTTTTAAAGTATCGCCATGATATATTATTTTTCCACCAGCAACTAGTACTGTTTCATCGGCATAGTTATATACCATTTCATTATCGTGAGACACGATAATAATGGTTTTGCCATAGTCTTTATTTAAAGAAATAAATAAATCTATCATTTCTTTTGAACCTTTTGGATCTAGTCCAGCAGTTGGTTCATCAAGTACTAATACACTTGGGTTAATAGCTAAAATACCGGCAATAGCTACTCTTCTTTTTTGACCACCTGATAAATCAAGAGGTGATGTTTCATACATTGATTCATTAATACCTACAAGTTTTAAAGCTTCCTTAGCTTTTTTAATTGCAGTAGCATCATCATCACCAAAATTCTTTGGGCCAAATGCAACATCTTTTAATATTGTTTCTTCGAATAATTGATATTCAGAGAATTGGAAAACAAGACCAACTTCTTTTCTTAATAGTTTTAGTCCTTTATTTTTCTTTCCGGCAACAATAGTATGATCCAATACTTCTAGTTCACCTTTTGATGGCAACAATAAAGCATTAATATGTTCAACCATTGTTGACTTACCAGAACCAGTCTCACCAATGATTGCAGTAATCTTTCCTTCAGTGATATCTAAATCAATATCATCTAGAGCAGTATGTGCATATGGCATACCCTCATCATAGATGTAGCTTAATTTTTTGAAGCGTATTGCCATAGTTCTTCAACCATTTCTTTTTGTGTTTTTGATTTAAGCTTTAATCCATAATTCTTAAATTCTTCAACAATCTTTAAATCAAAAGGAATGTCTAAATCGATCTTTCTTAACTTTTCAGGTTCTGAAAAAATCTTTTCTGGTAGATCATGATCAAATATTTTTCCCTTATTCATAACAATGCAATCATCACTGTGTAAAACTTCCTCAATATCATGAGTAATAGAAACGATTGTAAAGTCTTTATCTTTATGTAGTTCATTAATTAAAGCTTTGATATCTTCTTTGCCTTTTGGATCTAACATAGATGTAGCTTCATCGAAAATAATGATATTTGGATGCATTGCTAAAACTCCTGCAATTGCTACACGTTGTTTTTGGCCACCTGATAAAGCAGTAGGTTCTTTTTCTAAGTATTTCTCTAAGCCAGCTCTTTTAGCATACTCTTCAATTATGCCTTGCATCTTGCTAGATTCTACCCTGTGATTTTCAAGTCCGAAAGCAATATCGTCTTTTACAGTTGATCCTATAAATTGATTATCTGGGTTTTGAAATACAATACCTAGTTTTTCTCTAATCTTATATATGTTTTCTTGATTAAGCTTTAGTTCATCAATATAGATTTCTCCGCTTTTTGCCTCTAATAACCCTGCGATTAATTTAGCCAAAGTAGATTTTCCAGAACCATTATGTCCAATAATAGTTACATAATCACCTTTATTAATATCAAAAGAAACGCCATCAACTGCGTTTGTTTTATCGTCATATGAATAAGTTAGATTTTTAACACTTATTATTCCCATGCCCTAACATTATATACCATTTTATAGGCTATTTTAATGTTTAGAGGGTCTTAATTAAGGTATAATTATTGTGGTAATTAGGAGGATAATATTATGCCACTTGTAACATCAAAAGAAATGTTCGAAAAAGCTTATAAGGGCGGTTATGCTATTGGTGCTTTCAATGTTAACAACATGGAAATCATTCAAGGTATTACTGAAGCTGCAAAGGAATGCAATGCTCCTGTAATCCTACAAGTATCTAAGGGTGCTAGAGCTTATGCAAACAGAACTTATTTAGTAAAACTAGTTGAAGCTGCTGT
>JAUNQJ010000071.1 GCA_030536265.1 Erysipelotrichaceae bacterium
TGCACTAGTCAAGTATTAACGGACAGATGTATATAATTCTTTATATTGCTTTGGTGTTAGATATTTTAATGAATATGCTGGTCTTTCTTCGTTGAAATATTTAATGTATCTTGGGATAAAATCTTCTATGTCATTAATATGTTTTATATCAAAATCTAAATATAATTCTTCTTTTAACCATCCATTTATAGATTCCATTGCACCATTATCTGTAGGTGTACCTGGATTAGACATAGAATGTGTTATATTATTTAAATATAAAAGGTCATTATAAGCCTTTGAGGAATATACAGATCCTTGGTCAGTGTGAAGAACTAGTTCAAGATCTCCATATTCCTTTTTCTTTTGTATAAGTTCATTTAAACCATCATAGTAAGTTTTATTATCTCCTCTAACACTAGATAATCCATAAGCTACTATTTCGTTATTAAATAAATCCATATAAAGTGTTAATTCATAATATGCATTATTTACTCTAAAAGCTGTCATATCGCTAACCACAACTTCATATGGTTTATTAGGAGCTAAACCTTGAATTAATAGATTATCGAAGAATCTTGTGGCATCTTTAGGCTTGCGATATCTAGAATGCTTTGCTTTAGATTTAATATTTGCACAATAACAGCACTTAAATGCGTAATTATCAGAGTATACAACTCCTAAATCTAATCTAATCTTGGCATTTAACCAGCGATAACCATGGCTTGGATATGCATTGTGATAATCAATAAACTGTTTAATGTCAGATTGTCTTGTAATTTCTTTAATACCTGGATTTTCTATTCTTTTCTTCCAATCATAAAATCCTGATCTAGAAACACTCATTGTTTCACATAATAATTTTATTGGCCATTTAGATGATAATTTATATATTATTTCGTATTCTGACCTTTTAAAGTAACGTATTCCTTTTTTGCACCAACTCCTTTCACTTGATATCCTTTTTTTAATCGCTCAATTTCAATGTCTTTGGTTAATAATTCTTTGATAAGGTCAATCTTAGATAAATTATCATATTTGTTTATCATCATTTCTGTTGGCCTATATCCTTTAGGAGCACCAACAGACTCTTTATAGAGATTAACCCATGTAATTAGAGTAACTCTAGCTACTCCATATTCCTCTTGAGCTTCTTTGTAGGTCTTTTCTCTTAAATAAATAGATTTTCCTACTTGAATTCTCTCTTGTTTTGTGAACATTCTAATATACCTCCTTGTCTATATTTTAATTAACTGTCTATTTTCAACAAAATAATGTCCAATTATTTAAAATAATGTCTAGAAATATACATTATATGTCCGTAAATATCATAGCAGGTGCAAGTGATAATAGCGTTTAACTCTAAAAAAGCGTAAAATTATGTTAATGAACAACTTATATATATATATATATATATTAGAAGTATTAACAACATTCATTGGAAATGATAGAGGTTTTCTAATTTATTAGAAGACCTTTTTAATTGATTGGGGGAGCGCTTATGAAAAAGAAATTATTAACTATATTATTATCAACATTTATGATGCTTGGTACATTTGTAAATGTTGTTTATGCTCAAAGTTTTAATATAACGATATCATGCAATCCAGATCAAGGTTATTTTACATATGATAGTGCAACAGTTCCTAACCCAAGCACCATTCAAGTTGAAAAAGATAGTTTAGTTTATTACAGAGAGGGCACTGATGGAACATGGTCAGCTCAAAGACTTTGGATTTGGGACAGTTATCCTTTTGGAAACATGTTATTCTTTGCTGTGGCCGAGCCTAATGAAGGTTATGATTTTGACGGATGGTATGTTGGTGATACAAAAATAGGAACAGGCACTACTGCTGCAGGTGTAAATGATAATGTAATTGCTAAGTTTGTTAGTTATACAAAAAAAGCATCTGGCACAGTACTAGATGATGAAGGCAATCCTGTAGAAGGTGCGGAAGTTAAATTTAATAGTAATGATTTATATAAATTTTACACAACTACAACAGGCCCTGATGGCAAGTGGTCTGTTGATGCAAAAAAGAATGGAACCTATTCATTAACAATAAAAAAATCTGGCTATGCTATTTTTAAAGAAGATGATATTGATTTTGGAGAAACGGACAAAGACCTTGGTTCAAGACAATTAACAAAACTTCAATTAACATATTCCACAAATGGAAATGGAAACACATTAACATATAGTAAAACTGATGATACTATTACTCTTACCGCAAATCCAGCAAGTGGTTATCAATTAAATTATTACGATATTACTTTAGATCCTGAAGATTGGTATTATACCAGTAGTAATGTTCAATACAATGGAAAATCACTAAAATTTACTATGCCTGATAATTTTGATATTGATGTTGTTGGAAATTTTGCTCAGTATATAGATAATGTTGCAATTAGTGTTGAACTACCAGAAAATGGAGATACTGAGTTTGCTTGTCCTACAGTAACAAACGACAAACTCTATATAGATCCTGATGATGTTTCTATTTATGACATGGATGAAGCACTCGATAATTATAATTGGGATACTCCTACAGAATTTGTAGAGGGTGGACATTATATGGTTGAGTTTGGAGTTTACGTTAAAGATGATTATTTAGCAGATTATATGTTCAAGTATAATGGTGATAACGATGACTTTGATAGCTTCTACTATTATGGACGTGATTATTACAGTTTTGACGTAGATTTAACATTGAACGAAACAACAATCCCAATTTTTTTAGATGATGATGAATATAACGAAGCGTATGAAACGATTGGAGAAAGTGGTTTTTATGGATGTGATTATTCATACTATAAATATTTATGGGTAGTATATCAATTCACAGTTTCTGGAAACAAACCAGCTTTTAATAATCAAGAATTTAATATTAAAGATAATTATACGGGAACGTTAGAGTTTGTTGTTGATAAGTCATATAACACAGATGATGGTAGTGATGTAACTGTAAAAGTTGATAATGTGGTAGTTGATCGTTCTAATTATGATTTAGCAAAAGCATCAACACATGTTACTTTACATAACGATTTCTTAAGATCATTGTCTATAGGCGAGCATAATTTTACAATAAGTATCATAGGCTATGAAGATGCAACGCAAAAATTCACGATTTCTAGTTCTACTCCATCTCCAACTCCTACACCAGATTCAACACCAAAATATATAATTCCTAATACCGGAGTAGAAGGAAAATATTCTAATAATAATTCATTATTAAAAATATCTTCTTTATCTTTATTAGCTATAGGTACATATTTAGTTATTAAGAAAAAGAAAGATAACTAGTTAATAAAACATAATAAGTCTTTTCAAACCACGCAAGGCAAAAAGCGTGGTTTTTAAATGCATCAAAGAATCAAAAATATTTTAGTATTGTTGAGTCTTTGACCAGTATTTAAACTCGTTTTCTACACAA
>JAUNQJ010000020.1 GCA_030536265.1 Erysipelotrichaceae bacterium
AATATAGCTTTTTCGGCATAAAAAATTGAAAATAAGCTGTTTATTGTGCTAAAATTTATTCGTTGCACCTCTATTGGTTGCAACCGCACAGAAAAGGTTATAAAAGCGATAGCTACCTTAATGGCGAGTCTAAATTTATAGAAAGGAGTGCAATATGTACGCAATTATTGAAACTGGTGGCAAACAATTCAAGGTTGAAGAAGGTTCTACTATTTACGTTGAAAAGTTAGACGTAAAAGAAGGTGAAACTTATACATTCGATAAAGTTGTTGCTATCGAAAATGGTGGTTTGACTCTAGGCACACCTTACGTTGAAGGAGCTAAAGTAACTTGCAAAGTTGAAAAACAAGGCAAGGAAAAGAAGATTATTATCTTCAAGTACAAACAAAAGAAGGGCTCTACTCGCAAGAAACAAGGTCATCGTCAACCATATACAAAATTAACTGTTGAAAAGATTGGTTAATGATTAACGTAATCTATTCAATGAATGATGATCATTACACATACTTAAGTGTCAAAGGTCATGCTGAATCTGATGAGTATGGCAAAGACTTAATATGTGCGAGTGTCTCAAGTATTATGTTTGGTTTGATGAATGCACTTGATCAAACAAAACATGATGTTGAAATTAAAGAGTTAACTAACCACATTGAGATTATCAACAACTCGAAAAAAGATTTAGTTGATAACTACTTCGAGTTAGTACTAATTCAACTTAAGACTATTGAAGAGTCTTATGGTGAATTTATCAAAGTAGAAAGGAAGTAAAACATATGATGAAATATGTATTAAATATTCAATACTTCGCTTCTAAAAAAGGTGTAAGTTCTACTAAGAACGGCCGTGATTCTCATTCTAAGAGATTAGGAGCAAAAGTTGCTGATGGTCAATTCGCTACTGCGGGTTCAATCATCTATCGTCAAAGAGGAACAAAGATTCATCCTGGAACAAATGTTAAAAAGGGTGGCGATGATACTTTATTCTGTACTTGTGATGGCGTTGTTAAATACGAACGTTTAGGCAAAGACAAAAAGAAAGTTTCTTGTTATCCACAAGCTTAATAATCTAAAAGGCCTCTTGAGGCCTTTTTATTTTCTAATTAGTTATGCAATTTATTGATAAAGTAAAAATAAAAGTTAAAGCAGGTAATGGCGGCGATGGCATCGTTGCTTTTAAACGTGAAAAGTATAATCCACTAGGCGGACCATCTGGTGGTGATGGTGGCAAAGGCGGATCTATTATTTTTAAAGCTGATTCAAATAAATCAACATTACTAGATTTAAAATACTCAAAGATGATTAAAGCTGAAAATGGTGATAATGGAAAAACTAATAATATGTATGGCGAATCAAAACCAGATGTAATTGTTAGAGTTCCAGTAGGCACTATTGTTAAAGATTTAAAAAACGGGAATGTCATAGCTGATTTAATTGAAAATGACATGGAAGAAGTAATATGTTTGGGTGGCGAAGGTGGAAAAGGCAATAGACACTTTGCGACCGCAAGAAACGCTGCACCTGAATTTTCAAAACTTGGTATGCCAGGTGAAGAAAAAGAAATTGAAGTTGAATTGAAACTATTAGCTGACGTTGGTCTTGTAGGCTTTCCATCTGTTGGTAAATCAACATTATTATCAGTAGTATCTGCAGCAAAACCAGAAATCGCTGATTATCCATTCACAACATTAAAACCTCAATTAGGTATGGTAAAAGTTGGAAACGATTCATTCGTTATGGCTGACTTACCAGGATTAATTGAAGGAGCTTCTCAAGGAAAAGGCTTGGGAATAGAATTTCTAAAACATATTGAAAGATGTAGAATCATTCTTCACATCTTAGATATGGGTGGCGAACAAAGAGATCCATTAGAGGATTATGAAATAATAAATAAAGAACTTAAAGAATATCCTGGTAATCTAGACAAGCGTCCTCAAATAGTAATAGCTAATAAAATGGACTTAGATAATGCTTCTAATAACTTAGAAAGATTCAAGAAGAAGTATCCTGATGTTCCTATTTATGAAACTACTACCATAATTAATGAAGGATTAGAGCCAGTATTATATAAGATAAAAGATATGCTTAAGGATCTACCAATCTTCCCATTATATGAAACAGGAAAAGAAGATAAGAAGGTTGTCTATACTTATGAAAAACCTGTCGAATATACAGTTCATAATGAAGGAAATGGTATATTTAGAATTGAAGGTGAAAAGATTGAGAGATTAATAGATAATACAAATCTTAAAGATGAAGACCAAGTATTACGTCTATCAAGAACATTAACAAAGATGAATATTGATGATGCTTTAAGAGAAAAAGGATGTAAGAACGGTGACCGTGTATTTATTAAAGATTTTGGCTTTGATTTTATTGATGGCGATGAAGAAGATGAGTTCTAAACTCATCTTTTTTGTATAATAGATATAGTATGATTGGATTTTTAAGAGGAAAGGTTCATGCCTTCTCAAATGATTATGTATTACTTGATGTAAACGGTGTTGGTTATCGTATATATTTTCATCGTCCTGAATTATTAAAAGTAAACGAAGAAATAACAATATATACATATCAAAACGTATCAGAAAACGATATGTCTTTATATGGCTTTAGAAGTTTAAATGAATATGATTTCTTTGTTAAGCTAATTTCTGTTAAAGGACTTGGCCCTAAGATGGCTAGCAATATGTTAGCTGTAGCAGACTATGAGACAATTATTGAAGCTATTGAAAAAGAAGACATCGCCTTTATTAAATCTATGCCAGGCGTAGGTAATAAAACAGCAAGCCAAATCATATTAGATTTAAGAGGAAAACTTGCTGAAGTCGAAATAGAAGATGAAACAACAAAAGATATCTTTGAAGCTTTAAAACAATTAGGTTATAAAGCAAGTGAAATTAAACCTGTATTAAAAGATATTGCTAAAGAAAAATTAAATGAAAAAGAAGGCTTAAAGAAAGCTTTAAGTTTATTAAAGAAATAGTATGGAAGAAAAAGTATTATCAGCTCTTAAACAACAAGATGACGAAGAACTAAGTTTAAGACCTCAAAAATTATCAGAATATGTTGGACAAAAAGATCTAAAAGAGAATTTAGATATTTTTATTAAGGCTGCTAAACAAAGAGATGAACCATTAGATCATGTATTATTATTTGGTCCTCCAGGACTTGGTAAAACAACATTAGCTTATATTATTGCTAACGAAATGGGTTCAAATATTAAAGTTGCTTCTGGTCCTTCAATTGAAAGAGCAGGAGACTTAGCAGCTATCTTATCAACTTTAGAAGCTGGAGATGTATTGTTTATTGATGAAATACATCGTTTACCTAAAACTGTTGAAGAAGTATTATATCCGGCAATGGAAGACTATGTCATTGATATAGTAGTTGGAAAAGATTCTGGATCTAAATCTATTAGAATTGATTTACCTCCATTTACTTTAGTTGGCGCAACAACTAGAGCTGGTGCAATTTCTTCACCACTTAGAGATAGGTTTGGTTATACTCATCAATTGGATTACTACACAGTAGATGAACTTGAATTAATTATTAATCGTACAGCTAAAGTATATGAAACAGAAATAGATCAAGATGCTGTTAACGAAATAGCAAAACGTAGTAGAGGAACACCTCGTATTGCTAATCGATTATTTAGAAGAGTAAGAGATTTCGCTCAAGTTAAAAATAATGGTGTAATATCTAAATCAATTACTATTGAATCTTTAGAAAAATTAAAGGTTGATGAATTAGGACTTGATAGTGTAGATATTAAATATTTAAAAGGAATTATTGAAAGATTTAAAGGTGGGCCAGTTGGTGTTGAATCATTGGCTAGTGCAATAAGCGAAGAAGTAGTTACTATTGAAGATGTTGTTGAACCTTATTTATTACAGATTGGTTTTATCAATAGAACTCCAAAAGGAAGACAAGCAACCGAAAAAGCTTATGAACACCTTAAAATCGTAGGGGAAAGAAGCTTATTTTAAGGCCTTTCTTGATTAAAACAACTTATTTATGTTAAGATAATAAAGCGTTAGATATAGGAGGAAGTAATAATGCCTAGAGAAGGATTAACATTCAAATGCTCTGAGTGTGGTGAAGAAAATTACATCGGAACAAGAAATAAAAAGAAACATCCAGATAAAATGGAAATCAAAAAGTATTGCCCTAGATGTAACAAAATGACAGTACATAAAGAAAAGAAATAAGCGATTATCGCTTATTTTTATTATCCATTATTATGAAAATAGAAAGATATATAGTTGGGATATTTCAAACTAATACTTATTTATTAAGCATCGAAGATGAATGTATTTTAGTTGACCCTGCATCAAAACCTGAAAAGATGATTGAGATATTAGGCGATAGAAAATTACTTGCAATACTATTAACTCATGGTCACTTTGATCACATTAAAGCTGTTGATGATTTATCTAAGAAATATAACTGTCCAGTATATCTACAAAAAGAAGATAAAGAACTTGTAACTGACAGAAATCAGGGAAGTGTGTTTAATTTGCCAATAAGCGCTACCATTACAGTAAAAACTTTAGATGTATTAGAGGGTATTACAGAAATTGGACCATTTATATTTGAAACTATTTATACACCAGGCCACACAAAAGGCAGTGTTTGTTATAAATTTGATAAAGAATTATTTACTGGTGATACACTATTTAAAGGAAGTGCTGGTAGAACTGATTTGCCTGGAGGAAGTGATAAAGATCTTAAATCATCTTTAAGAATAATTAAAGAATTAAAAGATGACTTAAATATCTATCCAGGACATGAAGATACCTCAACATTAGAATTTGAGAAACAAAACAATCCATATTTAATGTATATTTAAGTATTAATGAAAATTTCTTTCATAAAAATCCAATGAAAAATTGGATTTTTTTAATTTGGTATAGGAATTTCCATTTTTTTCCGTAATAAAAAGATAGGAGGAAAAGAATGGATATTAAAAAGATTGGGTATATAGAAGAATATACAATAAGTGATTCTGTTAAGAAACTATCTAAAAAAGAAAAACGGTTACTAGCAAATAAGATATTTAAAGAAAAATATCAAGGCAAAGTACTAACTTATCAAGCTTTAAAAAAGGCGATGTTTGTAATGATAAATAGCGATACGAGGTTATCGTTTAAGAAACCTAAAAGAAACGAAAGAAGAAGATCCTACAATAAAAAAATAGAAATAACAGCCGATAATAAACTTTTGAAATTAATACAAAGCCCATTGTATGTAAATTCAAAAGCAGAAACAAAACAAGGGCAAAGCACAAGACATAAGGAAGGCCAAATTTATCATTATTTTGTAAAGAAAGTATATATTGATGGTGAGTTATTTAATCTGTTAATCGATGTTAGACAAAGAGCTGATGGAACCAACATTGTTCATGATGTGATCTTAAAATAAAAAAGATGATAACGTAAAGCTCCTTTCGGTAGCTTGTAAGGTCTCTAAGCAAAGCTTAGAGGTGCTTGCGCACTGGAGTCTCACGATCATCCATCCGTTATCATCTCGTGAATAAATATTAGCATACATATAAATTAAAAACAATTGATAAATTTTCAATAATAAAAAAGCTATTAGTAATTGTAAAAGACAAAAATAAAAAGATGATAACGTAAAGCTCCTTTCGGTAGCTTGTAGGTCTCTAAGCATAGCTTAGAGGTGCTTGCGCACTGGAGTCTCACGATTCTCCATACGTTATCATCTTGTGTATAAATATTAACATATAAAAAATGAAAAACAAAAGAATAATTTTCAATAACAAAGAAGGTATTAATAATATGGAATGTAAAAGATGTGGAAATAAAGATCCAACATATTTTTATAAGGGATCAAAGGGCGTTTATTGTAGGAAATGTGTATCGTTTAAAAGAATACTATTAAACGAAGAACTAAATAAGCTAGATTATGATATATCAAAAGAAGCTGGTGAATATCATTTTGATTATCCACTAACTAGGTATCAATTAGATTCATCATTAAAGACACTAGAATACCTAAAACAGGGATATGATGTACTACTATATTGCGTATGTGGTGCTGGCAAAACAGAGATAGTTGTTAAAAGCATCAGTAGCTATATTTCTAGAGGCTTAAAAGTATGTTATGCAATATCTAGAAGAGAAGTAGTAATTGAATTAGCATATAGATTCTCTAAGATATTCACTAATAATAAAGTTGCATCAGTATATGGCGATCACCATAACGATTTAACTGGTGATTTAATAGTATGTACTACACATCAATTATTTAGATACTATCAAACTTTTGATTTATTAATATTGGATGAAGTTGATGCTTTTCCATTAAGTGGAAATGAAACATTAATGAATATTGCGATTAAAGCATGTAAGGGTAATATAGTATATTCAACAGCAACCTTAAACGAATTTCTTAAAACATATTTATCAAAAAGAAAATATAAAGAAGTATCTTTATATGTACGTCCTAGTTTAAAACCTTTGATTGTACCTAAAGTAATATATAACTTAAATATAATAAATATTATTTACTTAGAAATAATACTAAGAAGAATGACCAACCAATGTATAGTATTTGTTTCAAGTAAAAAATTATGTAAAACACTATATATAATTTTCAAAAAGATGTTTAGTTGTACATATGTGTATTCAGATTTAGATATAAGAAATGAAAATATTATTAAATTCAAAAATAAAGAATATAAATATATTTTCTCAACTACAGTACTTGAAAGAGGAATAACTATTAGAGATGTTAATGTAGTTATTTTATATGATAGAGACTTAGCTTTTGATAAATCAAGTTTAATTCAAATGGTGGGAAGAGTAGGAAGAAACTACAAAAACCCTTATGGAAAAGCATATATTTTAAGTAGTTCATATAGTCGAACTATTAGAGAATGTGTAAATGAAATAAAAAGAGCGAATAATATATATGAAATGTCTATATTGCGACAATGAAATAAAAGATTATTCTTTATATAGTTTATTATTTGAAGAAGACAAACTTTGTTTAAAATGTAGAAACAAAATGAATTTTCATCATCAAAAATTTAAACTAGAAGAATTAGAAGTTGAATCATTTTATGAATATGAATCTTTATTTAAAGATTTATTATTACAATACAAAGAATGTTATGATGAAGCACTATATAAAATATTTCTTTATAAAATATATGATTACATTAAACTTAAATATATAGGTTACAAAATTATTTATGTGCCAAGCAGTACTTCAAAGTTAAGCCAAAGGGGTTTTAACCATATTAAGAAAATATACGAATCTTTGAATTTTGAGGAAATAAATGGACTTGAAATGATAGAGGATATAAGCCAGGTGGCTAAAAGCTACAAGCAAAGATCTAGGATGAAAACAAACTACAAATATACTGGAAAAAGCCTAAATAAGGTACTTATTGTAGATGATGTATGTACTTCTGGCAGTTCTTTGATGGGAGTATATGATGCTATTAAAGATAGCTGCAAGGTATGCAAAGCTATTGTTTTAGCAAAAACTTGAAAATTATAAAAAAGATAGTGTTAAAATTAAATCATAAGGAGAAGTTTAATTTAATGCAAGGAAAAGTTAAACGTTTTAACAAAGTTAAAGGATTTGGCTTTATAACTACAGAAGATGGCAGAGATGCATTTTTCCATTTCTCAGAATTACAAATGGAAGGTTATAAGACTATTGACGAAGGCGCTGACGTTGAATTTGAGTTAGTTGAAGGCGAAAGAGGTCTTCAAGCTCACAATATTATAAAGAAGTAGCAGTATAACTTTATTAAAAACAAAAAAAGGTTGGTCTAATGATTAACCTTTTTTATTATGTTATAATTTTTTAGTAAAAAAGATTTGGAGTGAATATGGGATTATTTGATAATTTATTTAACACTGATAAAAAAATATTAAAAGATATAGAAAAAACTGCTTTACCAGTTCTTGATTACGAAAAAGAAATGGCTTCTTTGTCTGATGAAGAATTAAAAGCAAAAACACCTTATTTTAAAAATAGATTAGCTAATGGTGAAACATTAGATGATATTTTACCTGAAGCATTCGCAACTATAAGAGAAGCTGCTAAAAGAGTGATAGGTGAGTTTCCTTACTTCTGCCAAATAGAAGGTGCAACTGTTTTACATAAAGGTGATATCGCTGAAATGAAAACAGGTGAAGGGAAAACGCTTACATCTGTTATGGCGGTTTATTTAAATGCGTTAACTGGAAAAGGTGTACATGTAATTACAGTAAACGAATACTTAGCTGAACGTGACTCTGAATGGATGGGACAAATTCATAGATTCTTAGGTTTAACAGTTGGCTTAAACAAAAGAGAATTAACTCCTGAACAAAAACGTGCAGCTTATGAATGTGATATTACTTATACAACAAATGCTGAAGTAGGTTTTGATTATCTAAGAGATAATATGGTAACTCGCGTTGAAGATAGAGTACTAAGAAAACTTAACTTCGCTTTAGTCGATGAAGTTGACTCTATATTAATAGATGAAAGTAGAACACCATTAATTATTTCTGGTGGTGAAAAAAAGACTGCCAATATCTATTTAAACGCTGATCGTTTTGTAAGGAAACTACAAGCTGAAGAAGACTATGCTATTGATATTAAAGGCAAGAACGTTCAATTAACTGAAGAGGGTGTACATAAAGGAGAGAAATTCTTCAATGTTGAAAACCTTTTTGATATTGAGAATGCTTCGCTTGTTCACTATATTAATCAAGCCTTAAAAGCTAACTATATTATGAAGAATGATGTTGATTATGTGGTAGAAGAAGGCGAAGTTATTATTGTTGATCCTAATACTGGACGTAAAATGCCAGGAAGAGAATGGTCAGATGGTTTACATCAAGCAATTCAGGCAAAAGAAAACGTTCCTATTAAACAAGAAACAACAACACTTGCTACAATAACTTATCAAAACTTCTTTAGATTATATGATAAGTTAGCTGGTATGACTGGTACTGCCAAAACTGAAGAAGAAGAATTCCTATCTATATATAATATGCGTGTTGTAGAAATTCCTACTAACAAGCCAGTAGTAAGAGATGATCAAGAAGATTTAATTTTTGGAACTAAACGCGCTAAATATAATGCAATAGTTGAAGAAGTAAAAAGACTTCATGCAACTGGTCAACCAGTATTATTAGGTACTATTTCAGTTGAAACATCTGAATTATTATCTAAAATGCTTAAACAAGCTCGCATTAATCACGAAGTATTAAACGCAAAGAACCACGCACGTGAAGCAGAAATAATCGCAAAAGCAGGAAGACCATGCCAAGTTACAATCGCAACAAATATGGCAGGTCGTGGTACTGATATTAAATTAACTGAAGAATCTAAAGCTTTAGGCGGCTTAGTAGTTTTAGGTTCTGAAAGACATGAATCTCGTCGTATTGATAACCAATTAAGAGGAAGATCTGGTAGACAAGGTGATCCTGGAAGAAGCCAATTCTATGTATCTCTTCAAGATGATCTAATGGTAAGATTCGGTTCTGATAAGATTCAAGGATTATTCTCTCAAATGGGAGATGCTGCTATTGAAAACAACATGGTTTCTAAGGCTATTTCAAGCGCACAAAAACGTGTTGAAGGTTTAAACTTTGATGTTCGTAAATCATTATTAGATTATGATGATGTTATGAGACAACAAAGAGAAACAATGTATGAACAAAGAAACTTCATTCTTGAAAACGATGATATTCATTCAGTAATAGAAGATATGTTTGCTAGAGTAGCTGATAGAATTGTTAAAGAAAACACTAGCGAAGACGGAAGAAAAGAAGTTGTAGATTATGAAGGTGTTGTTTCTTCTTTAAAAACACTTGGTTCAAATGTATTAGTTGATTCTATTAAAGGTGTAGAAAAAGAAGAATTAGCAACAAAGATTAAAGATATAACATTTAAAGCTTATAACGATAAAATTGCACCAGTTAAAAACCAAGTATTACCAGCTGAAAAGATTATGGCTTTAAGGCTTATGGATAGAGCTTGGGTAAATCAAATTGATGTTATGGCAAAATTAAGAGATACAATTCATTTAAGAAGCTATGCTCAAAACAACCCTCTACAAGCATATGTTGAAGAAGGTTTTGAACTATTTGAGAATATGATGAATACTATTTCTAATGATGTTGTTTCTTTCTGCAACAATGTCAAAGTTGTATTAAAGGAAAAGTAGTCATGGAATTATATGAAATGAAACAAAGCCTAAACACTTCCTTAAAGAAGTTAATTGATTTAGGCGACTCTCTTTGACTTAGATAAATTAAAGAATAAAATTGATGAACTAGAGAAACTTCAAACAGCTGAAGATTTTTGGAGTGACACTAAAAAAGCTCAAGGCATAATTAAAGAATATAATATGTCAAAAGATTTAGTAAAAAAATACAATGATTGTAGAAATGAACTAGAGGATATGGTTGCTTCAGCTGAAGAGTTAAATAAGAATTATGATCAAGACTTATTTGATTTATTGAATGCTGAATTTGATGATGTTAATTCTCATTTTGAAGATTTTGAAATGTCAGTTTTATTATCAAATGATTATGATCATGCAAATGCTATATTAGAAATACATCCAGGAGCTGGTGGAACCGAATCTCAAGACTGGGCAGAAATGCTATTTAGAATGTATCAAAGATATGCTCAAAAGAATGGCTTTGGTTTTGAAGTTGTTGATTATCAAGATGGTGATGAAGCAGGATTAAAATCTTGTTCAGTTATTATTAAAGGTGATATGGCTTATGGCTATTTAAAAGGTGAATCTGGAGTACATAGACTTGTAAGAATATCTCCGTTTGATGCAAACGCTAGACGTCACACTTCATTCGCTTCTGTAGAAGTATGCCCAGAATTTAATGATGAAATAGATATAAAGATAGAAGAAAAAGATCTTGAAGTTGATACTATGAGATCATCTGGAGCAGGTGGACAACATATTAACAAAACTGATTCTGCCGTTAGAATTAAACATATTCCAACAGGCATAATAGCTTTCTCTCAATCAGAGAGATCTCAAATACTTAATCGTGAGAAATGTATGTCAGTATTAAAGGCTAAGCTATATCAAAGAGCTATTGAAGAAAGAGAAAACGAAAAACGAGCATTAAAAGGAGAACAAAAGAAAATTGAATGGGGTTCTCAAATTAGATCATACGTTTTCTGTCCATATACTTTAGTAAAAGACCATCGTACCGAATACGAAGAGGGTAATATTGAAAAAGTTATGGATGGCGGAATAAACGAATTCTTATTTGCTTATCTAAAATCTCAAATATAAGAAAAAACACCTAATGGTGTTTTTCTTTAATAATACATTTAGATTTAATAATAGAATCTTCAAGAATAATATCTTTAATTTTATCCGCTTTTATATATCCTGATTTTGGATTCTTAACTGAATCAATCGTTCCTTTGATTGTAGCTTCAACATCAGAATATTCAAATGCCAAGTCAGTATCAATCATTTCACAATTTACTAGCTTTAAATTCTTACAGTAACATAATGGTTGAGTTCCAATAATCTTACAGTTAATTAATGTTAAACCATCAGAGTACCAGGCAAGATATTGACCTTTAATAGTTGAATTTTTAACAGTAACATTTTTAGAATGCCAGAAAGCATCTTTTGTATCTAATGCAGAATTTTCAATAACAACATTCTTTGTATATTGGAAAGTATACTTTCCTTGCATCTTAATGTTTTTAATCTTAATATCACTTGTTTCAAACAATAGATATTCAGTATTCTTTAATTCACTGTTTTCAATGGTTACGTTTTTATTACGCCATCCAAATTCTGGTGAATCTATTTTAGAATCTTTAATGATAATATCTTTGCATTCTCTTAATGCTTTAATGCCAAATAATTTTGATTTATTAATCTTAACATCTTTGCTATACCATAGGGCAGCTCTACATAAAGAAGTTAATGAACAATTATTAATTTCTAATTTTTTATTATGCCAAAATGGATAACGCAAATTAAAGAATGAGTCTTTAACTTTAATATTCCTTGCTTCTTTTAATGCACTTTCACCATCAGCAGGACCATCAAATTTACATTTATCAACAATTAAATCCTTAGCTGCATATAATGCTCTTTCTTTATCTAATTTTTCGTTTTTAATAGTTTTCATATTATTAATCATAATACTTAATTACTTAAAAAGCATAAGAAATGCATATTTTTGAAAAATTTTTCAGTTTTATTAATAATATTTATAAAAAATATTAAAAAAATCAAAATAATTTAGGAATTTACGATTTTTTTCGTAATAAAGAGTATGAAGGGATAAGTATCCCTGAAAGGAGAAATAATATGAAAGCATTTTTTGAAGAATATGGATTTGTATTAGTGTCTATTTGTGCAGTTATGATGCTAGTAGCTATGGTACCAGTAGTAGGGTCAAGCGTAGGAGACAAACTTGTAGATACTGTTAATGATTCTACTATTACAATTCCGACAGATGATTTAAAATACGAAGCACCTAGCAAATAAAAATTAATATGGCGTTAGAAATTAATGAAGAATTATTTAAAGAATTATGGCCTTATGTTCAAGATGATAATGTTACAGATATTAAATGGAATGGATCAAAACTGTGGATTACTGATCTTAACAAAGGCAGATATTTGGAAGATAGCGTAAATCTTAATGAAGAGTGGCTAAAGATTTTTACTAATATCGTAGCAAATTCCGTAAATGAAAACTTCAATATTTCTAAGCCATCATTAATGGCAGAAACAGATGAACTAAGGATACAAGCAGAACATGAGAGCGTAGCTGGCGATAATAAAACTTGTATAGCAATTAGAAAAACACCTAATTGTTCAAGGCTCGCTAAACAAGATTTGATCAAAGAAGGCTATGCTAATAGATTTATCATGGATCTGCTTCCTTGTATTATGCGTGCAAGATTATCAGGAATAATTACTGGCGATGTTGGTGCTGGTAAAACTGAACTTGAAAAATATCTATGTGGTTTTATCCCCAAAGTCGATCCTATTGTAACGGTAGAAGATACGTTAGAACTAAGATTAAAAAACCTCTATCCAGATAAAGATATTGTTTCTATGAAAATATCTGATAATTTTTCTCAACTTGATGCAATTAAAGATGCTCTTAGATTAAACACTAAATGGCTAATAATATCTGAATCAAGAGGGAGAGATATTGCACGCATTATGGAAGGAGCTTCGGCAGGATGCGTTGCTTTAACTTCCATCCACGCGGAAAATGTATGGGAAATACCAGATCGTATTATGAACATGGTGGGTGAAGCAGGACACGCTGGATTTGAAAATGATATTTATACTTTCTTTGATTATGCTATTAAAGTAAAAGCTGACTATTCTAGTGAAGGAGTAAAAAGATCTATTGACC
>JAUNQJ010000072.1 GCA_030536265.1 Erysipelotrichaceae bacterium
CAAACATTTGAACGAAACGACGATATGAATCATAAGCGAAACGAGGGTTGTTAGTAAGTTTTGCAACACCTTCAACTACTTCGTCATTTAAACCTAGATTCAAAATTGTATCCATCATACCAGGCATAGATGCTCTAGCACCTGATCTTACTGATACAAGTAGCGGATTGTTAACATCACCGAATTTCTTGCCAGCTTTTTCTTCTAACTTAGTTAAGTATTCAAAGATACCTGACTTGATTTCATCGTTAATTTGTCTACCATCCGTGTAGTATTGCGTACAAGCTTCTGTAGTAATAGTGAAACCATAAGGAACTGGAAGACCTAAGTTAGTCATTTCAGCTAAGTTTGCACCTTTACCACCTAGAAGTTCACGCATATCTGCATTTCCTTCAGAAAACAGATAAATCCACTTCTTTGACATATTCTCCTCCTTATTAATGGCTTATAGAAATAAGCCCATACACAACTATTTTAGCACAGCAAAGGCTAAGAAAATTAAATAAATTGAGCCAAAAATGAATTATTTTACATCTTCAATACTTAAAAAATAAATAATTAGGTATTTGAGTAATAAGCAAAGTTTGTTTAAATAAAATAGCATTTTTACTATGTTATAATTTTTAGGTATGAACAAGACTTTTAACTGGAGGCCTTATTATATTGGGGCATGTATTGTTGCACTAATAATATGTATATTTTCATATAAAATTGCTTTCGGTATAGTTCTTGGATCAGCATATTTTTATCTAAGTAATGTATTAAATCAAAAGAAATTTCCATCATTAGATTCAAAAAGCAAGGCTATTGGCTCTTTGATGGTAATTTTATTTGTTCAATTTGTTATGATTGTTGCTTGTGCACTACTTAGTTACTATTTTGGTGGATTAGAAAGTTTCTTTGGAACTTTTGCCGGTATGGTAATTCCACATTTTTATTTCATTATCAAAGAATTATTTAATATTAAAAAATGACTATAACAATTCAACCACAAATTCCGGTTATTATTGCTTTGACAATTATTATTGTTGGCATTTTAAAATACATCAACACAAAACTTGTTAAGTTTGATCCACTTAGTGAACCAACTGCTTTAATTACGGTTTGTATTTTACTTGTTGAATATATTGACCAACTTGTAGTTGAAATCACTAATAAGAAAATAGGGGAAAAACTTGCTCCATATATTTGTTCTATTTCTATTTATATATTGATTAGTAATTATATTGGTTTACTTGGTTTTGAAAACCCAACTAAAAACTGGTCTGTTACTCTTTCAATTGCTTTAGTAACGTTTGTCTTAATTCAAAAGACAGATATTGATTGTAATGGCGTTGGTTCTTATATCCATGCATTTTTTGAACCAATCTTCTTGTTTGTAGTGCCAAACTTTTTTGGAACAGTTGCGCCACTATTATCAATGTCTTTACGTTTATTCGGAAATATCTTATCAGGTTCGATTATTATGGAACTTGTTTATAATGCTGGTAACATTGTGTCTAATTTATTCTGGTCAATATTTGGACTTAAAGATGTCTTTAATTTTATTGGCCCAATTATTGCCGCACCACTTCATTGTTACTTTGATTTATTTGCTGGTTTCATTCAAACGTACATATTTATTATGTTATCTGCCGCATTTATAGGTAATAAAATACCTGATGAGCAAAGGGATTAAATTATATAAGGAGGATTGAACTATAAATAAATCAAGTGTTTTTCTTAAAAAAGTGACAAAAGTTTAAAATCTTTTTAAAAATTTATTTTGATCTTTGAAATTGTGAATAGAGTACTATTAAAATAACTACTTTTGTAGCTTTGACTATGTTGAGTGATTATTGTTTATTGAATAATGATTATTTACACAGTTCTATTTTGTAGAAAGTGTTAGTTGATAATAGTTTATAAATAAGTCTAAGAAGTTTTCTTACACAGTGACCTTGGGCACATCGATGTGATTTTCCCTGATCTATTTTACTTGTATAATATTTCTTGTAAGTAGGTTCGTAGTTACACACAGTAAAGATTGCTTGATATAAAGCTTTTCTTAAGTAACGTGAACCATGCTTAGTAATGGGTAAATGAGATGCTTGATATTCTCCCGATTCCGCTACTCTAGGAGCCATGCCTGCGAAAGCTATAAGCTTACTAGAATCATCGAATCTAGAAATATCACCAATCTCTGCCAAGATAGTCATTCCAGCTATTAAACCAATACCTGGAATGGATGTGATAGGAGAATTTAGCTTAGTAGCGAATTCTTCTATTTTTAATTTAAGTTCACTTATTTGTCTTTCTCTTTCTTCAATAAGAGATATAAGTAACTTAACTTCCATCTCGATCGCGATATTATCTTTATCGCCAATTGACTGACTAGCACTAAGTTTTAAATCTTCAGCGCTTAAAGAAGATTTTCTACCTTTGCCTTTGATATCTAATGCTTTCCTTAAGTTTCTTATATCTGTATTAGCTATGATATAAGCTGATGGAAAAGCTTTAAGAATAGCCATATAAGGCTTTGTATAACGTACCCATGATAGTTTATTGACTTCTGGATAGACGATATCTAAAGCTTTCTGTAAACGATTCATATCTTGATTCTGTTGTTCCTTAAGTTGATGATAGATTCTCATCATTTCCTTAAGCTTATCGATAATCATTGTTTTCTTAGAGATGCTTCGCCAATATACTTTATCTGATAATAGACCAGCTATAAGAAGTGAATCCTTCTTATCGTTCTTAGCGGTCCAACCAAGTTCTTTCCTTCTTAAAGATGTGGTTCTTGGATTGATATATCTTACATTAACTTTCTTATCTAATAAGAAGTTTGTAAGGTTAATCATATAATGGCCAGTATCTTCCATTCCTACAGCGTGTTTTCGATTAAGGTAGGGCTTAATCTTTAAATAGAGTTCATTAAATCCATCATTATTGTTTTCAATAAATGTTGGTTTAATTAAAACTTCGCCAGTCTTATCATCAATTACTGAAAAACAGTGTTTGAATTTACCGACATCAATTCCAACGTTGATCATGTTTTACCTCCTTGTTGGTTATAAGTGAATACCACTTAGGCCACTTTCAAAGTATCTAAGACTATGGTGTAAAATGTGAACTCATCTTATAAAAAAGAGGCTCATCGAACTAATTTCAATTACGATACAGGAAAGCGGCTAGATAATCCTCCACGTAGTCAAGGCTACAAAATTATTGGACACAAGTACGCATTCACAATCTCAATTCTATTAGGTAACCTTGAACCGATACAAATCAAGGAAGAAAGGAGATGTATGTATTGATTAGTGATGAGCTAATTAATATATACCATTA
>JAUNQJ010000021.1 GCA_030536265.1 Erysipelotrichaceae bacterium
CATGTCCACAGTTTCTACAAATCCACATCTTTTCTTCTTTCTTAGCAAATACTTCATTATTTTCAATATTTGCTAATAAAGCTTTATATCTTTCTTCATGACGTTTTTCGATATTGCCAACAAGAGTGAATTTAGCAGCTATTTCATTGAAACCTTCTTCTTTAGCTTCATTAGCCATTCTTGCATACATATCAGTCCATTCGAAGTTTTCTCCAGCTGCTGCAGCTTTTAAGTTTTCTACAGTACTAGGAACTTCTCCACCATTAAGATACTTGAACCACAACTTTGCATGTTCTTTTTCATTTCCTGCTGTTTCTTCAAAGAATGCAGCGATTTGTTCATAACCTTCTTTTTTAGCTTTAGATGCAAAATATGTATATTTGTTTCTTGCTTGAGATTCTCCAGCAAAAGCATCCATTAAGTTCTTTTCAGTTTTAGATCCTTTTAATTCCATAATGTTCTCCTTCTATATCTACATAATATTATATATGCACAATAAAGAAATATTCAAAAGATATGCTCACAGTTATATCTTCAATCTTAAGAACAAATATTCTATAATAGTTTTACCTTGGGATGTAGCCAAGTGGTAAGGCTGCGGACTCTGAATCCGCCATTCATAGGTTCGAACCCTATCATCCCAGCCAATAAAAACAAAAGACGTTTATTAACGTCTTTTTTAAATACTTTGTTTAATAAATAAGAATAATACAATCCCGATTAGTGCAAGTAGTGCTACACCAACCACTATCATACATATCTTTTCAAGAAGTGATAATTCTTTATTATCTTCATCTACTACTTTTTCTTCTGTTTCTTTAATAATTACCTTTTCTTTTTTCTTAAATAAAGGTTTTTTAGTCTTAATACGCATTGGTTCTTCTTGAGGAACACTTTGAGCTTCGGCTCTTTTTTCAATATTCTTATATACATCTTCAACTGTAGGTTCTTTTATTTCTTGAACAGGTTCTTCTTTAACTTCTTCTTTTTGAATAGTTTCAAAGTAAGAATCATCTAATGTAGTTATTCTTTTTAATAGTAATGGAAGAAGTTGTTCTAAGACTTTACTTGAATCAGTTGATTTAATAGCGTATTTGTTTTCAAGTCTTTCAAGAACGCTTTTAATTTCATCACCTGATACTACATTTTTTAATTTTGATAATACAGTAACTTTTGTTAAATCACTTCCATCGCCAAATACTCTAGCAATCACTTCAAGACAAACATATTCAACATTTTTTCTTTCAAGTCCTGACTTATCTTCTAGAGCTGTGATTAATTGATCTGGTAAACAAGCGTTTATTAATTTAATATATTTTTCATTCATACGTATTTATTATAGTTTATTTACTAATTCTTTTAGATAATTTCCTTCATATTCTTCAATGAAGCCATCATCAGCAAGTGATGCTAATTCTGCATCTAGTGGTAATTTTCCTAGTACTTCTAGTTGGAAACGTTTAGCTACATCACTAGAATCATCTTCTTTGTAAATACTTATTTCATTTCCGCATTTTCCACATTTAACAAATGCCATATTATCTACAAGTGCTACTACTGGAATATTAACAGCTTTTGCCATGTTGATAGCTTTTGATACTACCATACTTACTAGTTTACTAGGAGTAGTTACCATTACTATTTCATCTACTGGAACTTGTTGGAATAAAGATATAGCAACATCTGATGTTCCAGGAGGCATATCTACTAGCAAGTAATCTAATTCTCCCCAATGTACTTCTGAATAGAATTGTTTAATCATTCCACCAAGTACTGGCCCACGCCATAATACTGGATCTTCTTCATCAGGTAACATCATATTGATTGATACTGCTTTAATACCAAGTCTAGATTCAGCAGGATAAATACCTTCTTCATCTCCATATAATTCTTGGTGCATACCAAACATCTTAGGAATACTTGGACCTGTAATATCTGCATCCATTATGCCAACTTTTTTACCAGCTTTTGCTAATTCAATAGCAAGTAATGATGTAACCATAGATTTACCTACACCACCCTTACCAGATAATACAGCTACAATCTTAGTAATATGACTATCTTTTGTTGGTTCTGCTTTTACTATTTCGTGTTCACACTTATTCTCACAAGTTGAACAATCATGTGTACATTCAGACATTATAATCTCCTTTAATCAAATAAATTCTCTTGTTCGTGTTCGTTGTTATATTCAGGAAGATCTGGTAATTCATTTAATGTGTATAGTTTAAATGAATCCATAAATTCTTCTGTTACTTCATATAATATTGGTCTACCTGGTGCTTCACTTCTTCCAGCTTCTCTAATTAGATTACGAGCTTCAAGTTTTCTTAGCATCATATCAGCACCAACGCCTCTTAATTCTTCTATTTCGACTCTCGTAATAGGTTGTTTATAAGCAATAATAGCAAGTGTTTCAAGTGCTGCTTGAGATAAAGTATTTGCTTTTGCGTTATGGAATAATTCTTGAGCATATGGGTATACTGTCTTTTTAGAAATAAACTTATAGTTTGATCCATATCCTACAAGCTCAATTCCATAAATTTCTTGAGCATATTTTCTTTGAATATTATTTAAGATTACTTCTGTATCTTCTAATGATTTATTGATTGCTGCAGCAATAGCTTCTTTTTTAACTCCATCTTCGCCAACGATATAAAGTAGTCCTTCAACGATTGCTTCAATGTTTGTTGGCTCTTGTGTTTCAACTCTATTTAAATTTTCAATTTTATCAACAGGTGTAACTAAAGATGGCGTATTTTCCCATTCAGCCTTTTCTTCTTCATTCATTTCTTTCGCAACAACCCATACTTTAATATCACTCATTGTTTGTACCTCTTCTAAACCAAATATCTTCGTTTTCATCTACATTGAACACAATATAATGATCCTTTGCCATATCTAAGATAGCTAAGAATGTTACGATGTATTCATGTAAATCATGACAATCATCAATTAATGTTTCAAAACTAAATGTTTCAGGTAATTTGATTAATCTAGATTTAATTTGAAGAATTCTGTCTTCTGTCGATAATTCTTTTTTAGTAAATTTAGTTTCAATTGGTTTTGATAAAGCTAATCTTCTTAAGACTTTATTCATTGCTTTTAATAAGTCATAAGGATTGCCTTCAAGTTTTGTATCTTCAAGTACACTTGTCTTTTTAATTTCTTCTACAGATAAAGGTTTTGATAATTGATCTTGTCTATCAACAAATTGTTCATATAAAGTTTTAGATACTTCTTTATATTTTTGATATTCAAGTAATCTCTTAACAAGTCTTTCTTTTGGATCTTCTTCATAATCTCCTTCTAAAGCATCAGCAGGCTTAGGAAGAAGTTTCTTTGATTTATATTCAATAAGAGTTGCTAGTTCTACTAGATACTCTGATTCAATATCAATATGAAGATCTTCCATCTTATGAAGATAAGCAATATATTGGTCAGTTAATACTTCCATATTCAAATCAAAAATATCTAATTCTTGTTCACGAATTAGATGAAGCATTAAATCAAGTGGTCCCTCAAACTTTAGTGTTTCTACTTCAAATCCCATATTGCTTAATAATTATACCAAAAATACATAGCCTATTTTTTAGCTTAATAATAGCTAATCTATTATATTCATATATAACCGTTGACGGTTATAGTAATAATAGATACAATTAAATCATGTTAAAAGACATAATTAAAGAAAAAGGAATAAGTGTATATAAATTAGCTAAAGAAAGTAGAGTTCCTTATACTACTTGTAACCAAATAGTACTAGGTAATAGAAATATAGAAGAATGTAGTATAAAGACTATTTCTTCATTAGCTAGTTATTTAAATGTACCTATTGAATCATTATTTAAACCTAATAAACAAGTAATAAGTACTTCTTGGTTAGATGCTAAAAACAAGAAATACATATTCCCTATTGTTTCTAATAATGATTATTTTGATATATCTAGAATTCATCCTTTAAAGCAGAAAACAATTAATAAAATATATGAAGTAATAAATAACGATCAAAGAATTAATAAAGTAATAATCTTTGGTAGTTCAACAACAATACGTTGTAATAAAGATAGTGACATAGATATAGCTATAGAATTAATAAACAATACTAACGAAATAAAGAATGATATATCAGAAAAGATACAAGAAATAACTAATTACAATTCGGATATTATTTGGTTAGATAAAATTAAAGCAAATACTAAGATATATAATAATATTAATAAAGGAGTAACAATATATGAGCAAGCTATTAGCTAGAGCAAAAGTAAAATATAAAAATGCTTTAAATGATTATTATCAATTATCATTAGATGATGCATATGTTGATGATTGTTGTTATAATCTTCAACAATGCATTGAATACTGTCTAAAATATATTGTTGAATTAAATGGTGAAAACTATATTGAGAATCATGATGTAAGAGCTCAATTAAATAAGCTAAAAGAATTAGATGTTAAATTACCATTTGAAGAAGAAATAAGAAAAAACGCTTCCCTTCTTAATAGTTGGGAAGCTGAATCTAGATATAATGATGATTTTATAGCACTAGTTGAAGATATTAACGATATTAAAGAGTTAGCTAATAGAATAATAGAATACTCTGATTCGTTAGTTCAAATTAAATAACCTGTTACGTTGTAACAGGTTATTTTTATTAGATTACTATATTTACCATCTTGTTTTTAATAACGAAGTGTTTCTTTATTTCTTGTCCATCAATGAACTTAATAACATTTTCTTGTTTTAATGCTTCGTTGTATAAATCTTCATCACTAGCATCAGCAGGCGCATTGAATTTAGCTCTTACTTTGCCATTAACTTGAACAACAACTTCTTTAGTTTGTTGAACTAATTTTGATTCATCTACTGTTGGCCAAGGTCTATATGCTAAATCATTTTTACCAGTTAATATTTCGTACATTTCATTACATACATGTGGTGCCCATGGTGATAATAATTGAACAAAGTTAATCATATATTCTTTATATAGTTTTTCTTCTTTGTAACAATCATTAATAAATATCATCATTTGAGATATTGCTGTATTTAATCCTAATGATTCAATATCTTCTGTAACTTTTTTAACTGTTGCGTTGTATGAGAAATCTAAGTGTCCATCATTTTCATCAGTTAGTTTTCCTGATTCAACAATTAATCTCCATACTCTTTCAAGCCACTTATGTGCACCTTCTAAACCTTGTGTTGACCAAGGTTTATCTGCCTCTAGAGGTCCCATAAACATTTCATATAGTCTTAAAGTATCTGCACCATAATCTCTAACAACATCACTTGGATTTACAACAAATTCTGGGAAACGTTTGCCCATCTTAATTCCATTAGCACCTAAGATATAACCTTGGTGTACTAGTTTTTGGAATGGTTCAGCTACTGGAGATAATCCTTTATTGAATAAGTAGTTGTTCCACATTCTTGAATATAGTAAGTGTCCTACTGCGTGTTCTGGCCCACCAATATATAAATCTACTGGCATCCAGTGTTTTAACAATTCTTGATCAGCAAATTCTTTGTCATTATGTGGATCGATATATCTTAAGAAGTACCAAGAAGAACCTGCGCTACCTGGCATTGTTGATGTTTCTCTTTTACCATTTTTACCATTATAAGTAACATTTACCCAATCAGTCGCTTTATCAAGTGGCGCACCTGTTTTAGATGGACCATAGTCTTCTAGTTCTGGAAGTACTAATGGTAAATCTGTATCAGCTAGAATACCAATTGTTCCATCTTCATAATGAATTACAGGAATTGGTTCACCCCAATATCTTTGTCTAGCAAAAATCCATTCTCTAATCTTATAGTTAACTTTCTTTTTACCAATACCTTTTGAAGATAAGAATTCAATCATCTTATCAATAGCATCTTGTTTATTTAAACCATCAACAAATCCTGAATTAACATGGATTCCATCTTCAGTCCAAGCTTTAGTTTGTACATCTACTTTGCTCTTTAATACTTCGATTATTTCAAGGCCAAATTTCTTAGCGAATTCCCAGTCTCTATCATCATGAGCTGGAACAGCCATGATAGCACCTGTACCATAAGTCATTAATACATAATCAGAAATCCAAATAGGAATCTTTTTATCATTAACAGGATTAATAGCATAAGCACCAGTAAATACACCAGTCTTTTCTTTATTTAATTCTGTTCTTTCCATTTCAGATTTAGTAGCACATTCTTTTTTATACTTAGCTACTTCATCTTTTTTATCTTCAGTTACAATCTTATCTACTAGAGGATGTTCTGGAGATAATACACAATATGTAGCACCAAATAATGTGTCACATCTTGTTGTGAAAACTGTAAAATCATAATCTGTATTTGCAACTTTAAAGTTAACTTCTGCGCCTATTGATTTACCGATCCAGTTTCTTTGCATTTCTTTTGTTGATTCCGGCCAATCAATAGTATCTAAATTCTTTAATAATGTTTCAGCAAAAGCAGGAATATCCATGATCCATTGTTTCATATTCTTTCTAACAACTGGATATCCTCCTCTTTCAGATTTTCCATCAATTACTTCATCGTTTGCTAAAACTGTTCCTAATTCTTCACACCAGTTAACTGGCATTTCAACACATTTTGCAAATCCATCTTCAAATAATCTTTCAAAAATCCATTGAGTCCATTTATAGAAATCAGGATCAGATGTTGAAATAATCTTTGACCAATCATATGAAAAACCTAATCCTTTTAATTGTTCTAAGAAATGAGCAATATTCTTTTGAGTAAATCCATCTGGATGATTACCTGTTTGAATAGCATATTGTTCTGCAGGTAAACCAAAAGAATCAAATCCCATTGGATGTAAGACATTAAAGCCTTTCATCCTTTTATATCTAGCAACAATATCAGTTGCAGTATATCCTTCAGGATGTCCTGCATGAAGTCCTACACCGCTTGGATATGGAAACATATCTAATACATAATATTTAGGTTTAGAAAAATCTCTTAAATCAGTTTTAAAAATTTCGTTTTCTTCCCAATATTTTTGCCATTTTGCTTCAATAGTTTTAAAATCAAATGCTGACATAATTTACCTCCAACAAAATAAAAAAGGCAGAACCAAGGGCGAAATAATCGCGGTACCACCTTTATTTTTAACTTAACATTCTTAACGCGAACACACGATTAATCTTATGTGCTAAGCAAGTTCATCTTTACTAACTGTTATTTTTCACCATTCAATAACTCTCTAGTAATTAGCAATTAGATTACTACTCTTAACGATTACTATGTAATTATAGCACCTAAATAGCACTAGATAATATCTAAATCTTATATAATTAATGTGGAGGTAGATATATATGAGTAGAATTGATGACACAATTAATAAAATGAATGGCTATATCCTAGAGATTGAACAAGAAGCCATTAAACATACTGAAAAATTAACTGAGGAAGGAAAAACTCAAGTAAAAGAATTAGCTAATAGAACAATAGACACAATCAACAGTTCTATTAAAAAGCTAAACGAAATGAAAAACTCAGTTGCTGATGAAAATGATCTTGAAGACTTCTTAAATAGACTTGAAGATAAATGCAAAGATGTTACAGATTTTACAAAAGATAAAATAAATGAAATTAAACCAATAGTAAATAGTAATGTTGAAGAATTAAAAGCTGATTTAAACAATACATTCGATTCATTTAAGAAAGGATTTGAAGAAGTTAAAACTAAAGCAAATCCAACAATTAATAGAATACTTGATAATGAAAATGTACAAAACGCTATTAAAGCTGCAAATACATTAAAAGATAAAGCTGTTGAATTCTATAATGATCCTAAAACTCAAAAAGCAATCAATGAAGCAAAACTTAAAACAATTGAGTTAGCTGAAAAAGGATTAGACAACTTAAAGATATTGTTAGAAAGAGAAGATAACAAAAAAGAAGACTAGAATTATTCTAGTCTTTTTTCTATTCATATTTGTTTATTAATTCATCTATCTTATTTTGAAGCGAACTATCTTTTTCAAGAGTGCTATCAAGTAATTCGGCAGTAATATTTCCATCAATGTTTATTGTAATTTGTCCAAAACATTCTAGTGATTTACCAGCTGATAACAAAATCACTTCTTTTTCATCGGCGTTATATCTAATATCATTTTTAGTCGAATGAGAATGTGCATCTAGCACAACATCAATTCCCCTAGTATTTTTAATTAATAATTGAGTGTTTAAACCAGCACCATTTCCTAAATGTGATAAAACAACTACATAATCAGCTTTAGTGTTAGCTTCATCAACTATTTTTTGAAGATTATCAAAGAATTGCAGTTCTGAATCTCCTCCATTAATTGATTCAAAATTAACAACAAATTCACCTTCTTCTTTGCATTTTTCTGAAGATGGATTCTCTTCATTTAATGTATCAGGTGTTAATACACCAATATATGCAATTTTTGTTCCACCATATGATTTCACTACATATGGTTTTACTTCTTTAAAAGGATCATCTCCACTTCCAAAATAATTAACATTGCAGCCAACTACATCAAATTTAGCTTTAGAGATAATGTTTGATAATTGCCCTAGTCCATAATCAAATTCATGATTTCCTAATGTTGCAACATCATAGCCCATTTCATTCATTATTTCCACTATTGCTAACCCTTCAGAATTATCAGCTAAATATGTTCCTTGAGCAAAGTCTCCTCCATCTACTAAAGAAACATATGAATCCTTTTTCAAGCTATTAGCATATCCTTTAATACCTGAATATCCAATAGATGAATTAACGTTTCCGTGAACATCGTTAGTATAAATGATATTGATATCTTTTTTAGAAAGTCCACATCCAGAAATGATTAAACACACTAATAATATCGAAATAATGTTAATAATCTTTTTCATTATTTATAACTAGCCTCTACTCTATCTACTGCATCAATATCTTCACTTAATATGTCTCCATATAAAGTTATAACATCATATTGATAATCAACTAACTTATTTAATACACAAGCATTACCATTACTAGAAACAAGTGTACCACCTAAATCATTACAAGTTTGGCTAATACTTGTTACTTTATAATCATCAATATAAAAATTTTGATTATCTAAATCTCTTAAATATACTTCAATATAATCAACTATTTCATTTTCTTTTTTATCTAAATATGAAGTGTATGAATTTACTTTGATAGTATCTAATACTTCAACACTATCATAGCCAACAACAATACTGTTATCACCAAAAGAAAGATTATAATAATCTTCCTTTTTAGTTTTACATCCTACTAATATAAATAACAGTATTGTTATTAATAATATCTTCTTCATTAAGCTGGATCGTTTTCTAATTGATTGTAATAGAAATTATCTAGTTCTTTTTCTGCTTCTTCAGATTTTTTTGGTGAAGGATTCTTAATAATATTTCCTTTAAATCCAACCATATCTAATTTTCTTAATGCATCAAATCCATCTAATGGGTTTTTGCTAGAAACGATAAAGTCTGCTGATTTACCTTCTTCAATAGAACCTGTTTCACCTTGTAAGCCTAAAATTTCTGCGTTATTTAATGTAGCTAAATGAAGTGATTCTTCTCTAGTTACACCAAGATAATGATGGAAGTATTCAAGTTCTCTCCATAAATCGTAGTGAGTAGTATATGGACAACCAGAATCAGTACCCATACCTAATTTAATACCATTCTTTAAACATTCTTTAGCACATTGAATAATACCTGATTTTAAAGCAATACCATTTGCCTTTGCCATATCTGGATCAGGGAATCCGCAATCAAAGTAGCAACAAGGAATTGCAGGAGATAAAGTGCAAACTACAACGCCATTATTATCTTTTAATGTTTTAACTATTTCAGGAGTTACTTCTGCACCATGTTCAATAGAATCAACACCGTTTTCAACAGCAACTTTTACGCCTTCTGGTGATTCAACGTGTGCACATACTTTCTTGCCGAGTGCATGAGCTTTATCACAACATGCTTTAACTTGTTCAGGTGTCATTTTCATTTCACCTGGTTCACCCTTTTTCTTAGCATCAAGAACACCACCAGTAATCATTATCTTAATCCAATCAGCACCAGTTTTAACTTGTTCTTCAATATGTCTTTCCATATCAGGAATATCTTTAGCACCATATGATACTGTTCCTTCCATATGTCCGCCAGCAACAGTAACAGCTTCATTACAGCTTACAATTCTAGGCCCTAAATATTTTCCTTTATTGATGTTATCTCTTACTAACGAATCAAAATAAGAAACACCACCAACACTTCTTAATGTAGTAGTACCAGATAATAAATTAACTTCTGCATAAGTCTTAGTTAAGATTTCACCAACTTTATGTCCAATAAAATTACTCTTAACAAAATTAACTAATGGTCTATTATCTTTTTGTTTCTTACTAGGATAACCAGATCCTGGTAAATGAACATGAAGATTGATTAATCCTGGCATTAAATACTTACCAGTTAAATCAATTAATTCAGCTCCTTCTTTAAATATATCTTTACCAACTTTCTTAATAATGCCATTTTCAACAAAAACATCCATGTTTTCTTGTAAGACATTATTCTTAGTTCCATCTAGTAAATTAACGTTTTTTAAAATGTATTTCATAACTAATACCTCACCTTGCCTTAAATTATATCGTGTTTCGATATAGAATATAAGTGTATGAAAACTCTATTTATCTACAATCCTAATGCTGGGCATATGCAAATAAAATATAATCTTTATGATGTATTAAATACATTGTCTAAAGAATATAAAGATTTAGTTGTCTATGCTTCAGAAAAAACAAAAGATATAGTTAATTATGTTAAAAAGAATGGCTCTAAATATGAACTTATTATAGTTTCTGGTGGAGATGGATCTTTATCAGAAGCTGTTAATGGAATAATGTCTTTAAAGAAAAAACCAAAACTAGGATACATACCAGCTGGTTCAACAAACGATTATGCATCTAGTTTAAAGTTATCAAAAGACATGAAGAAATGCACTAAACAAATAGTTGAACACAAGGATATTAAAAAGATAGATATTGGAAAATTTAATGAAGATTATTTTGTTTATGTTGCTGCATTTGGAGCATTTACTGAAGTAGCATACTCAACTCCTCAAGATATTAAGAATGCCATTGGACACTTAGCTTATTTATTAAATGGTATTAATTCAATAAGTAAGATTAAATCATATGATTTATCAATAAAATCAGATAACGAAACATATGATGGAAAATATATCTATGGTATGATTACTAACACATTATCAGTTGGTGGCATGTATCATCTTAATAACAGAAATGTTAAGCTAGATGATGGTTTGTTTGAAGTAATGTTAATAGAAAAGCCAAAAGACTTAATAGAACTTCAAGAAATTACTGCTGCTTTATTAAATTCAAAAATAAAAACAAAACGTGTTAAGATATTTAAAACAAAAGGACTTACTATTATTCCTAAATCCAATATGTCTTGGACACTAGATGGAGAATATGGTGGAAGTCCTAAAAAAGTTTCAATTAATAATATACCGAAAACAATTACTTTATTAAAATAGTTCTACTTCTGTAGAACTATTTTTAACACTTCTTCAATTTGTTAATTCCTTGTTCAATTAATTTAATGCATTTAGAAAATAATATACCACATGTTAATGAATAAGTAACAACTTGAATGTATACAAGTAAAGACATATCACATCTTATTACTAAGTCGAAAAATAAATAAGAATAGAAATAAGCATGAGAATACCAAATATAAGCTGAATACTTCCCAACAAACGATAACAACTTTATTAATAATTTTGAATAACTAATTGCTTTTATTGTTCCAACAACAAAAGGAACAATTAATACTAGATCAAACAAACTATCACTTGGCGCCCTTATTAGTAATGTCCTTACGATAAAAACACAAATTACTAATAAGATGCTTGTTAGTAAGCTTAGTTTAGAATATATATATTCAATAAGCTCATACTTGCCGCAAAACATCCCTTCCATAAAGATAAGTATATATATAGTTTGATAATGTTGAATAAACTTGCTAATTTCCTTTACGAAAGGTAACAAGTTGCCTGATACAAAAGCAATTGCAAAAGATAAAACAAATGCACATATTAATACAACAATAAACTTTTTTAAATCTACTCTTTTTAAAAAGACATACACAAGAGGAGATATAAAAATCATACAATAGTACAAAGGAACATACCAAAGAGTTCCATTATAGTCGGCTGCTAAGCCTAACAAATTGATAATAAATCTTGGGAATGAATAATCAAAAGCATCAAAACCAACTATCAAAATTTGACATATATTGAAGAATAGAAAACAAAATGCATAAACTTTAAAGAAAGAAAGAAATCTTTTAAAGCAATATTTATACATTTCTTTTAACTCTATCTTTTCTTTGCATTTATTTTCTAACTGTGCAAAGATTCCAAAACCTGATGTAAAAGCAAATATAGCTACACAAATCTTACAAAACCAAGCGAAAGTCATTTGAAATGTAGAAGCTTTACCAATATTAATGAAATTTAACATATTTAATAGCGATGTAGGCTCATTAACAAACCATAAATTACCATCAATGAAAATGTGATGATAAACCATCATCAATATTGCTATGCCTTGTAATATTTTAGAGTTTTCTTTAGTTAATATTCTATTTTGCATATACTACTATTATAAATTAAAATACCTCATATCTTTATGATATGAGGTATTAATTTCTATTTCTTTAATAATGAAGCAGCAGGTTCATCAACAATAACGATTGCATTTGGATGCTTTTGAAGAATTGATGCAGGACATTTTTCATCAATTGGTCCTTCCATCATATCTTTAACAGCTTGTGCTTTATTTGCACCTGTAGCAATTAATAATAATGTTTTAGCTTTCATGATTGTTCCAATTCCTTGAGTACAAGCTTGAGTTGGAACTTTATTCATGTCATTTTCAAAAAACCTTGCATTATCCTTAATTGTTGATTCAGCTAAATCAGTAACGTGTGTTCCTGAATCAAATGCTGTTCCAGGTTCATTGAATGCAATATGTCCATCAG
>JAUNQJ010000022.1 GCA_030536265.1 Erysipelotrichaceae bacterium
TTTAGTGATATAATCCAGTTAACATTTATGTCCAGGAAACTGGGTACACATCATTAAGTCTCATTTATTTTTTTTATTAAATTATTTTTTCTTCTTATTTTTATTTTTTGATATTAAACATATTAATGTAATGATAATACCAGCACTTGCAAAACAAATAATAGTAGCAGAATAATCATTTACTTTAACAACACGAATCTGATTATTAACATCAATACTATTAATAATTGCATATCTACCATCTTTTTCATAATTGACTTTCTTCCACTCATTACCTTTTAATGAAAGTATATTGTAATTATTGAAATTGTTTGTATATATACAATATGTATCAATATATGAATCTTCTGAAAGTGTTGAATTTATTGAATATGAAATTTCTGTTTCATTATTATTTATAATAGTATTATTAACTTTATCTTGATCATTAAATTTTCCATTTAAGATAATGTATGCTATTGGGTTTTCATTACTTGAAATAGAAGGTAATAAATCATGATAGTTTGATACTATTAAAGCATCTTTTGTAAGATGATTAAAGTTAGCATCATTTATGCATTCCCAGTTATAACTATTATCTGATTTGATGATGTATGGATAATTACTTTCAAAGAAAGAGTCTCCATATTCAATTGATTTTTTGTAAAAGACCTCATTGTTTTTAATAAAAACAATATTAATTTTCTTCAAATCATCATTAATCTTTTTATTTAACATTTCTTCATCACTTATTAGAAATGCTTTCTTATCATAAGAAATTCCATCAATAGCTGCTATATCATCATATACATACCAGTTATTAATAATTTCATCTGCTTTATCGACTATTTCATCATCTATTTTTCCATAATTGCCAAAGATAGAACCAACATTTGAATTGTATGAAAGAATTTGAACTAATGATCCATTATCTTTAGCTTTAATACCTGATCCAGCAATACCACCAACATAATTGTTACCATATATGAAACATTTTGAATAATTACTATTAATATTACTTACAGATTTGCCAACTACTCCGCCAATATAATTTCCTTCTTCACAATCTAATAATCCATAGTTAATAGAATTATTAATTAAACCAGTTGTTTGATTGCCACATATTCCACCAGCATAATTTCTTTTAATATTGATAGACCCATAGTTAATACAAGAATTTATTACATCTTTTGTTTCATATCTAGCATCGAATGATTTTTTACCAATAATTTCTAAATCATCTTCAGGATTTAAATCGTTTTCAAGTGCCATTGATCCAACTATTCCACCAACATTAATATCACCAATAATATTAGCGTAGTTAGTACATTTAGATATTTTACCTGTTTTATTATTATCATTATCTTTATTTGAAACATCTACATACATATCTTTTTCAGTTGATAATGAATCAGCAAAATTTACTGTTGTTGTAGATAATTCTGATATTTCTTTTGCTACTTCATTTAATTTATCATATAAATCATCTGAATCACTATTGTATTCTACAAGAGATTTAGATGTATCTAATACCTTTTTTAAAGCAGCTGATAATGCTACTTTTCCAGCGTCGAAATCAGATTCTCTTGGTTTATTATTTAGCATCAAATCTAAAGCATCATAAGCTTCATTTAGATTATTATTAATACTATTAAAATACGAAATATTTGTTTCTTTAATGTCTCTTAATTCTTCAATAATTGTGTTTGTGTCATTATATATACTTTTAATTTGTCTTTTCATTAATTGAAGATAATCTTCTTGGAATATTAAAGACATAGATGGTTCAGCTTGGCCAACAATACCACCAATTTCTTTTCTTCCTTGAACTAAACCATGATTAACACAATTATTAACATATCCTGATTGACAACCTACAATTCCACCAATGTTATATCCAACATGTTCATGACCTATTGTTCCATGATTTGTGCAATTTTCTACTATTCCATAATTTAAGCCTACAATTCCACCTACATCATTTAATTTAGACATAACGCTAGAATCAGTAAGTGATTCAATAGTTAATGTAGAAATATCTAAATCTTCTTTTTCAACTTCATTATTAACATTTGTATTATTTGTACAGTTACTAATATAACCGTAATTTGTACCAACTATTCCACCAACTTGGTGAATGGCATTAATAGAACCATGGCTTATACAATTCTTAATAACACCACTAACTGAATTATAACCAGCTATTAAACCTGCTTCATCATCTCCATCAATAGTTGATGACACATTGATATTTTCAATTAAACCTTGGTTATATCCAACAACACCAATTCTACTTGCATCATTAATTGTATTCATATCAACAATAACATTTTTTATAATTGATTTTTTACCAGTAATTCTGAATATACCATCATTAGTTAAAGATGAATTAATTGATACATTATTAATACTGTGGCTATTTCCATCAAAAGTTCCATTGAAATATGGAATAGAATTAAAATTATTATTAAAGTATATATCATTATCTAAAATAATAGTAAGATTATTAGAATAAGAATCAACTTGGCATTTTTTAGCTAAATCATTCCATTCATCTACATTTTTAATATGTATTTCATTATTATCAGCACTAATAATATTAGAAGGGACAGTAACTAATAAACATAAACTTATTAATAATAGGGTAATTAATTTTTTCATTTTTGTACCTCCACTTCTGTGTTTATTTCTTCTATGTCTTCAATTTTTTCATTTGCATTTTTAGTAATAATAGAAGCATTTACTTCACCAGCTATTAAACCTTTAATTTCTGCATCAACTATTCCTGAAACATATCCTCTTACTCTTCCATTTAAGGCAAAAGTACCAGATGCTTGTTTAATAGATTTTCCAAGTTTACTTTCAATTTTAAATGATGTCTTTTCAATAATAGTATCGCCTAGTAATAACATTTGAGGTAAAACAAAGAATACTAAGATTATTGATATTATTGTTCCTCTACCAAGACATTCACCAATAGAAGCTATTACGGCGTTTGTTGTAATGTTACAAATAATAATACCAGCACTTGCTAAGATAGTACCTGATGTAAATATAGTTGCGAAAGAAGAATTTAATGCTTCAATAATTGCTTCTTTAGCAGGCATTGATTTTCTAAGCTCTGAATAATGAGAAGAAATAACAATCGCATAATCAATGTTTGCACCCATTTGAATTGCATTAATAACTAAATATCCTAAGAAGTATAAAGGAGTATTCATTATTGTTGGAACAGAGAAATTTATCCATATTGATCCTTGAATTACTGTAATCAATAAAACAGGTAAACCTGCAGATTGGAAAGTAAACAATAAGATTATTACAACAAATACAGCAGATAGTATTGAAATTAATAAATTATCTTTAATAAATGAAGAAGATAAATCAACTGCTGAAGTTGAATTACCAACTACATAAAAATCGCCATCATAGTATTTACCAATAATTTCGTGTATTTTATCTAAACAATCAAAAGTTTCTTCGCTTTCTTCAGGTAAATCTAAATATACGACCATACGTGAATAATTATCAGATTGTAATTGTAATTTTGCTTTTTCTAATTGTTCAAATAAATCATCTAATGTGTCTTGTATATCAGAATTTAAATGAATGTTTCCATCATTCATTTCGTTATTTAAAAACATAAATATATCAAATAAAGGAACTTTATAATTTGAAACACCATTAATTAATTCCCCATATTGGTCATAATTTAAAGCATATGCTGAATATAATAGATTAGCTACTTCATAATCTAAATCAGCTAATTCGGAAAATTCCCTTGGATCTAAAGCATCTGCAAGCATGTATCCATCAAGCGCTTCAATATTAGCTAGACCCATTGTTTTAGAAACACCGTCTAATTCTTCAATTTCATTTAATATATTTCGCTCTTTATCGTAATTGCCTTTAGGGACTACTACTGCCAACATATTTGAAGATCCAAATTTATTTTTAATGTGGCTTTTAGCAATTTGCATCTCAGAAGCGTTTGCTGTTTCTAATTCATTATATGTATATACATATGGGCATTTATTAGAGAAAATACAACCAACAACAATTAATGCTACAAATACTGGTGGAATAATATATTTTGTAAGTACAGCAAATTTACCAACAGGAGTTATTTTTGGTAATAAATTCTTATGTTTTGTTTTATCTATTAAATTAGAAAATAATACAAGCAAACCAGGCATGAATGTAAACACAGAAAGTAATGAACAGAATATTGCTTTTATTAATACAACAGCTAAATCAAGACCAATACCAAAGTTCATAAATGCAAGAGCAGCTAATCCTGAAATTGTTGTTAAACAAGAAGAAGCTATTTCTGGTATTGCTTTTGATAAAGCAACTATACATGCTTCACGTGCATCTAAAAATACATGTTCATCAGAAAATCTATGGCATAGTATTATTGCATAATCAATTGCTAAAGCTAATTGTAAAACGATTGTAACTGAATTTGATATAAAAGAAATAGTACCACATAAAAAATTAGTACCCATATTAATGATTGCAGCTAAACCAAAAGTAAGTATTAATACTGGCACTTCTGCATACGATCTTGAAGTAAGTGTAAGAACAACAGCAATGATACCAGCAGCAATTACCATAATAACTTTAACTTCATTTGCTAAATCTGCAGCAGTATCTACACTAATCTCACTATCAATGTAGTAATCATAATCATTTAGTATATTTCTTACATCTAATAAAGCTTGTTCAGATAATTCATCTTTTGCTACTTCATCAAAAGTTATATCAAGTAATCCAGATCCATTGTTGAAGTGTTTGTCGGTATTATCAAAATCAACAGCATCAATTCCATCAATGTTTTCGATTTCATCAACTAATTCTAAAACCTTTGAATAAGATACATTTGAAACCATGACTCTTGCAGAGCCATATGTAACAAAATTATCATTCATTATTTTTAGACCTTGTTTGGTTTCGGTTTCATCTGATAGATATTCTGTAATATCATTTTCAACCTTTACCCAATTCATAGAGAACAAAGAAAATATAATTAGACAAGCATAGATAAAGAAAAAAAGATTTCTTCTATCAACTACAAACGATGCAATTTTTTCAAATATATTTGTTTTATTTTCAATCTTATTAGTCATATATACTTATCTTCTTATTATTTTAATAATGATTGTTCCTTAATTTGATTAATGAATTTCTCTCTTATATTTTTTGTTTCTTTAGCTAATTTATCTATCTTGTTTTCTAAGTTTTCTAATGCAGTAGCAGGTTCAGTTTCACTTGTTATTGAAAAAGGTATTTTCTTTTCTAAAACTACTTTTCTAGCAAAAACATTGAAAGCTGATGACATGCTCATACCAAATAAATCACATTGTGCTTCAAATTGTTTCTTTAAATCTTCATCCATTCTAATAGAAAATGTTACTTGTCCCATATTTTTGTCTCCTTACAAATGTGTTATAAATGATACCATTTGTATTAAAATTTTAACATATATATTAATCTATGCAAGTATTCGATATTATTAGCTATTTTTATACGTTAATAACGTATAGCTATAAAATAGGCCATTTATTATACTCGTTGTGACCGTTAATATAAAATATAATATATATAAGGATAATTATTCATGGATAATTACTTACTATTATTATTAGGAAGCTCAACAGATGAATTCTATGCAGCTGATAGTTGGCCAATTGAAGGAACATATACTGCAGCAAAGAGTAATGGAAAAGCAGCAGGTGGTCCACCACTTAATATGGGTTGTGTTTGTGCAGCAAATGGTGGAAATGTTAAGGGTTTAGATTATTTATCTGATAATGATGAATCAAGTAAATTTATTATTTCTGTATTAAATAAATATGGTATTGATACAACAAATATTCAGTATGGCACTGCAACAAATCAAAAAGTTGTAATTATTAATACAGGTAATAAAAGAACAATGTTTGTTGTATTACCAGAAAGACCATTCTACACAGTAGATGATAAATTACAAGAATTATTAAATAATGCAAAATATATTTATTCAATGATGCATTATGTAAAAAGTAGTTTTGAAAATATTGAACCATTACTTGAAGCAAAAAAACATGGAACAAAAATTATTTTTGATGCATGTTGTGAATTTGATAAAGATTGGGAATTTGATATTTTATATTCATTAGCTGATGGTGTATTTATTAATAAACAAGATTATACAAATCTAAAGAACAATTCAGAAAAAGATCCAAAAGAAATATTATTTGAAAAAGGTTGTGAATTTATTTGTGTAACTGATGGAGAAAATGGCACTACTTGTTATACAAAAGATAATCAATATAAAGCAGAAGCTTGTTTAACAAATGTAGTTGATTCTACAGGTGCAGGAGATAGTTTTGCAGGAACATTTATATATAGTTTACAGAAAGGCTATGATTATCAAAAAGCTTTAAGACTTGCTAGTGTTTCTGGATCATTAGCTTGTACTGGATTAGGCGGACAAACAGCGTGTCATAGTGAAAAAGAATTATATGAATTTGCTGAAAAACATAATTATAAAATAGATTAGGAAGAAAACATTATGCCAAATGAAGAATTATTTGTAGATAATATGTATGTAACATTAGATAAGATGTTACCAAGAGTATTAGATTCGTTACAAAAAACAGATTTAAATAAGATTTTTGATACACTAGCAAGTATTAAAGAACCAACAATAGTTACAGGTGTTGGTGGTTCTTCTATAGTTGGAACTTTTTTAGCTAAAGTATTAAATGAAAAGAATCATATAATAGCTACTTTTAAATTTCCTAGAGATTTAAAATTAATGGATTTAAATGGTTATAAAAATGTAATTGCTGTTAGTTATTCAGGAAAAAACATTGGTGTTGATGCTTCTTTTGATAATAATTTAAATAAGTACTTATTATCAGGTACTACTAGACCTGGTATTAATTCCTTACAATACACTGTTAATGATGAAGAATATTCATTTGTGTCTATGGCTGGAACATTTATTCCATTATCAATTATTCTTATGTATTATAAAAACGATATAAATCTTGTTAAAGATATATTGAGTATAAGAAAAGAATTTGATGTTGTTGATAAGAATGTATATGAAATTATGACAAGTGAAAAATCTGTTACAGCATGCGCAATGCTAGATTCTACACTTGTTGAAGGGGCTTTAGTAGCACCTGTAATTCATGAAAAATATGACTATTGTCATGGTAGGACAATGTTTAATTATCATTACCAAAATCCACTTATCTATTTTGATGATAACTCTGCTTTAGATACCTTATTTAAAGAGAATCTACTACAAACATATAATCATGTAATAATGATTGATTCAAAGTATGATGACAGCATTATCAATGACTATTATCAAGCATATATGGGATTACTACTATGCGTATCAATAGCTAAAAAAATAAATAGGGACATGTCTATTAAGAGTGTCCCAGATATTTCGGAATTAATATATACATATAAAGGAAAGATGTAATATATTACTTCTTAACCATTACAGAATCATAGAATAAAGGAAGAAGGGTATACCCTTTTTCTTTTAGGCCTTCAATAATATAAGGAAGAGCTTCAAGTGTATTAGCATTATAATCATGCATTTCAACAACTAATATTTTTCTATCATTAGTGTTATCAACAACATTAGATATTAGTTGATCTACATTTACTAATGATTCATTATCATAACTATTGCAGTTATATTCAATATATCCATATTTTTCTTTATTTAATCTATTTAGTAATTCTTCTTTTGCTTCATCAGATGATTCTTCATTATCAACTAATCTCATAATATTAGTTTCATAGTTATAATTATCATTAATAAAGTTCTTGTTATTAATTATTTCATCAATATATTCATCAGTGTCATTGATAGTTAGTTCTTCTTCAGTAATTTTTAATGAAGTACCATTTGCTAAAGTATGACCACTTTCAATAATACGTTTATATATTTCGTTATAGATTTCAGTAGTCTCTTCATCATAATCATAGTTTTCATCTTTTTCTAAACAAAAGAATGTTGCTTTAACATCATATTCATCTAATACATCTAAGAATTTATTAGTTAATTTATATGGTCCATCAACAAATGTTAAGTAAGCAATCTTTTGATCTAAATCATCAACAACAATACTTTGTTCAAATCTTTTTTCTAATTTTTGGAATTTTTCTTTTTGTTCAATTATTAGTTCATCAATATTAATATTTTCATCTAATTGAGTTTTAATAGTATTTATTTCTGCTTGTTTCATTTCAATAGAATCCTGTGTATTTTTAATGTCTTTTTGTGTATTTTCAATATCAGCATTAATTAATCTTAATTGGTGACTTAAAAATATTAAGCCATAAGCAAGCCCAACAATTAATATAAAACAAACTATAATACCAATAATTTGTCCTATTTTAGAAGATCTTGAACGTTCTTGTTCACATTCATCCATAAGTTATACTCCTTATTAGTATCTATATTATTTTCTTTGTATTCACTTAACTCATCAGTTAATTTTGTTATTTCATTACTTTTATTTATTTCTTCTTCTGATAATTTATTGTATTCTTGTTTTATTTCTTCATATTTCTTAGTTTGATTTTGGATATTATAAAAAATATAGCCATCATATCCAAGTAATCCTATAGAAATGATTATTAGTAGTACAAGTGCTTTCTTCATCGCATTAATTATATAATAATAGTATGAAATATGTTTTAGATGGTAGATGTTTAAATATTGAAATAAGTTCTTTATTTAATAAAACTGTTCAAGATTTTTTAGATGCTTATATACCATCTAAAAAGTATCAACATTTATTAATTCAAAATAAATGGTTGTTAATAGACAATAAGCCATGTAAAAGAGAAGATGAGTTAAAAGGTGATATTTTAAGTATTAATATTTATCCTGAAGATAATATATATAAGGAAGTAAAAAATACTGTTGATATTGCTTATGAAGATGAATTATGTGTTGTTGTTTTTAAACCAAAGGGATTATTGGTTCATTCTGATGGAAATGATGAAGAAACATTAACTGATTATGTTAAAAGCTATTATAAGGATACTCCTTATGTGGATATTCAACCAATTCATAGATTAGATAAGGAAACATCAGGACTTGTGATGTTCTCTAAATCTATTATTTTTCAACCTTTATTTGATAAATTATTATCAGAAAAGACTATAAGAAGGTACTATTTAGCATTTGTTAAAGGGAAAATGAGAGTTGATGAAAGTATTACTATTGATAAACCAATAGGAAAAGATAGACATAATTCAAATAAGAGAGTTATTGCTAAAAATGGTCAAAATGCATTAACAAAAGTAAAATGTATTGGATCAAAGAATGGAATAAGTGTTTTAAGATGTTATTTGGATACTGGAAGAACTCATCAAATAAGAGTACATCTAGCAAGTATTGGTTATCCTATTATTAATGATGATTTATATGGAATTAGAAATAAAGCACTAGTAAGGATGGGGCTTGTTGCTGATGAATTAGAATTCTTCCATCCTTTAAAAGAAGAAACTATTAAGGTAGAATGTATATTACCAAATGATGTAAGTAAATTATTAAATGAGGTACTTGATTAATGAAATATGATGCAATTGTAGTAGCAAATGGAAAAGGTGAAAGAGCAAATCTTGGCTTTAACAAAGTTTTTTATGTGATGAAAAACAATAAAACAGTTTTAGAAAATGCTTGTAGTGTTTTTCTTAATGACGAAGATTGTTCAAAAATAATTATTGTTACGGAAGAAGAAAATAAAGTATTTAATAATGATAAAGTTGTTGTAACTAAAGGTGGAGAACAAAGAGCAAATTCTGTTTATAATGGTTTAGTATTATGTGAAAGTGAATATGTTTTTATTCATGATGGAGCAAGACCTTTCTTAATAAAAGAAGATGTAGATAAATTAAAAGAAGAAGTAATTAAATATGATGGAGTAATGTTAGCAAAAAAAGCTACAGATACTGTTAAATTAGTAAAAGATGGAATGGTTCAAGAAACAATTAATAGAAATAATATTTATTTAGCATTAACTCCTCAAGCTTTTAAAACTAATTTAATTAAAGCAGCATATGAAACTCTTGATGTTTCTAATTGTACAGATGACGCAAGTGTTTTTGAAAAATATAATCATCATGTAAAAATTGTTGAAGGTAATACAAGTAACATTAAACTTACTAATGCTGAAGACTTTCAGAATATTTAATTGGAGATAATTATGAAAAAATTCTTATTAACATTATTAACTATACTTATGCTTATTTCTTTATCTGGTTGTAAAGAAACAAAGGATGATGAAATTCTTACAAATAAAAAAGTTGAAGAAATATTCTCACGAGTATTTGATGCTGGATCATATGATTCATTAGATTATAAGTATGCTCAAGAGTATTTTGCTAATACTTATGATAAGTGGGGAAAAGGTGGTTGTACTGCAGTAGCTAAAGTAAATGATGCAGGTGATACAATAGTTGGCCGTAATATGGATTTAACTATTTGTAATAAAGCTGCTTATGTATTTAGAACAAAAGTTGAAGGATGCTATGAAACTATTAACCTAGCATATACTTTTAGGGATATTTCACCAGACTATGAAGATGTATTAAATGAAGGAATAAGCCCTGAATTTCAAAAGGTTTTACCATTCTTAGCTGATGATGTATTAAATAGTGAAGGTTTATATGTTGAAGTAAATATGAGAAATGGCGAAACTTGGCCTACTGGAGAGACAAAATTTGGCTGTTCAGGAACAAATAATGGCAAGGGTGAAAGAGTATATCTATTCTCATTATCTCGTTATATTGGTGAACACTGTGCAAATATTGAAGAAGCATTAAAATATATTGAAACTTTAGATATTTATTCAATGTATGGAAATGAAACAAGTGCTGATAATTATTGTTTTATGATGGCAGATGCTACAGGAAGATATGGATTACTTGAAGTTGCATGCAATAATCTATATTGGCACGAAGGACAACAAGGTCAAGCAAATTTCTATATCACAGAAGAACTTGCAAAGATTCAAGAATTAAAAGCTGGTGTAGGAAGATATGAATATGTAATTAATGGTGTTAAAGATGTTCAAACAGAAGATGAAATGTTTAATCTAATGAATGATGTTACATACTATCAAACATATTTCCCTGATATTTGTAAATTTGATAATCGTAGTGAATTTGTTGCTACTTTGAAATATTGGACATATGACTATTTAATGAATGATGTAAATAAAGATGATATCGAAGTAGTTGTAGGTGTAATGGGTGAATTCTTAAACTCTATGACAAGAGATGAAATGAGAGATGCTGATTTCTTCTGGGAATCAGTATTTACTGAAGTTATTAACTGTAATAATAAAACACTTCATGTAAGATTCTATGAAGATGACACAAAACAATTAACTTTATCATTTAATTAATAATGAAAACAATTAAAGAAGTAATAGTAGTAGAAGGAAAAAATGACACTAAGCATCTTAGGTCATTTTTTGATGTTGATACTATTGAAACACATGGTTTAGGATTATCTAAAGAAACAATCAATTTTATTAAAGAAATAAATAATAAGCGTGGTGTAATATTATTGCTTGATCCAGATAGTCCAGGAGAAAAAATTAGAAATAGAATTAATGAAGCAATTCCAAATTTGAAAAATGCATTCTTGATAAAACAAGAAGCAAGAACTAGTAAAAAAGTTGGAGTTGAACATGCAAATAAAGAAGTTATAGAAAAAGCATTAGACAACTTAATTACTTATAGAGAAAGTAATGAAACATTATCATACGAAGACTATTTAGATTTAGGCTTAATGGGATATTCAGATTCTAGTCTAAAAAGAGAAGAAATATCAAAAAAATATTGTTTAGGAAAATGTAACGCAAAAACATTGTTTAAACGTATAAATATGATAGGCTTAAAGAAAGAGGACTTAATTTGAATAAAGCATCTTTAACATATGTAAAACAGGTATTAGGTGATCAAAAGGCCAAAAAGAAGTTTGGTCAGAACTTTTTAATTGATGCCAATATTGTAGAAAAGATAGCTAAAATAGCAGCAAAAAAAGATCTATTAACTATTGAAATAGGGCCAGGCTTAGGTGCACTAAGTGAGTTTTTATGTAAATATTCTAAAAATGTTGAAGCCTATGAAATTGATGAAGATATGGTAAATATCTTAAGAAATGAATTTAAAGATACAAACTTTGTTGTTAATCATACTGATTTTTTAGATGTTGATTTAGCAAAATATGAAAATCAAAAAATAAACATAGCAAGCAATTTACCATACTATGTAACAACACCAATACTATTTAAATTATTTAAATCAAATTTAGATATAAACAAAATTACAGTAATGGTACAAAAAGAAGTAGCTGATAGATTTAATGCTGAAGTAAATTCAGAAGATTACAATGCATTAAGTTTAATTGTTCAATACTTATTTGATGTAAAGTTAGAAATGAATGTATCTAAAAATTGTTTCTATCCTGCTCCTCAAGTTGATAGTGCAGTTGTTTCATTTACTCCTAAAAAAGAAAGAGATTATAAATATGAAGAAGGTTTATTTGATTTCATAGAAAAATGTTTTGCTAAAAGAAGAAAAACATTAAATAATAATTTAAAAGACTTCTTAGATGCAACACAAATAAAAAATATATATGACAAATTAAATTTTAAAGAAAGTGTACGTGCTCAAGAATTATTACTTGATGACTTTATAAAAATGTATGAGGTAATCCATGATTGAAAGAGCTTATGGAAAAATTAACTTATCATTAAATATCACTGGTGTTAGAGAAGATGGATATCATACACTTGAATCTATTTTCTTACCATTAAATTTTTATGATGAAATTACTATTAGTAAATCTGATAAGATGTAATATAA
>JAUNQJ010000073.1 GCA_030536265.1 Erysipelotrichaceae bacterium
ATTGCTGTCCTTTTTATCTATCTAGTTTTTTGCTTACCGTTTTTATTAATGGAAGAAATAATACAAGCATTGGTAATATTTCAAGTCTTCCTGTAATCATATCAAATATAAGTACAATTTTTGATAATGGTGAGAACTCAGCAAAATTACCAAGAGGTCCTATTCTTTCTAATCCTGGACCAATATTGTTAAGTGTAGCTACTACTGCTGTAAAGCTTTCTGTGAAATTAAATTTGTCTAATGAAATAATCAATAATGAAGCAACAAATACTGCAACATAAACAACTAAATAAGATTTAATAGAATTTAAACTTTCATCATCAACACGTTTATTCTCAAATCTTACTAAGTATACTCTTCTAGGAGATACATAGTGTAAGATGTTTTGTTTAATGTCTTTTAGTAAAATCATTATTCTACTTACTTTAATACCGCCGCCAGTAGAACCAGCCATTGCGCCAATAAACATTAATGCTATTATTATCACCTTAGAGAATGTTGGCCACAAATCAAAGTTTGTTGATGCAAATCCTGTTGTTGTAATAATTGATGATACTTGGAAGAATGAATGTTTAAGTGTTTCAAATGCACTTGTATAATATCCAACAGTATTAATTGCAATTAATAGTGTTGCAACAATGATAATTCCAAGATAACATTTTAATTCTTCAGACTTTAATGCTTCTTTACCTTTTCCAATTAAAATAAAATAATAAATATTAAAGTTAATACCAAATAGCATCATAAAGATTGCAGTTACTATTTGAACACTATTTGAATAAGATAAGAAACCATCATTTAATAAACCTAAACCTCCAGTACCTGCTGTAGCAAATGAAATACATATACTATCAAACAATGGAAGTTTACATATTAATAAACTAATTACTTCTAGACACGTAATACCAAAATAAATTGCATAAAGAATTTTTGCTGTTGTAGATAATTTAGAAACAAGTTTACCAACTGATGGTCCAGGTGATTCTGCCTTTAATATATGAATTGCATATCCACCAGCCATAGGAAGAATTGCTAAAACGAACACTAAAATTCCCATACCACCAATCCAGTGAGTGAATACACGCCAAAAAGCAGATACATGAGATAAACTTTCAGGATCGTTCATTATAGTAGAACCTGTTGTTGTAAAGCCTGATACAACTTCAAATAAAGCATCTAAGAAGTTTGGTATTTCCCCTGTTACAACAAACGGAATAGCTCCTAGTAATGATAAAAAAATCCAGCTTAAAGCTACTATCACGAAACCTTCTGTAGCATAAAAGACATTTGATTCAGGCTTATTTTTTCTGTTATATAGACCAAAAATCAAATATAAAATGCCACATATTAAATAAGGTAGAAATTCGCTTTCCTTATATAATATTCCAACAATACTGGTTAATACTAGAAATACGCCTTCAAAACTAATAACATGGCCTACGACGTATCTAATAAAAGATTTATTCATTACTTAACAATTTCCTCTATTGTTTCTATGCCTTTGTTAGTAGTAGCGATAAGTACTATATCGCCAACTTGAATCTGGTCTTGTCCAGATGGAATAGTAACTACATCATCTCTGATAATTGCACACACTAATAAGTTATCAATAATATTTAAATCAATTAATTTCTTTGATGTTAATTTTGATTCTTTTACAATCTTAAATGTCATAGCTTCAGCTTTATTATCTAAGATACGATATAAAGCAGTAATGTTAGAGCTCTTAGCATCTGACAAGCCTCTAATATAAGTAATAATATTATTAGCTGTAATGTGCTTTGGATAAATAACACTGCCAACATCTAATTTATTCATTACTGAATCAAAAGAAATGTGATTAACTTTTGTTATTACTTTAATATTACTGTTAGTTCTAGCATATAAAGACAACATTACATTTTCTTCATCAACGTTTGTTGAAGAAATAAATGCATCAACTTCATTAATACCTTCTTCAATTAATAAGCTATGGTCTGTTGCATCACCATTAATAATAGTTGCTTCTGGTAATAAATCAGCAAGCTGTTCACATTTATCTTTATCTCTTTCAATAATTTTTACATCAATATTAGATGGAATTAATGTTGAAGCTATATAGTATGCAACATTTCCACCGCCACAGATCATAACAGATTTAACTGGATTTTGAACTAAGTCGATATATGAGAAGAAATTTGTTAACTCACTTGGTTTTCCAATTACTGATAATTTATCATTTTCTAATACTACAGTATCGCCATGAGGAATAATTATTTCTTCACCTCTTTCAATTCCGATAAATAAAATATTGAAATTAAAGATCTTAGCGATATCCATTATTTTCTTATTAACTATCTTTGTAATATTTGTTACAACAAAAGAAGCTAGTTCAACTCTTCCTCTTGAGAATGTTTGAACTTCCATTGCTGCTGGGAAACGTAAAATTCTTGCTATTTCTCTAGCAGTTGCCATTTCTGGATTAATTATTAACGTTAGTCCTAAATCATCCTTAATATAATTAATTTCCTTTGAGTAAATTGGATTTCTTACTCTAGCAATAGTCTTAATCTTTGGATTGGCTTTTCTAGCGAATAGGCAGCATAACATGTTTATCTCATCTGAAGAGGTAACGGCTAAAAGAACGTCACTTTCTTCAACATTTGCCTCTTTTAACGTCGATAATGAAGCAGCATCGCCAATAACGCCTAAAACATCCAAAGAATTAGATAATTCTTGGACTACTTTACTATCTGAATCTACTAATGTAATGCTGTGGTCTTCGTTTACTAGCTCTTCAGCTATATTTCTACCTACTTTACCACAACCGACAACAACTATTTTCATAATTCTTCCCCCTTTTATTGGGTACTTATAAATTATACCTTAATAAGAAAAAAATGAAATTTTTTACATTTTTCTATTGATTTTACGCTTGTTTTCTTATATTATTATAAAGCTGACACAAATTAGAACCGAAAGGTTCTATATATAAATGGTCAGTTTGGCACACCTGTTATTGTGTGCTAAAAACAAATGAAAGGAGATATAAATGCCTACAATTAATCAATTAGTAAGAAAAGGTCGTCATGACAAAACTTATAAGTCAAAATCACCTGCATTAAACAAGGGATTCAACTCATTAAAGTCTCGTCCAATCGATTTATCATCACCTCAAAAAAGAGGCGTATGCACACGTGTTGGAACAATGACACCAAAGAAACCAAACTCAGCTTTAAGAAAGTATGC
>JAUNQJ010000023.1 GCA_030536265.1 Erysipelotrichaceae bacterium
AGAAACTACCACCATACCCATAGTTAGGATATTCTTCTACAAAGTGTTTAAAGTTTTCTACAAGGTCTTTCTTAATCTTATTTAAACCTTCATCACTATAATCAATAGGATAATTATCAATTAATGTTTTAGCCACAGCTATAGTACATACCGTATCATCTGTAAATGTACATACTGGATGAAACATTGGAAAAGATTTGCTTTTAATATTTGCAAATTCATATCTACTACCTACTACATCGCCTATAATTGCACCTAACATATTTGATACCTCCTATTATTCATCTAATGATACTTTTCTATTAGTCCACTCATTATAAATTATATCGATTACATTTTCTATGAGCTTTTTATGTTTTTCTGGATTAAACTGTTTAGCAATAGAAGGATATATTCCATTTACAAACGTTTGAGGATTATATGCTTTCTTGCCTAAGTTATATAACCATCTAGCTGACTCATATAATCCATAATCGTGATATACGTGTTTATCTGAATCATCTAGACCTAATGGATTGTATTTATAGAAATTATCATCAATTATCTTTTGTAGTTCATAAACATTAGGTAGTTTAGCAAAATTCTCAGTAAAACAATCAGTATAGAACTCAACTATAAAATTACCAGTTAGTTCATCCTTTTCATTTACCTCATAGTAAGATTTTTGATAGATTGAATACTCATCTTGGCTAAAGTCTCCCCAATATGGTTTTACTTTAGCAATTGAACCATCATCATATTCAATTTCTACCATAGTAATATCATCATATTTATTAAGCCTTTTTATTGGAGATTGAAATTTTTCTCCATTAATTTCTACATTCCATGGTGCTTCATCAAACATAGGGTTGCTAAACTCAGCTCTAGCATTATTATCAAGAACAATTTTTGTTCTATATGCTATATCTGTTCCTATATGAAATTGATATTCATTGATTTCAAGAGATTTTATTACATCAGATTTAACAGTAAATCCCATAACGCTTTCAAACCAAAATGTAACTTTCTTTATGTTGTTAATTTCCATCTCTTCACCTTTTTTATGCGATTTTTAGTCTTTGTACATCTCTTGCTAGAAGTACTTTCTTATTAAATAATTCTTTAGCTAGTGAATCAAGATATTCTCTATTTTCAATAACAATCTTCTTAGCTTGTTGATAATATCTTTCCATTTCACAAGTAATATAGTTCATTCTCTTTTCTTCTAAAGCATGAGGTACATAATCACTATTACCTTCCCAATTTGTAAATCCATATGTACAATAGTCATCTACAAATCTTTGAACGATATCAAATGCTCTATGAATGTCGTTATTGGCACCAACATCAGTAACTCCATATACAACTTCAGTGGCGGCTCTACCAGCTAATAATGAGATAACTCTATTTTCCATGAATTGTTTATCTTCAAAATAATTTTCGTCATTATCGATATGAGCGAAACCAGCCATTCCACCATTATGAGGTTTGATAGTAACAAATGGAACGCTTCCTGGTTCTAGTATCTCTGCAACAACAGTATGCCCAGCCTCATGGTATGCAGTTTGAAGCATGTATTTACTATCTTTGAATTTTAGTTTTTCAGGAGAATTGTAAATAACTCTCATAAACGCTCTAACCAAATCATCCATCGATAATTCTTTACGATTTTCATATCCAGCATATACTCCAGCTTCATTGATAACTGTTTCTAGAGCTGCACAAGATCTTCCATTAAGTAATCTTGCTACTTCTTTGGCTTCTACGTCTTTGCCACATTTCTTCTTCTTTAGATAATGTTTGATAATTTTCTCAGCGTCTTCACCTTCTGGATTGTCGATGACAATTGATTTATCAAATCTACCTGGACGAAGAAGAGAACGAGGAATTGCACGTAATTCATTAGTAGTAGCTAGAACAAACACCTCATCTTCTTTACATTCATCAATACAAGATTGAATAGTAATAAATTCTTCAGCATTTCTATGCTTTTCATCTTCATTGGCGAACTTGTCCATATCATCTAAGAATACAATTGAAGGTGCTTGTTTCTTTGCCTTTTCAAATGTTGATTTAATGTATTTAACAAAGTCCCCATCTGGTAAGTCTTTTCTAACAGTAAATGTTGGACGCTTACTAGCTTTAATGAAACACTTTGCCATTAAAGTTTTACCTACTCCTGGATCACCATGAAGTAATAAACCCCTAGTTGTTTGAACACCTAATGCTTTGTACTTTTCTGAATTAATCATCATATCAATGATTCTTTCAAGTTCAACCTTTACATCATCATAGCCAATAACTCTGTTAAATTCTTTCATATTTTCTTCTTCCTCCGTTTTAAGTAAAACAATATTACTATTTAATTTTTTAAAATCCAACTAAATTTTCAGTTTTTTTGTTTTGTGTACAATTTAATGCACAGTGAATAAAAACCTATAAAATTTTATTGACAGCCATAGTATACAAAATCAATTAGTACCTTCTTTAGTACACAAGATGTAACGAGCGCATTCTTGCCAATGTTGAAACAGTTCAACACACGTTCTTCCATAAGCCAATCTATAAAAATCTAAAGCATGCTTTGGATGTACGTATAGGTAATTACCACAACCCCCTAAATAAAATGAATCCCAGCCTTTAATTGCACTAATTCTATTTAGGTCCAAATCAAGACCATACTTTTTACATTTACTACATAATTCTTCTGGATTTATATATTCTTCAGATTTTTCATAATCATAATTACATGAATATAAGATGCCCCTACTATTCATAAAAAATACATAACCGGAAGGACCTAAACATCCAGAATAACTTATCCAACAAAACCTGATGCTCTTTACAAAATGTTTGTTTATATTTTTAATGTTTAATTTATTTACCATAATTACCATTATAGGAATCTAAACGAGCCTATTTTGGTACATTAAACATATTCTTTTTTATCTTTGATATATAAATCTAGATAACCATTTTTAAAAGGTTCTTCATCGAAACTTTCATGGTATTTAACACCTTTAAATTTGTGGAAGAAATTTCCAGTTCCATTTTGAACTTCACATGCCCAGTCGTCCTTGATATATATAAATCTTGTTATATCAAGTTTATTAAGCATGTCTACAACTTCAGTCGAATCTACTTCAATTAATGGAAATTGCTTATTCTTATCTAAATATATGTTTGTATATATACTATTGCAGCCATCAAGCTCTTTTATTTTCTTTGGGTCTATATTAGTGCTAAACATTATCTTCATTTGAATCACCAAATATCCTTTCAATCATTTCTACAAATGGTTTATATTCATAAAATTTAATACCTGCTGTAACAGCACAAGCACAACACGTGGTATTAGTTGGAGAAAAGTGCATTCCTCTATTGTCTACATGTAATACTTGTGGTTTTTCATCAAAATACATTGGATTAATATTGAAATAATTCTCGTATCCGTACTGACTTAAAACATAGAATAAATCTAATAATTCATTTGTATCGTTATACTTTACAAAGAATTGCTTAGGTAAAGTTTTAGTATATTTTTGATATTTAAGTTGTTTTTGATTAATCTCTCTTTGATATATTAGGCGCTTTTTAAAATCTGTTTCTTGAAGCTCCATTACTTTTTCTTTATCTTTGATTGATTGCCTTAGTTCTTCTTGTTCTTCAAATAGCTTATCTTTAACAATGTCATTACTAATATCTTTGAAATAATATATAGGTCTATTTTGTAAAGACATATTGCTAATAAAACCGTGTGGATGATACATTAACTTATCTTTTGTAACAACGACTGTTTTTGTTGTTTTATCAGGCTTGTCTATGTATGGTTGAATAATTCTTCCATTACCCCATAAACAATCATTCTCTTTTGCCCAAATAAGAAAATATGAATACTCCTCATCTAGAACAACAAATCTAATTTTGTCATGATTCAATAACTTTTCAAGTTTTACCATTTTTATTTCCTCCTTTTAGGTAAAACCATTAAAGAGAAAATAAAAGCTCCCATAGCAGATGGGAGCATAGTATTCATACATTCCCATCATTCAAGCTTTAGCACCTTCTACAAATGTAGGGTTGCTGACGGATCATAGGGCTTGTCCCTCACCGTTCTCTTTATGGTATTTTCTATTATAGTGTCGTAGAAAACTTTGTCAACTAATTTTCTAAATATCTTTTAACCGCACCAACACCAAGACTTGCAGTTTCACAGTTTTCACAAATCATTCTATATTTAAGTCTAACAAATTCAGCTTTCATAGCACGAAAATCTTTTTGTTTTTCGCACAAATAATCATATGGTTCTTCTCCATGTAAAGATATACCTTCTCTCTTAGATAATTGCTTATAGAAATCTCTTTGTTCATCTTTTGTAGGAAGAGATACTGTAACACATTTACCTATAGAGAAAACGCCTTGTAATGCTGGAGACAACTCATTTAAAGACTTTGTACTCGCCACGCATATTTGCTTTCCACGTTTAATAAGTTCATCAATAACTTGAGATAATAATTCTCCATTACATTTATCATCTACTAGGTCAATATCATCAAATAGCAACAAATCTAATTCATTAAACTTATCTGCAAATTGGCATTTACCTTGAGTAAAGTTTTTAAATCTTTCTATTAAAGCAAAAGATGAAATCCATTCTGGATGTTTGCCATTATCAGCACAAACATAATGATGCCAAATACCATCTAATAGATGAGACTTGCCACAACCTGATGGTCCACTAATTAGTAAAGGATTAGCTTCGGTTGTTTCTTGTTTAGCTACTTTATTTGCAAATTCAAAAGCTTCTTTATTTGAATCGTTTACTATAAAATCGTTAAATGTATTTCTCATTATTACCTCCAGTTAGTAATTACAATTTTTGAATGTATTGGCCATCTCTACAATTGATACAAGGAACATTTTCAAAGATGCCTTTATTTTCAATATGAATCCAATCAGCTACAGTTCCATCATATTCAACTGTATCAGGCATCAATTCACCATCATATGCTGAATTTATTTTAATTTTTGCAGACCATAGCATAGGATGACTATCATCTAAGCATGTATCTTCAGCTTCTTCATAATCTGCTAATACTTTATCTAAAAATTCATCAACTTCTTTTGGTGAATAACCTTTTTCTTGAATACTAAATGCTACATCTTTAATTTGTTTTGCTGTTAATTTCATACGTTTTCTCTCTTTCTATAATTAGGGGATGTGACTTATATAACCGTACTTTTAAGCCACGGGGAAAGTTTTTATATAACATGACAAACTGTAATTATTTGATTTTTTCATCAAAAAGGATTCCCTCTTTTCTTTTTACACAAACACTAAACAACATTTATAACTAATAACAGTTTGAATAACAACACACTTATACTAATGAACAGGAACATCGATCTTGAGCTTTTAAGGCAAATTAAATGTTTTGTCATATTATAACGGAAAGAAATAGATTATAGCTCTACTTCAAACTTCTTTGTTACATTTACTGTATCTAAAGCGATTTGAGCTTTAGATAGTTCTTCAGTCACTGAATCATAATCATCAGCTGCTTTTTTTAAATCATAATTTGCATATCTATAATCAATGATTGTAGAACGCATATTTACTGATTCTCTTGTTTTAGCCATAGCATTTTTCATACCATTAAGCTTTTCTTTTCTTCTAGTTAACATTGGAATGTAAACTAGCATTTCATCAATTGTTTTATCAAAGCCATCAACAATAGTTTCAGTATTAAACTTGTTGATTTGATGTTTTAAATTGATTATTGTTTCTTCTAATCTAGATAATTCTTTTTGTACTGCTTCATAATCATATTCTGGTCTACAAGACTCTACATCTTCTCCAACTGCTGCTAGAAAAGATTTGATTTCGTGCTCTTTTGTAATCAAGGCCCTATGCTCTTGTTCAAATTGTTGTAATAATTTATTTGCTTCTTTACTTGTAACTAACATATCTTTCACCTCTTCTTTTTTTTGTCATATATACTTATACCATTTTCAATGTACTTAAAAAGGTACAGTATTTTTGAAGTCTAAATAAAAGGATATAGTTTGTGTTCTATATCCTTTACTTAATGTCTATGTGATAGATTAATGCATCTTCTGCATCTTGCCCTAACGTTAGTTTTACTGCTTTCTTGTAAGCATCTAATTGACTCTTATAATGTTCATCTAAGCCTTCATCATCTTTATTTGTTTTCCAATCAACGATATGAAGTTTACCATCTTTTTCATAGATTAGGTCAATGATACCATTCCATAAATTATTATCATCTTTTAATGTAAATGGCACTTCTGAATAACATTTGTCGGCACTCAAAATAATATGTAATATGTCTTGTGGTGCTTTACCCTTTTGAGGGAAGCCACCATTATGCATTACATCATAAACGTTATCTAACTTTTGTTTAAATAGATCTAAATCATCTGCAAACTCTTCAGTTACATATTCGTTAAGAATGTTATTTATTGCGTCGTCTTTAGAAATGTTATTTTTAGACATAACAATCATTTCCATTAATCTATGAACCATGGTTCCCATTAATGTTGCATATGTTTCTCCATTTCCAATAGGTACACCTTCATTTTCATAAGGTAATTCACTAGTTTTTGATGGAGTTTGAATATCGCTTGGTTGTTTGAATGAGTATGTTTCCTCTGATTTAATCTTTGTTAATTTAACGTTTTTATATAAATCGTTTGCTTTTTCTTCTTCAGCATTAGATTCATTACTATTTGAATTTTCTCCAATAGTCTCAAAAAACTCGCTTTGAGATTTTTCTTTTAATGGTTTCCATTTGCTACCCAAGCCAGCAGGACCATTCTTGCCTTTTTTCTTTGGTTCACTAACTATTAAAACGTTTCTAGCTCTAGTTGCGGCTACATAGACCAATCTATCTTGTTCTTTTAATAGACTTTCTTTTTCTTTATCTGCTTGTTCTTTATAATTGTTTGTTTCAATTAATGATACAAATGAATCTTCATTTCCAACCGAAATAATGTAACCATCAGCTACCCTATTTCCGTTTTCGTCATCTTTATATTCAATTCTTATTTTTGGAGGCTTGCTACCAGAACCAGCCTTACCTAGTATTACAATTGGTGCTTCCAAACCCTTAACTTTATGAAGATTTGCGATATGTACTGCATCTATATCGCCCTTTAGATTTAAGCATCTCTCTAAGCCTGATTCACCAGACAATAAATCATTCATATAATTTACAGCATCTTCATAAGTAATAATATTGCCACTATGCTCTTCGCCACGAATAAGTTCTAATGTGTAATATATGACTTCTAAATCTTCACTTGATACATATCTAAAGATTTCTAAATCATCTATTATCTTTTCATATAGTGATGATGGAGTTTGAGATGAAATAGTATTAGATAAAGCTGTTAATTTGCTTAATGCTTTTTCTATTTCGCTATTTCCATATTGAATATTTTGTAGTTTAATCTTTCCATCTTGTTTTCTATAAGTTATTAAATCTGCATCAGTTAGACTGAATATAGGACCAAATAGAGAGCTTACTAAAGAAACAGTGTTTGTTCTATCGGTTACTGTTTGATAAATATTGGCTATTAATTCCAAACCTTTTGACTTTTCAAATAAAACTTTACCCTCAGCTCTTACTGGAATCTTTGCATCATTAAATGCAGCGATACAAGAAGAAATAGGCTCCTTACCATAGAAAATAATCATAAAGTCTTTATACTTTATTTCTCTAAGTTCCTTGTCTTTTCCAGTAATTTTATATTTAGGATTGTTTACTAAAGTCTTAACTATCTTAACTAATCGATCATTATCCCCCATATCAGGATAATCTTCTAATAAAGAATCAGAATATGTTTCATATGTATATATACCATTTAATTCTTCTTGTTCAGGATCGTTTAAATTTTCTATATCTTTATATCTACTTTGTTCTGCTGATTCTTCAGGCATTACTTCATTAAATACGTCATTAAAATATTGTTTAATAACATTTCTAGATCTAAAGTTATTTACTAAATATTTAACCTCGCCAATCTTCTTGTTATTAAATAATTCTTTGATGCCTAAATACGAAGAAACATCAGCACTTCTGAATCTATAAATTGATTGTTTAGGGTCACCTACTATAAATAATGAGCCAGGTTTTGGTACACAATCTTTCCATGATTTTTGATTTGGATCTTCAGCAGTTAAATAGAAGAACACTTCTGCTTGCATTGGGTTTGTATCTTGGAACTCATCAATCAAGAAAAATGAGTGTCTATTGTATATATAATCAATTAGCTTGCCGCCATTATGAGCATCTTTTTCTAACATATTTCTTAAATAGAAAAGATAATCAAAGAAAGTAAATTTTCCTTCTTTTCTCATTAATTCTTCAAGCGGTTTAATACAAAGCTTAACTAACTTTAATGAGTTTTGATATTTATAGTTGTTTAATTTATGCCATAAAGCATCAACACTATCTTCATCCTTTACATTAAGAACAACTTTGCCAGCTTGTTCTCTTACTATTGATTCATCATGAGTTAGGCCTAATTCTTCTAATGTAGCATCATAAGTCAATGTTGAAATGTCTTTGACTGCTTTTTGAACACCGGTGTAGTCATAATTCCAACCTTTTTGTAATTTATCATTTGCTGAATCATATACATCTTCTGGGTCTCGTTTATCATAATATGGAAGCTGCAAAGTTATTTTTGATCTATCTTTATTAAAAGCATCTAATACAATTCTTGTATCTTTAATTGCCTTATTGAAACATTTATAAAAATCTATACATAATTCATCTGTAAGAATAAAATTAACATTTCTTCTATCCATCATTTCTTTTGTAAGTGTCGCAAAAGCATCTTCTGGGTTCCAATATAAAGACGAGAATCTATTAGCTAGAACTTTAATTTCATTCCCATATTGACCAGCTAATGCATCAATATAAAACTTCTTATATATTTCTGACTCTTCTTCATCATTAATTAGTCTTGCATCACTTGGAATATTAGCTTCTGTTGGATGCTCTGAAAGAATCATATTACAGAAGGAATCTATCGTTCCCATAAAACATAAATCAATGTTCTTTAAAGCTTCTAAGCATCTCTTACGAGTAACATCCGTTGGAGTGTCTAAATCGCCAGCTCTACTTGGTTCTTTGTTGTTATTTGGATCAGAGCGTTCTATTAGCTTTGCTTGGAATCTCTCATAAAATTCTAAAGCAGCATTTTTAGTAAATGTGATAGCACAAATCTTTTCAACTGGAACTTTGCCAGATTCAACCATCGCAACCATCCTATTAACAAGCATTGTTGTCTTACCAGAACCTGCACCAGCTTCAATAAATAAATTAGTATCTATTTTGTGGACTATATCATTTCTTGATATCTCATCAAGCGTAGTAGGCTTAAAAGTATTACTCATCTTCTACTACCTCCTTTCCACAAATAGCACCAAATTTACAGTACTTACACTTTTCTTTTTCTTCTTCTTTGCTCATTGGTCCAATAGAAAAGTCACCGGCATCTAAAGCAGTCTTAAATTCTTGTAGCTTTGCAGTTAATGCATCTTTCATCTCTTGGTCATACTTACAAGTTATAATGCCATCTTTAAATCTAAGCATTCTATATTCACAATGACTAACCTCTTTATTTAATGCATTTTCTACAATATAAGCATATATCAAAACTTGTAGACATGAATCAATGTCGTCTTTCTTGTGAGCTTTCTTATTTCTTTCAGTTTTAAAATCTATAATTACTGCTTTACCATCTTTTGTTGTTTCAACTCTGTCTGGATATCCATGAATAACAACACCTGTTTCCTTATGCGTGCAGTCTTTATCTTCTTCTTTGAAATCAAGGTCTCGTTTATTTTCTTCGTCCATTTGCCAGCCATTAGCTACCATATCTAAGAATTGTTCTTTTACATCAGCTATTTTTTCTGGAATTAATGGAACAGTAATCTTCATATATTCATCAAAGACTTCATCAGCAAATTTAATAAAACCATCTTTTGACATTCTATGATCTGCAAGATATTCCATTAAAGCATGAACTAATGTGCCCTGCTCTGTTGCCGGTATTACTTCATATGGATTATAGTCATCAGGTGCATCTAATTTAAGAAGATTTTGATATAAGAATTGTTTACGACAATTAAAGAAATTGTTTAAAGCACTAGGAGAATACTTCCCAATATCTAAAGATTCTTTTTGAGTCTTGCTTATTGCTTTTGCTTTATAAGCAACTTTCTTTGAATCGGTATAAGCTTTCCCTATTTCTCTACTTCTAGATAGTTTAGGTTCAAAGTATTCTACATTTGTAAGGCCAGCTTTAAAATCATCTAAGTTCTTACCATTATTCTCTAATTGATATATTTCAAATAATAAGCTTGATGCGTTATTGTTCTTTAGTTCAGATACATTTAGTCCTGCATAAGATAAATCTATTGAGTTATTTAGACTTGTCGCAAATTTAACTAAAGTCATTAAACTATTAATCCTTGTTTTAATCTTGCCATTTGATGTAAGTTCATCATTATTAAAACCTTTTAGATCTTCATCTAATAATAGAGGGTTTTCTTTTGGTGAACCAGGATAAACAGTAGAAGATAATCCGCATACATATAGATTGTTTCTTAAAGATGATAAGGCATCATCAATTGTTGTTATATGAATGTGGCCTGGTTTATTACCTTGTCTATAAGTAGGCTTTCTTAATAATGTTTCAATAACATCATCAGTTATATCTAAACCCATATTCTTTATAGATTTAATTTCGTTGATAATTGATTTCTTTGCTGCTTCATCTAGTTTAATAACCGTTTCGTTATCGTTTCTAGCTGTAAAATACTTGTCTAAAAATTCTTCAATTGGTAAGGCTAATTCTCTAGCAATTGCTTCAAAGCCAGGAACATATTTTTCTAATTTATCATTATCGTTTACTTCAGCTCTAGAAATAGATTTTTTAAAATCATCTATTCTTTGTTTATTTATGATTTCGTTATTTGTAAGTCTTAATCTTGATAATCTTTCATAGAATTTAGGTCTTTTAAATTCATCTTCATTATCTGTAGTAACTAAAGAATCAAGTAACTCATAGTTAAAATAAGGACTGTGAATCATACTAAAGAATGGTTCCCAACCAAAACCACCTTCTGATGACCAATGATAATATTGTTGTAATAACTTGCCAGGATATGAATTAACTATAGAGATGCCATTACCAAATGTAACTGGAATGTCATATTTGCATGCATAGTCATAAAAGATTTGAGAATATGTTGAGTAGTCTGCACAAGCCACTACACATTGATCCATCTTTTTGTTAGTAAAGATATCATCAATAATTTGTCCTACTTCATTACTTGAACCATAACAGTTTTTATATGATTCAATATGAACACCATTTTCTTTAACTTCAAACAAATCAAAAATACTCTTTTTTGTAACGTTGTTTGATACCTTATTAATTAATGCTTCTTCTAATGGCTGTAATGGATATTCATTTAATATAATAAATTCTGTATCAATTACATTGGCGTTATCTATTGCATATCTAATTAAACCAATAGTATCAACTTTGTTTTCACTATTTAATTTACTAACGTATTTCTCATATATTTCATATAATGCATCGTTCTTTTCTTTGAATGGGCCTTTAGATAAATTATTCTTTATCTCTGTAACTTCATCTTTAACAACAAGTTTTCTTATTGTATTAATTGTTTGATTAACACTCTTAATATCAGCTAATTTGCTAGTTTTAAAATAACTAACTGAATCAATTAACTCTTTATAATATGAAAGCTCATCATTTTTTGATATAAACTCTTTATTACAAATCTTGCCTGAACGAAGTAGAGCTTCTCTTGCTAGTTCAACTGGAGTAAATACTCGAGTATTAAAAAGATTCTTGTCTTGATAAGCAAGAGATAGTGATAGTTTATTTGAATTTGGTACTACTAATATTCTTTCGTTCACGCTGTTATTCTCGCACTTTGGCTAGTACTTCTTTTGGGACATTATTTATATTTCTTTTGCGCATTCTTTAATGCATCTTTAACTTCATCTCTAATAGCTTTTGGTTCTAGTACTTCCATATGATTAATGAATTGAAGAGCTAAATATACCATTCCTTGTTTAGATGCTTTTACATAAGCTGCAAAATGGTTGTCATCTTCTTTTTCTAATCTTATATCCTTGCCAAAGATATCAATGATGTCATCCAAAATTGAGTTGTCGCATTTTAAAACGACTCTTATATCTTCACCATGATACATATAGATTTTTGACTTAGCATATTCATATGGATCTTCGTTTTTAGCAAGTCTTACATATCTGCCGTCAGTTAACTTAACATTTTTCATTCTATCTACTCTGAAATGAGTTAAATCTTCATGATGATCAGACTTTCCAATTAAGAAAACCTTTTCTCCTTTATAAACCATGTAATGAGGAGAAATAATATACGGTTCTTCCCTTCTGTTAACTAATTCTTTCTTTAGATTGTATTGAGTATAGTTAAATTTGATTGGTTTCTTATTCTTTATAGCTTCACTAATAATTTCAACATTTAAGAAGAACTCTTTATTATCCTTCTTGTCTCTGTTTTCCATAAATACTGTGGCTCTGAAATCATTCTTAAAGTACTTACTTTGAGTAGCTAATAATTTATCTATTAATTCTTTAGATGAACGAGATGGAATAAATGTTGATGAATGGATTGCGTTACAAAGAACATTTATTTGAGAAGGCTCAAAATCTCTTTCTCTTAGATAGTAACCTTTGCCATTTTCTGAATATGTAGAGATGTCATAACCAAAGTTTTGT
>JAUNQJ010000024.1 GCA_030536265.1 Erysipelotrichaceae bacterium
AATCTTAGGAGTTTTTATTTTCTTATTACTTTTCAAATAAATTACTAGCAAGTTTCATTCTATCCGCAATCTTAACTCCAAAAGGGCATCGAGATTCACAAGATTTACATCCAATACATTCGCTTGCGTGATGTTTTAAAAGCATATAGTGCGATTTAATTGATTGAGGAACATCGTCATGCGTGGTAGCTAAATCATAAAACTTATTAACCATTGCAATATCTATATCTTTAGGACAAGGCTTGCAATGCCCACAATATGTACACTGCCCTTTATACGAATGTAAAGGCGCATTAGCTATAACTGAAGCATAGTCTTTTTCTTTGTCGGTTGCTGTTTCATATGCAACTGCTTGATCGATTTGTACTTTTTGTTCATAACCACATAATATTGAACCAATTTGTGATTTATCTAATGCATAATGGATACATTGTATTGGTGTTAGAGCAACACCAAAAGGAGATCTTTTTGCATCAAATAATCTTCCTCCAGCAAAACCTTTCATAACTGTAATACCAACATTGTTTTCCTTACATAAATTAAGTAATTCTGCTCTCAAAGGATCAATACCTTTAAGCATATATTCATACTTGTCCTCAAGCATATTATCTATAGTATTTTCTCCAGAGGGAAATAAATCAAAAGCAGGATTCATAGAAAAAAGCATCATTTCAATATAGTCTGTTTTTGCTGCTTCAATTGCAACCTCTGGATTATGAGAACTTATACCTATATGTTTAATCTTTCCCTTTTCTTTTAATTCAAATACATATTTAAGATAATCGGAATTTTGTATTTGCTTCCACTCTTCTTTTGAATCAACATAATGAATCATCCCGATGTCGATGTAGTCTGTTTGCATTTTTTTAAGTAAATCTTCAAAAGCAGGAATAACATATTCTAATTCTCTTGATCTATAATATTGACCATCTTTTGTAGTTGAACCGATATGTCCTTGAACAATCCATTTGTCTCTATTATCTTTTATACCTTCACCGATAATAGCTCTAGATTTTGGATCATTCATCCAGCAATCAATAATATTAATCCCTTTTGTTTCTGCGTATTTAATCAAAGAAACGCTTTTTTCAAAATCATGTTTCTCTAACCATTCCCCACCAAATCCAATTTCACTAACTGACAAATTTGTTTTTCCTAATATTCTATAATTCATAATTATTAGTCTCTTTTTTTGAATAAGTTTCTATATATTAATTACGCTGTTTTAATACATTCCACCCATTGGAGAATTCCCCATAGGAGGATTTTGTTCTTTAATAGATCCAACAGCCGCTTCTGTGGTAATGAATAAACCTGATATAGAAGCAGCATTTAATATACCTGAGCGAGCAACCTTACATGGATCAACTATTCCTTTTTCAAACATGTCTACCCATTCACCAGTTTTAGCATTAAATCCAATATTGTTTTTTTCTTTTAATTGCTTATCAACAATATCTTTTCCTTTGAATCCAGAATTCTCTGCTATTTGAAATAATGGTTTTTTTAATGATTCAAGAACAATATTAATTCCTTTTTGAGTATCTATATCTTCATTCTTTAGTGTATCAATTAATTCTTTATAAATAGATATTAAAGTTGATCCTCCGCCCGCAATAATTCCTTCTTCAACTGCAGCTTTTGTTGCATTCAATGCATCTTCGATTCTTAACTTCTTTTCTTTTAATTCAGATTCTGTAGTAGCGCCAACTTTAATGACTGCGACACCGTTCGCAAGTTTTGCAAGTCTTTCTTTTAATTTATCTTTATCATAAGAAGACGTAGTTTCTTCTATTTGTTTTTTTATTTCATTAACTCGACTAGCTAATGTAGATTTATCGCCAGCACCTTCAATAATAGTTGTATGATCTTTTTCAACAATTATTTTTTTGCAAGTACCAAGATCTTCCATTTGAATATCTTTAAGTTGCATTCTAAGATCTTTAGAATAAAATTTAGCACCAGTAAGAATAGCTATATCTTCAAGATTTAATTTTTGGTTATCACCAAAACCAGGAGCTTTTGTAGCCACTACATTAAATGTGCCTCTAAGTTTATTTACTACAAGTGTAGATATAACTTCATTTTCAATATCATCAGCAATTATCAATAAAGATTTATTTGATTTAACAATTTGTTCAAGTACTCCTAAAGTATCTTGAATTACAGAAATCTTTTGATCTGTTACAAGAATTAAAGGGTTTTCCATTTCGACAATCATTTTTTCCCTATCAGATACCATATATGGAGAAATATATCCTTTATCATATCTTAAACCTTCGCATACTTCTAATGATGTATCGAATCCTTTTGATTCATCAACATTAATCACTCCATCTTTTCCAACTTTTTCCATAGCTTTAGAAATGATATCTCCTATCTCTTTTGAACCAGATGATACTGATGCAACAGATGCAATATCAGCACTTGAATCAATTTGATGAGCTTTCTCTAATAATTTATCTGCAACTATTTTACTTGCTATTTCAATTCCTTCTCTTAAAAGAACAGGGTTAGCACCTTTATCTACTTCGTCCATTCCAGCATGGATTATAGTTTGCGCAAGAAGTGTGGCAGTAGTAGTTCCATCTCCTGCAGTGTCATTTGTATTGTTAGCAACTTCAAATAAAAGTTTTGCTCCCATATTTTCATATGAATCTTCAAGATCTATTTCTCTTGCAATAGTTACACCGTCATTTACAATTTGTGGACCACCAAAACTTTTATCTAATACAACATTTCTCCCTTTTGGTCCAAGAGTAATTTTTACAGCATCAGCAAGAATATCTACCCCTTTAAGTACAGCTTCTCTTGCTTCTTTTGAGTATTTAACAGTCTTAGCCATTGTTTACCTCCTAATTTAAAATACCTAAAATATCTTCAGCTTTTATAAGAATATATTCTTCACCGTCTTGTTTAACATCTGTCCCAGAATATTTCTTATACATGACTTTATCTCCAACTTTTAAAGGCATTTTATAAACTTTATCATTCACTTTTACTTCCTCACAACTACTGATTGCAACAACTACAGCAAATTCTTCATCTTCTTCTTTTGACGAAATAATAATTCCACTAGCTGTTTGATTCGATGCTTTTTCTTTTTTTAATAATACATTGTTATATAACGGTTTAATCATTTTACTCTCCTTATTGCCCATAATTTCCGCGTGGTTTATCTTCTGCTTCTATTTGTTCTTTTGTAAGTTCAACAATCTTTTTACCTGTAGAAACAGCTTTTAAATAAATATCACATGTTTCTTCAAGATATACAGCAGCGCTTAATGCTTGTTCTAAACTTTTTCCATAAGCCATAATACCATGATTTTTTAGAATTACACATAATGCATCACCAGCATATTTAACGGTTTGAATTCCCATTCCTTCATCAGAACTTATTGTAAATGGTGCAACATTAACAGCACCTTTGACTTCATCAACCATAGTTGTGGATATTACTGGAAGCTTGTCTTCAATTAAAGAAAATGCTGTGGCATTTGGTTGATGTGTATGTATTACAGCATTAACACTAGGCATATTATTGAGGATATATAATATAGCTTTTAAATCACTTGTTGGTCTTCTTTTCCCTTCAACAATATTACCTTTTAAATCAACAACAACAATATCATCAATAACCATTGTGTCATAAGACATAGCAGATGGAGTAACAAGTACTAAATCATTAGGCATTCTTAAAGACACGTTGCCACCTGACATCTTAACAAGACTATAGTTTTCCATTTTTCTTGCCGTTTCAATTAATTCTTGTTTTTCTTTTTCATACATATTTAATCCTCCATTTTCTCATATAATCTGCCAAGCTCTAAAAATTTATTATAAGCAGCATTATAATCATCTGCTTTAAATACAGCTCTTCCTATTACAACGCCTGTAGCTCCAGCTTTTACAACATCTTTTAAATTACTTTCATTTACTGCACCATCTACCCAAATAGATATTTTATTGTCTAATAACTTCTTTATTTCTTTAACATTATCTAACACTTCTTTTCTAAATGGTAAACCTTTTTCACCAGATACAACCGAAACAAATATTAAATGGTCGATATCATTAAGATAAGGTTTTATCTTATCTAGAGATGTTCCAACATTAATAGCAAATCCAACTTTAATATTGTGTGCATGTACTCTATCAATAAATTCTTTTGGATCTTTTAAAGTTTCAATATGAGCCACTATTAAAGACATACCAAGTTCACATAACTCATCAATATAATCCATAGGATTTAATACTTCAAGATGGACATCAAGAGGAACATTAGTATTCTTTTTTATTTGTGATATTAAATCTACTCCAAAACTTATTCCCTTTACAAAATTTCCATCGTCAATGTCTAAATGAATATGTTCAAAAGAAGATGTTTTATCAAGAACTTCTTTTAAATTTAATAAATCTGCCGAATAAATTGAGGGACTTACCGTAAACATCAATTAATATTCTCCGCTAAATCATCTAAAGCATTTAATGCTTTTTCATATTTATCATATTTAAGTTTATAAATATTTGCTAAAGATTTATTTGGCGTATATACTTTACCTTCGTGAACCATATGCTTTACACCATCTTCCAAATCTTTAAATATACCTGCCGCAACGCCTGCGCCAATAACAGCCCCTTTAGCTCCAATTTGTGTACCATCCAGTGTTTGAATTGGTATTTGTAATGCATCAGCCATCATTTGTGACCAAACTTCAGAGTTTGTAACTCCACCTGAAAGTTTTGCCTTTTCATATGATTCAATAGGTCTTTTCAAATTATATACATGATGAACACTAGAGAATATTACTCCTTCATAGATTGCTCTTATCAAAGATGCAGCATCATCTGATGCAGTAATATTTAAGAAAGCTCCATGAGCGTTTGGATGAGTTGCACTAGCGTAAAGATAAGGCACAAATATTACTGAGCTATCTTCTGGCTTTCCTTCTTTAACTAATTTATTACACGTTTCATATATTTCTTTATTCGTAATAGTTGGATTATATTCTTTAATAATCTTTTCTATATACCAATTAAAATTACTCGCACTTGTTGGAGTTGAATCTTCCATCAAATATAAACCATCAACATAGCTCAAAGTAGCTATGTTAGTTTTTTTATCGATATCTATTGCAACATCCTTTATCAAAAATTCATTAATAGACCAAGTACCAGCTATCAAACATAATTCTTTATCATTTAAAATACCGCTAGCAAGAGCATTGGCGTCTATGTCGAAATATCCAGCAGCAACAGGAGTTCCTTCTTTAAGGTCTGTTAATTCAGATACTTCATTAGTAATAGTGCCAGCAATATCAGTACTATTTAATACTGGTGGCATTTTGTCGATACACTCTTTTATACCAAGTGTTTCAAAAATAAATGGATCATATTTTTTAGTATCTAAATTCATAAGACATGTAGATGATGCTTCTGTTAATTCACCATTTAATTTATTAGTTAATTTATAACGAATATAATCTTTCATTGATAATATCCATCTTGTTTTATTTAATACATCAGGATCATTATCTCTAAACCACGGAAGCAATACTGCAGGCTGAGCAGACCATGTAGTTTGTCTTGTATATGGAAATATTTTTCTTTCAATGTCTTCTTCTTTAAATTTCCTACAATAATCACTAGCTCTATCATCGGTTGAAACTATTGCAGGGTATACAGGATTTATATTTTCATCTACGAAAACAAGGCCATTTCCATATGCAGTGATTCCAATAGCTAAAATATCATCACTTTTAATATTTGCTTTTCCTATTGCTTCTTTTATTACTTTTACATTCGCTTCCCAAACTTCATTTGCATCTCTTTCTGTAAAACCAGGTTTGGGTGTTTCGATTTTTACCTGAGTTGCAGATGTTGAAATTTCCTTTCCATCTATACTAAAAATGGCACATTTAATATCACTTCCGCCATTATCGATTCCAAGTAAAAACTTTTCCATTAGTCTAATCCTCCTTCTAACATTAAATTTACTATTTCTTCTATTGCGTCATGATTGTTATCATTCTTTGTGACATAGTCAGCAGCTTTTTTAGCATCTTCTACTGAATTAGCTACTGCTATTCCTTTACCCGCTTTTTCAATCATTTCTATATCGTTGTAATAGTTTCCTACTGTAATTGTATCTTTATAATCTATACTTAATAAATCGGCCAATGCCTTCACTCCATTCCATTTACTAACACCGTTTTTCATAATATCAATAGTTCCCGGTTCTGAATGGTTGTAACAAAGGCTTTTTAAGTTTTCATCTATATAATTAGCAATTGGTTCAAGATCACTTGTAGCCATAAAACCTTCAATAGCCTTATAATCAATTTTATCTAAAGAATCTACAACTTCAGGTATTACACCAACTTTTCTTGCGTAATTAAGAGTACCATCAGTCATTTTAGTAACTTGCCAAATCATGCCGTTACAGATATGTAATTGATATTTATTGTCTAATGCATAATTAATTAATTTTATGCTTGTTTCTTCATCAATTGTTTCATTCTTCACAATCTTTTTATCTTTACAACGAATAATTTTCCCGCCATTATTAAGTATTTGATAATCAACATACCACTTTTCATTTCCAAGCGTTAGCATATCAACATCTCTTCTTCCACTAACATAGGCTACAATATGACCATTGTCTTGAGCTTTTTTGATAGCTTTAATGCTTGATAAAGACATGCTGTAATCATCTTTTACAGCAGTACCATCTAAATCAAGTGCAAGTAATTTCTGTTTCATTTAAAGATATTATAGTATATTATTTCTCTTGAACCTGCTTACCAGTAATATAATCAATAGATATTTCAAACATTAAAACATTGTTATGATGTTTCCTTATTTCTTCATCAACCATTTCACTATTTAGATAATATTTAAGAGCAAATCTTCTTAAAATGTTGATTGCTTCATCTTTATTATTGACTACCTTACACTTTCCAAATATAACAACGCTTGACATATAGGGTGCCCATCGTTCATCTTTAATAATTTCGTTGCCAAAAACAGTAAAACATACTTTATCATCTTTTTTTAATAAATCTACTTTATAACCTATACGAGCGCTATGAAAATATATTTTATTATTTTTTTCATCATATAAAAAATTAATAGGGATAGCATAAGGATAACCACTATCACCATTAATAGCAAGTGTTCCTCTTCTTTCTCCCTTTAGTATTTTTAAAATACTATCATTGTCTAGGGCGTTTTTATTTTTTAATATCGGTCTAAACATTTATATGTAATTATTATTTCTATTATCCATAATTAAAATATTATGATTTAGTGGTTATTTTCTTAATAAATAATAATACTATTATTTCAAACAATATACTTGCCATTAAACAAATTGCAGTGTTTCTAACAAATCCTGAAAAAACATAGCATATAAAAGAAATAGTTGCACATGTTAATGCGTATGGAAGTTGTGTACTAACATGATTAATGTGTTCACAATGTGCACCAGCACTAGCCATGATTGTAGTATCAGATATTGGTGAACAATGATCTCCGCAAACTGCTCCAGCCATACAAGCAGATACTGAAATTATCATCAATACATTATTAACATCATAATTAAATACCTTAACTACTATCGGGATTAAAATACCAAACGTACCCCAAGAAGTTCCTGTTGCAAAAGAAATGAAACATCCAATAACAAACACAACAGCTGGTATCATTGACATAACAGCATTATTTTCTGCAAATTGATTTACTACACTAGCAACAAATACATCTGAACCAAGAGATGTTGTCATAGTTTTAAGAGTCCATGCAAATACAAGTATTAATATCGCAGGAACCATAGACTTAAATCCTTCAGGAATAGAATTCATGCAATCTTTAAAAGATAATACCTTACTTAATATATAGAATATGATTGTAAACAACAAAGCAACAACAGAGCCAAATACAAGTCCAACAGATGCATCAGAATTAGCAAACGCTTCTGAGAAAGATACTCCCTCAAAGAAACCTCCAGTATAAATCATTCCAACAACACATGAAACAATCAAAACAATAATTGGAAAAACAAGATGAACAACTTTCCCTTTTGTTTCTTTAAATTGTCCAGGATCTAAATTATCCGATATTTCTTTAAAAGTTTCTTCTGCTTTTTTCATAGGTCCAAAATCAAATTTAGTAATAGCTAAAAACAACATCATTACGATTGTTAAAATAGCATAGAAATTAAATGGAATAGCCTTAATAAATAAATCAAGTCCATTTACTCCATCAACAGAAGATGTAACAGCGGCAGCCCAAGAAGATATTGGCGCAATAATACATACAGGCGCAGCAGTGGCATCTATTAGATAAGCTAATTTTTCTCTAGATACTTTATGTTTATCAGTAATTGGATGCATAACAGATCCAACTGTTAAACAGTTAAAATAATCATCAACAAATATTAAACAACCAAGCGCAATTGTTGCAAGTTGTGCGCCTAATTTTGTTTTAACATGCTTAGATGCCCAAATACCAAATGCAGATGATCCGCCTGCTTTATTCATTAATACAACAATACATCCAAGAATGACCAAGAAAATTAATATTCCAGCATTCCAAGAATCAGAAATAGATCCTACCATTCCATCAACAAATACATGTTCCATTATTCCGGCAATGTTGAATCCGCTATACAATATTCCACCAACCAATATTCCTACAAATAAAGATGAATAAACTTCTTTTGTAAACAACGCTAATAAGATAGCAATTAAAGGTGGAATAAGTGACCACCATGTGTTTAATACGTTCATAATTTTTCTCCTTTTAAAAAGCCATGATATATCATGACCTAAGGGAATATAACTTAAGACATGATAGCTCTTCGCATATGCGACAGTACTATAAGTATTTCTCATAATCCCAACATAATTATTAGACTTAATATATTATGTTTCGGCAATTTCCCCTTTTTGTTTACATATGAAGTCTCATAATACCTGTAAACATAATTATGAAAATTGCGCCTCTATCACAACCAATATTATTTTACATTTATTAAACAATATTATCAAACTTAATAATTATTAACTATTTTTAATCACAATTTGATTATTCTCATTCTATCGTAGAGACCCATCTATTTCATAGATTCTTCTTCCAGCAGAATAATCTCTAACATAATTGCCATCTATATGATAATTCCTTCTTCCTGTTGAATAATCCCTAATATAATTTGTGTCTATCTCTAATAATCTTCTTCCATTTGGATAATCTTTAATGTATGCCGTTTCTTCTCCTTTAGAATAATAGTTATATAATATCTCATTCGTTAGTCAAGTAATCGATAATCCCTTGAATTATTTCTGGGTTAGGATAATTCATAGAACCATCTAGTCCATATGCTAATGCATAACCAAAATTATCAGCCATACATTCTTCTGGATCAGCTATATACTTTGTGTTTTCTCCAAATACATCCCAATAATCAGATGATTCATCTATAAAATAGTAATCTTTATCTTCTTTATTTACTGGCACAAGTATAAATTCATAATATGAAGCAAAACTATCTCCCTTATTTTTAAAAGGTTTTGTTGAAATATTAAGCATATAACAGTCTTTCTTTGAATTATTTATTGTAAATGAAGCATATGCATCATGATGTTCTACATCTGGATTTGAAATTGAAATTTGTTTTATTTCTTCTGGAATGACAAAATCTTCATCAACAATATTAAAGTTTATGAGGCTATACATTTGTTTTCTAAAATCTGGATTATTTCTAGTTAAACAATGAAATATCTCGTGGATTAATACACTTAATCCTTTTTGATGATTCTTTGGACTAGTAGTCAAATATATAGGGATAATATTATTCATATATATCTGTGTACCATGAGTATAAGCTACAGCTCCGCCTTCTTCTTTTTGCGTAGTTTTTATGAATGTAATTTCATCAATTTTTGGAAGATGATATCCCTTCTCTTTAATAATGCCTTCTATTTCTTCCATAGCGCTTATCAACGCTTCTTTTTCTTTATCAGTAAAATCTCTAATCTGATTAATACCATATTCTTTTAAGTCTTCAATGGTACCATCTTTTGATTGCGTCCTATATTGCAAATCATATTCGGACATACTATTAAAATATTCGTCATTTGATGTATATAGTTCTATCGCTTCATCACGATCAACTATCCTAAATGGTAGTGCTTTATTACTATTTTTATTACATCCAAATAAAACAAATATCAATAAACTAACAAATATAATATTGAATACTTTTTTCATAAATTAATTGTATCATTGTGTGTTTTTATTAACGTTAATTCAAATTAATATACCGCTATAATTAATTCATATTCTAGGGGATTAATTATGGGTATCGTTGTAATAAGACCAACATTTGCAGATATTAAAGGCTTCCCAGTAAATGCTTTTATTGCTGATGGGAGAAATGAAGGAACAGTGAAAACTGTCCATAGTGGCGTTGCTAGAAACACCATAGAAAATATTGCTAATTTAGAACTTCGTCCAACTTTCTTAAGTTTGGTTGATGATGACTCGTATGGTAACGATATCATCGAACGATTAAAAAAGGCGCAAAATTAATACTAAGTATGTAAACAAAATAAAAGATGATATGGGGCTATGGCTTGCGGTATTTAATGATGAAGGAGATGTTGTTGCTTCTATTTCAAAGCGTCCTAATTTCTTACCTATTATCGATACTGTTCTTGCTTTCCTTGCTCTTGATATATCTTTGCAATATAGCTAATTATTTCAGAATCCCATTTCTCATTTTTTAATTTCTTATAATTAAAGGTTCTCATAAATTCTTCTTCTTTCTCGTAAATTATAGCCTTTTTACGAGAACGAAAACATAAACTTCACGCTAAGCTCAAGATATAATCTTGCAATTTTTATACGCAGTACGCAAAGTATTTTCGTAGCAAAATTGCTAAGAAAATGCGACATATATAAATATGTCGCATTAACATAGTTTGTGTTTTGTTTTTTTCACTCCCACTCGATGGTGCCACCCAATATCATATATATTTAGTTGCATACATTATATCTATTTATATGCTAGTATCCTTGATTTTATTTATATTATCTCTATTTACTTAGATTTTGGGGAGCATAGAGGGGAGCACAAAAAATTAATTATTTCTAACGTAGAATGTATTTTTGCCAGATCCTTTTCTTGATATTGTATTATCTTCTACAAGTTTTTTTAGTGCCGATTCAACTGATGAACTTCCCAAACTTGGGCAAGCAATTAAAGCATCATTTTTAGTGAATTTTCCAACAGTATTTTCAACATATTTTTTTACGATATCATACGATGTACTTTTTGTTCCTGCTTTTTCAACGATAGTAATACGTTCTTCAAAATCTCTATAACATCCAAGTATTATTCCTAACATATATTTAATGAAATATGTTGGGTCGTTTGTTTCTTCGTGCCAATTTTCATCTGATTTTTGTAGTACTTCATAATATAGCTCTTTGTTGTCTGCTATTGCTTTTTCTATACTTATATATTTTCCAACAATAAATCCTGATTGATACAAAAGTAATAATGTTAAAAGTCTTGACATTCTACCGTTACCATCATTAAAAGGATGGATACATAAGAAATCTAATATAAAATTACAAATCAATATTAATGGTTCAACATTCTCTAAAGCCATTTCTCTATTAAATGTCTCACACAATCTTTCAATTGCGTCTGGTGTTTCAAATGGATCCAAAGGTTTAAATAATACTGTTTTATTTCCGTTAGTATCAATAGCGTCAATTTCATTTGGAGTGTTCTTGAACTTTCCACCATAAGATAGCTCTGTTTGTCTTAATAATTCGCGATGTAATTGCAATATGTTGTTTGGTTTTATAGGGATATAATCATAGCTTTCATGAATTATGTTTAAAGTGTTTCTATAACCAAGTATTTCTTGTTCACTTCTATTTCTGGGAGTTGTTTTATCATTCATCAATTGTTTAAATCTTGGCCTAGTGGTAACAATTCCCTCAATTTCATTAGATGCCTCAGTACTTTGAGCTTTTGCTATTTCTACAAGCCTATCTAGTTCAATAGGCTTTTGTCTAACATAAAGTTCTTGTTTTCCTTTATATTCATAAATATTGGCAATATATGCCATTATTGTGTTATCCCATGTTTTATTAGCTAATTTAGAATAATCAAAATTTCTCATTTATTCTCCCGTTTCTTTTTATCTTTGTCCCAATTATAACATATATTTGGGAGATTAATGAACATTTTACGAGAATGAAAAGTCTTGGTTTCCCAAAACTTTATCGTTGTTTATATTGCTTTTGTTTTCGCTCTGTTGTGCTTATTCTTTCTTTATTTATGATAAATCACATATTATATCAATATAATCGGAGGTTAATTATTATAATTTTTCAATATTATTGGAGGTTAACGTTATTCCCACTCTATAGTAGATACAGGTTTA
>JAUNQJ010000025.1 GCA_030536265.1 Erysipelotrichaceae bacterium
TAAAAACATAAGGCTTTTTTGTACTATAATTTAATTAATGAGAAAAACGATAGCTATTATTATCTGTAAATTAATAAGAGTAGTAGGGAAACTATTTAAACGTGGTTCCTCTTTGCCAGGTGAAGTAGCTTTAAAAATCGATCCTAATATATTAAGTGAAGTTAAACTACCAAAGTATGTAATAGCTGTTTCAGGATCAAACGGTAAAACAAGTACTGTTGAAATGATCCACGAAGTATTAACTAGCGCAGGCTTTAAGGTAGCTTTTAATTATGAAGGTTCTAACCAAATAGAAGGTGTAACTACTTTAATATTGGATGATGCAAACATTAAAGGTGAATGTCAAAGCGATGTAATTTTGATGGAATCAGATGAGAGATACGCAAGACATTCATTTAAACAAATTACACCAACACATTTTGTATTAACTAATTTATATCGTGACCAACTAACAAGAAATGGCAATCCAGAGATTATTTTCTCGTTGTTAAAAGAAGCAATTCATGATGAAACAAAATTAATATTAAATGCTGATGATCCACTTGTTACATTATTGGGTGATGGACATGACAATAATGTTTATTATGACATTAATAAATATTTAGATAAGAGTTATATTGGCGTTTATGATGATGGAGCATATTGTCCAAAGTGTAAGAGCCCAATGAAATATACATATAGACATTATGGTTCAACTGGTAACTATAAATGCAGCAAATGTGGATACAAGCATCCAAAAGGTAATTATCATATTACCAATGTTGATTTAAATAAGGGAAGTCTAACAATTGATAAGAAGTATGATATAAAGCTACAACTTAAATCTATTTATAATGCCTATAATATTTTAGCTACATATAGCTTATGCAAAGAATTAGGTGTTAACTCAGAGATTATTATTAAAGCTTTAAATTCTTACGTGTTAAAAAACGGCAGAGTAACTGAATTTAAACTAGAAGATAAACAAGGCGTATTATTAATCTCTAAACACGAAAATTCAACTTCATACAATCAAACATTAACAGTTGTAAAAAATGATCCAAGGAAGGTCACTGTGCTAGTACTAGTAGATGCTATTTCTCGTAAGTACTTTACAAGCGAAACATCTTGGCTATGGGATATTGATTTTAATTTATTAGATTCAAAGAATGTTAATAAAGTTGTATTGGCTGGTTTATATGCTAGTGATTTAGCTGAAAGATTTGAATATACTACTGTAAATAAAAAGAAAATATACGTAGAAAAAGACATTGATTTAGCATTTGAATATCTAAAGAATGAAACAAAAGACTATATTTATGTTGTAACTTGTTTCAGTGATATGGCTAAAGTGTTCTCTAGAGTGGAGGTACAAAAATGAAAATACTTCATTTATACCCAGACTTGATGAACCTTTATGGAGAATATGGCAACGTTGTATGTCTTAAAAAACATTTGGAAGATCAAGGATTTAAAGTTAAAGTTGATGAGGCTAAATTAAACTTTAAGAATAAATTTGAAGATTACGACTTTGTATATTGTGGAAGTGGACTTGAAGCTAATTTAAAAGTTGCACTTAAAGATTTAATGAAACATTCTAAATCTTTATCCAAGGCTATTAATAATGGCACTTATATGTTGTTTACAGGCAATGCAATGGAATTACTTGCAAACTCCATAGATGGTGAAAAAGGCTTAGGTTTAGTTTCGTTAGATGTAGAAACAAAAGAGAAAAGGTATACTGGGGATGTTGTTGTTGAAAATAAAGACTTTGGTGAAATTGTAGGCTTTATAAATAAATCAACTATTATCAAAACTAAAGATGGATTATTCAACTATGTATTTAAAGATGCTAATCTAAATGATTCTAGCGATAAAGAAGGATACAGAATTAATAATTTAATCGGAACTCATATCATTGGTCCAATTCTAGTAAAGAATCCTAAGCTTATGAGATTTTATGTAGAAGGCATCGCAAAACAAAACAAAAAGAAATTTGTTTATAAAGAAGTTTCTTATCCATATGAAGAAGATTCATATGAAGTTACATTAAATGCATTAAAAGAAAGAATAAAAAAGTAAATCTATTAAGATTTACTTTTTTATATATTTTTTACAGCTTCTTTTAATAAAATATAGCCATCCTCTATATTATCTATATCTTTAACGGTCTTTTCCATTGGACAAATATCAGTTCCTTTACGATTAATAATTTGATCAGTTAAAGTTTCGTATGAATATGGGATATTGTATTTTTTAAGGATCATTTCACCTTGTTTTGATAATACTTTTGTATATACTTCTTTTATGTTGGCTTTTACAATTAACATTGCTTGAGCTTTGCCAACTATTTTATCAGCAATACTATAGCCATTTAAATCCTTATTATTATTTAATAAGCCTATTAATGGCTTGATGCCAGAAAGAGTTGATTCAATCACATCGTCATCTTTTACAAGAATCAAAGTTTTATCATCTTTCAATAGTTCTTTAGCTTTAATAATATCTTTCATCCTTTTTAGTTTAACACAGTTTGTATATAATTATTGTGATGGTATACGTAATTATTGGAATAGGCTATTTAATTGATATATTGTTCATTGTCCATGATGAAAGAAAGCATGATGGTTTATCTGTTGTTTTAAAGACATTAGCTGCTGCTTGTTTTGTGTGCGTAGCTATATTATTAAGCAATAAAGCTAGTAATCCATTATTAGCAAAATATATAGTATATGCTTTAATAGCTGATTTGTTTGGTGACTTTATATTGATATTAAGAAATATTACTACAAAACATCATGATTTAATTTTTGTTTCGGGTACTTTATGTTTCTTTGTAGGCCACATCTTCTTGATGATTATGCTATTTAAGAATAACCCTAATGTTATTGTTAAATCATTAATCTACACAACAATTGCGTTTATTATATTTGGCATTTATATGCTTAAAACTTTAGATGCTTCCAAAGCGTTTAAAGTGATAGGAGCTATATATTTGTATTTCATAATATATATTCAAGCTTATGGACTATGTTCATTGATTAATGTAGGAACAAGATTTGATTTAGCATTCTTATTTGGATATTTCTTATTTGCGGTAAGCGATATTATATTGATAATTCAAAAGTTTAGAAAAAATACTAGCAACACACTCCAACCTATATACCGTTTATCTTATTTCATTTCCCAAATATTGATAGCATTATCTATTGCGTATTTGTAAAACAAAAAGGACTACTAAGTCCTTTTTAATATCATATGGCGCAGTGGCTGGGATTCGAACCCAGGTGCCGCGTTAGCGACAAAACGATTTCGAGTCGTTCTCGTTATGACCACTTCGATACCACTGCAAAGTAATAGAAGGTTCTTTAGAACCTTCTATATTTTATTTCTTTAAAGCTTTTTCTATCTTATCACAAGCTAATTTAACATTATCAAGTGATGTTGCGATATTTAATCTTGCCCAAGTTTCATATCCTTTTGCGAACGTTTCACCAGCGTTAGGAATGATTCCACATTTTTCGTCTAAGAATTTATAAGCGTTTTTACAATATCCTTTGAAGTTAACAAACATTAAGTATGTTCCTTCAAGAGGTAAGATCTCAAGTTTATCACCTAGTCTAGAAACAAAATATATATAGTTTTCATAAATTACATTAATACAATCTTCTAACCACTTTTCACCATATTTATAACCTAAATATGTAGGGTAGGCATTAATAATATTTGGCGATGATAAGTGATTTAATTCTTGATAAGCATCAAACTTAGCTTTTAATTTTTTATTAGGAATAACAACGTGGCAATTAGCATAAACTGCTAATGAGAAAGTCTTACTTGCAGCCATTAAAGAGATAATGTCGTCTTGATATTCTTTAAAAGATAAACTTTGAATAAATTTATGTCCAGGCATTATTAGATCAGCATGTACTTCATCAGATAATACAAGTACATGATGCTTATGAGTGATTTTAAATAGTTTTGCTAATTCATCTTTAGTCCAAACTCTTCCTATAGGATTATGAGGAGTACATAGAATTATCATCTTAACTTTCTTTTCGACTATTTTCTTTTCGATATCTTTATAGTCAAAAGTATACAAACCATCTTTACTAATTAATTTAGATGTAATAAGTTTTCTTTTTGTTTTTGTAACAGATGCTGAAAAAGGAGGGTAAACAGGAGTTGTTATTAAGATAGAATCGTTAGGCTTTGTTAAAGCATAGATTATTTGGAAGATTCCATCAACTGCGCCTTTTGAGAATGCAAACCATTCTTTTTTTAGAGTAACTTTATTTCTCTTTTTATTCCAAGCAATAACTGTTTCATAGTAATCTTTAGGAAGAACTGCATAGCCAAATGCACCGTGGTCCATTTTAGCTTTCATGCCTTCAATGATTTTATCTTCAGTTCTAAAGTCCATGTCAGCAATAAACATTGGAAGTTTATTCTTTACATCTTCTCTATCCCATTTGATACAATCTGTACCTTTACGTTCTACATAGTATTTCTTACAAAAAGTATTACAATCCATATATTATTCCTCTTTCATATTATCTTCATTTTATAATAAATATATGGAAAAATCTTGGAATCTATGGCATGGTTGCCACAAGAAATCTGAAGGCTGTAAGAATTGTTATGTATATAGAAGAGATGAATCAATTGGAAAAGATTCAAATGAAATATATAAAACAAAATCTTTTTATATGCCTATTAGTAAAACTAGAAACGGTGAATACAAGTACCCTAGTGGCAGTGAATTTATGACTTGTTTTTCAAGTGACTTTTTTCTTGAAGAAGCTGACAAGTGGAGAGAGGAAGCTTTAGATATTATAAAGGAAAGAAGTGATTGTTCATTCTTTTTAATAACAAAAAGACCTGAAAGAATATTAGAGGTTATGAATCCAAAAGATTATCCAAACTTAAGCATTGCCTGTACTATGGAAAACCAAAAAAGGTTTGATGAAAGATTTCCAATATATATGAACATTGATATGGCATATCATGGTTTAATGATTGAGCCTATGTTAGAAGATATTAATTTTGAAAACTGTGATTTTAGTAATGTTGATCAAATATCAGTAGGTGGAGAATCAGGAAATAATGCTAGGCCCATTAACTTTGATTGGGTAAAAAAGATTCACGATTTTTGTAAAGAAAAAGGTATCTCTTTCTACTTTCATCAAACAGGTGCGAATATCTTTGTTGATGGAAAGCTGTATAAGATACCTAGAAATAAACAACATTCTCAAGCTTATAAAGCTTTTAAAGATTAAAGTAATTGAATTCTTTTATATATTTCGTTTTGTTTATCTTCGCCTAATAGGTTTTTAATAATTAGTCCAGCAAATTCTATTGTTGCCCCCAAGCCCTTACCGGTAATAATGTTTTTATGTTGATGAACTTTTTCTCCAGTAGATATTTTTCCTTCTTCACATCCTGGGAAACAAGTAAATTCATTATCGTTTAATAAACCTTTTTTAACCAAGATAAAAGGGGCAGAACATAATGCGGCTATTAATTTGTTTTCCTTTACACAATAATCAATAGCTTCATGTACTTTTAAACAAGCATCAAGGTTTTTAGAACCAGGGTCTCCTCCTGGCAATACTATACAATCATATTCTTTAATATCAATATCATTAATATTCTTATTAGTTTTAAATGATAGTTTATGTGATGAAGTTATGAGTTCATCAGCTACACTTACTAAATCTACATCTAATTCGCATCTATATAATAAGTCATAAACAAGAAGTGCTTCGCACTCTTCTACTCCATTTGCACAAAATATAGCTACTTTCATAAGGTTTCCTCCATATATTTATTATATGTAAAATATAGTAAAATAAGTCATATGAAGCGTATTATGAAGATTTATGATAGTTGTTCAATAGCTATAAGAATAGCGTTTTTTGCTTTTCTTATGGTTGGTTTTGGTTTTTTAATTCAAAACGAATCAGTTAATATCTTCTATACATTTAAGAATAGTATTGTATTGTTTTTAGCTGAAGGATCATTAAAGTTAGGAACTACTATTATTATTAACTTGCCTATGATCTTTATGCTAAACATTGTTTGCAAAAGAGCTAATTCTGCATATCCTGTATGTTTAGCTCTTGTTGGATATTTCTCATATATGATAGTAACGATGCTGTTTTCTTCAAACACATTAGCAAATACAGCATACGCTACAACTGTTGGTATCAACTCTACATTAAATATAAACACAGGAACAAAATATCCACTTGAAACAGGATTAATTGGTTCATTTATCGTAGCTTATATAACAAGAATTTCATATATAAGATCAAGACATAGAACATCATATTCAATACTTGGATTCTTAAAAAAAGATTCAGCTGGAATTATTTATAATATTGTATTCTGCTCATTAGCTGGTATTGGTATGGCATATGCATGGCCATTTGTCTTTAATTACTTACAAAATATTGTTACTTATATTTCTAAAGATTTATCTGATCCATTAAGAATGGCGGTATACGGAATAATGGATAGAGTATTATCAATGTTTAGTTTAAACAGAGTAATAAGACAACCATTATGGTATACAGCACTAGGTGGTTCTATTCAAACAACATCAGGATTAACAATTGCTGGTGATGTTAATATTTGGAACTATATTAAGACAAGTAACGCAACATACATTGGTGCAGGTAGATTTATTACAGGTTTCTATATCATTAACTTCTTTTTAGTACCTGCAATATATTTAGGAACAGTATTATCGATGTCTGATAAACAAGAAAGAAAAGCATTTATTCTTCCTCTTATTGGAGGTATCTTATTATCAATTGTTTGTGGTAATCCTTTACCGCTTGAATTAACGTTACTGTTTACATCACCACTTCTATTAATATTGTATTTAGGAGTAGTTGGATCATGTTATTATTATTTATCATTAAAACAAATATATCTTGGTTCTTCTGTAGCAACAGGTGATATTGCTAGTGCACTTCCAGGCAGCTTCCCAGATTTTATTATTAATTTAAGAAATGTTAATTATCATAATCAAATGACACAAATAATATTAGTAGGTGTTGTAGCGTTTGCTATTATGTTTGTTATTACTTGGATTTATCATCATTTCTTATCTTATGATATTGCTAGAACCGGAAAAGCTAGAGGACTTGCTAAAAAGATTATTGAAGCAGTTGGTGGAGAAGATAATATTGCTTCTGTTGGATCAGGCTTATTTAAAGTATGTGTTCATCTTGTAGACTTAGAAAGAGTTGATGTAGAAAAGATTCAAGAAATCAATATTAATAAGATTACTGAAACAAAAGATGGCATTGATATAGAATGTGGAGCATCAGCCTATATCATAGCCAATAGAATACAATACTTTAAAGAACTTAAAGATAATAATAAAGCCGCATAGAAATGCGGCTTTAAATAGCCCAAAACTCTTATTTCATTGACAACAAAAACCGTTAATTATAGAATAATTAAGATAATTGTTATTTTAGAAAGGTGAATAAAAATGGCTGCAAAAAGAACATATCAACCAAGTAAAAGAAAAAATACAAATACACATGGCTTCAGAGTACGCATGAAGACAAAGGGAGGCCGTAAGGTTATTAGCCGTCGTCGTGCTAAAGGTAGAAAGGTATTATCTGCTTAACAAGGTCTCATTAGAGACCTTTATTTTTTCTTATGAAAAAGTCATATCGAATTAGAAAAAACGAGGAATTCTCTAGAATAATAAAAAAGAAGCGCTATTTTTCAAGCGCTAATTTTGCTTTATATGTAGATAATAAAAAAGAAGAAAATTCACGTGTTGGCATAAGCGTATCAAAGAAATTAGGCGATGCAGTAACAAGAAACAAGATTAAACGCCAGGTACGTATGATGTTTATTAATTTTTATGACTTTGATAGTAGCGAATATGACTTAATATGCATTGTTAGGTCTAATTTTATTAATAATAGCTTTGCTAATAACCAGGCTGAATTGGAAAAAGCCGTAAAAAAGGCTATAATTAACAAGTACGAATAAGGAGTTATGTATGAATAAAAAGAAATTATTAACAATACTTTCAGTTGTATGCTTGTTGTTCTTTTTAACAGGCTGTTCAACAAATTTTGACTTAATTGATTCTAATACTACTTTTGAATCAATGAAGAATGCTGAAGGCAATGGTATTTTTGACTTAATCTTAACTTGGCCACTTGCTCAAGCTATTAACCAATTAACTGATAAAATCGGTAGCGTTTTCTTTGCTATTGTTATTGTAACTGTTATTATTAATGCTATTTTATTAGCTTGTACTTATAAATCTAACGTTGCAATGCAAAAGATGCAATCAATTCAACCTGAATTAACTAAGATTCAAAAGAAATATGAAGGAAGAACTGATCAAACATCTCAAATGAGAATGTCTCAAGAAATGCAAGCATTATATAAGAAATATGACATCAATCCATTTGGTTCATTAATTGCTTCATTCTTACAATTCCCAGTATTAATTGCAATGTATTCTGCAGTTAGAAGATCTGCAGCAGTAGCTAGTGGAACATTCTTAGGCCACACTTTAGCATTAACTCCAAGAGAAGCATTAACAGAAAAAGCTTGGCCTTTATTAGCTATTTATGTATTTATGATTATTGCTCAAATAGTATCTGTTACTTTACCTCAAACATTAAATAAGATTCGTTTAAAGAAAGAAGCAGATTTACATCATAAACACTATGAAGCACCTCAAAACCAAAATGTTGCTATGACATATGGTATGGTTATCTTTATCGCATTCATTATGATTAGCTGGCCATGTGCTTTATCTTTATACTATTCAATCTCATCTTGTATCCAAATTATAAAGACTTTAATTTTAAACAAGATTACAGAAAAAGATATTGCTAAATAAGAAAGGGGATATTAAATGAAACAGTATACAGGAAAAACTGTGGATGAAGTTTTAAATAATATCGCACTTGAAAATAAATGCCAAATAGCCGATATTACTTACAATGTTATTGAAGAGAAAAAAGGTTTACTTGGTATTGGTTCAACTGTTGTTGTTGAAGCAAGCACTCCTCAAGATATTAAAGATTTCATCTTCGATTATCTTGGTGAATATTTTACAGAATTAAACCAAGGTGTTGCTATTGAGATTATTGTTGAAAAACAAAAAGAAGATAACTCTAATTTATTCAAGGTTATCTTAGATGCTGAAAATAACGCTATTATTATTGGTAAGAACGGTCAAACATTAAGAGCTATTTCTACAGTGTTAAAAGCAGCTGTTAATTCAACATTCAAAAAGAGAGTTAATATCATAATTGATGTTAACCATTACAAAGAGGATCGTTATAAGAAAGTTAAAGCTATTGCTCATAGAGTAGCAAGAGAAGTACTTAAATCTCACATTGATGCAGAACTTGATCCAATGCCAAATGATGAAAGAAAAGTTATTCACCAATACTTACAAGATATGAAAGGTGTAACAACAACTTCTATTGGCGAAGGTCCTAAACGTCATTTAGTTATTAAATACGTTGCATCTGAAGAGGAAAAAGAAGAAACAAAGGAAGCTTAAAGCTTCCTTTTAATTGGTATAATGATTTTACATATGAAAAACGCATTAACAAAGATTATTAAAGAAACATTAAATTTTGAAACAATAATAACTTGTTATATTGGGGCTGTTGGATATGGCGTCGGCTATAATCTACCAAACAATTTTAATCTGCATCCAATAATATGTTTAATATGCTGTCTTCTTTTTGGAACAGTATTTGATAATTTAGCTAAGAAAATAGTTTCGTCAAAGTATTATAAAGAATCAAAATCAAATAAAGTATGTGTTGCTGTAATTGTATATATAGGCTATTTGATAGCTTGGGCAATTGTTGATTATGCTATAGACTACGACTTAGATTATGACTTCTTAACAAATGTAGTATTCATTGTAGCTATTCAAGTAGTACTACTTATTATTAGAATGATTAAAAATTCAAAAAAAGAAAATAGTTCAAAATAAATACTTGGTTATAACCAAGCATTTATTTTACTTTTTAATTCATTAATATCTGAATAATTTAGATTACTATCAATGATGATATCTTCAAGGGCTAAGACAATATAGGGGATTGAAGAGCTATCTTTATTAAATAGAGAACTATTCAATTTGTTAACTAAGACTTTTAGTTCTTCTTTGTTATATCCTTTTATATCATTGTTCATTAGCTCTTGTTTAACAACAATATAGTTATATAAAATCTCTTCTTTAGATGAAATATTAGTTAATTCTTTTAATATTTCAACGATTTTATCTTTTTGTTTATCGCCATAAGGAAAGTATAGATTATTATATGCATCATACTTTATTTTCTTAGTTTGTTTTGATTCAAAAAAGTCTAAACCTAGAAATGACATATTATTTTTCCTTTCTTATTAACTTAGCTATTTCTTCTTTATTTAATAAGCGATATTGACCTTCTTCAACATCTAAATGAAGATGCATAAATCTAATTCTTTTTAAATAGATGACACGATATCCAAGTTCCTTACACATTCTTCTAATTTGCCTATTTAAACCTTGTTTTAAAATGATATTAAATGTGTTTCTATTTTTTCTTATTACCTTACAAGGATTTGTTACTACATATTTATTAGTTACAGGGTTAAAGATTTTGACGCCTTTTGACATTTTTAAAAGAAAATCATCATTAATATCTTTATCAACTTTAACGACATATTCTTTTTCGTGTCCATTCTCAACTCTTAAACATTCATTTACTAAATCGCCATTATTTGTCAGTAAGATTAATCCTTCAGAGTCTTTATCTAGTCTACCAATAGGAAAGATTCTTTCTTTATAGTTAATAAAATCTATAATATTGTCTTTAACTTTATGTTCAGTTGTGCATGTTATGCCTTTTGGTTTATTAAAAAGTAAGACGACAAAATCTTTTTTTGCTTCTATTACTTTTCCTTTTAGTTTAACAACATCATTGTCTTCTACAGTAGTAGAAAGACTAGCTACTTCATCATTTACTGTAACTTGTCCTTTTTCTATATATTCTTCAGCTTTTCTTCTAGAACATAGCCCTGAAGAAGCTATATATTTATTGATTCTCATATATCAAATATAGTTTATCATTTATAAGCGAACATATTATAGAATTAAGTTGAAATAGGACAAGGAGAATGCGTATGAAGGTATTATTTATTGGCGGGACAGGTACTATTAGTATGGCTATCACTAGAAAGCTTGCGGGCGATGGGGTAGAACTATATCTATTAAATAGAGGAAATAGGCAATTAGAAGTACCTAATAATGTTAAGGTTATAAATGCTGATATTAATGATGAAGAAGACGTTAAAAACAAGATTAAAGATTTATCGTTTGATTCAGTATGTGATTATATTGGCTTTGTTCCAAGTAGTATTGAAAGAGATTATCGCTTATTTAAAGATAAAACTAAACAATACATGTATATATCTTCAGCTTCTGCTTATGAGAAACCAGTTAGTAATTATGTAATCTCTGAAAACACAAAATTAGACAATCCTTATTGGCAGTATTCTAGAGATAAGATAGCTTGTGAAGAATTACTTATGAAATTATATAAGGAAGAAGGTTTCCCTATAACTATCATTAGGCCAAGCCACACATACGATGAAAGATCAGTTCCGCTTGGCGTACATGGTGAAAAAGGTAGCTATCAAGTAATTAAAAGGATGTTGGAGGGTAAACCAGTTATTATTCATGGCGATGGAACATCTTTATGGACTATGACCCATAATAGTGATTTCGCTAAGGGATTTTGTGGTTTAATTGGTAATCCAAAAGCGATAGGTGAAACATACCAAATAACAAGTGATGAATCATTAACTTGGAACCAAATATATGAGTGTATAGCAAAAGCACTTAATGTTAAATTAAATGCTTATCATGTATCTTCTGAATTTTTAACATCAGTTAGTAACTATGACTTTGAAGGTAGTTTAATTGGTGATAAAGCAAATACTGTTGTCTTCGATAATTCTAAATTAAAAGATGCAGTGCCTGACTTTAAAACTACTGTTAAGTTTGAAGAAGGAGTTAAAAAGGCAATTAATAATGTCTTGAGTAATCCATCTCTTCAAATAGAAGATCCTGAATTTGATAAGTGGTGTGATAAAGTAATTGAAACACTTGAAAAAGCAAAAAAAGAAATAGGAGCTTAATAAAGTGCTACAGTAAAAGTGGACATGTCTAA
>JAUNQJ010000026.1 GCA_030536265.1 Erysipelotrichaceae bacterium
TTTTGAGGATAGTTATAAGTTCTAATCTTTTCAGATCTATCACCTGTTCCAATCTTAGAACGTCTAATAGCTCCTTCTTCTTCCTCTTTCTTTTGTTTATAGTAATCATATACTCTAGCTTTAATGATTTTCATCGCAGTTTCTTTATTAGCGATTTGGTTACGGCCGTCTTGGCAGTTAACAGTAATACCAGTTGGAAGATGGACAATTCTTACAGCTGAATCTGTTTTGTTGATATGTTGGCCACCTGCACCAGATGCACGGTGAGTTTCAATAGTTAAATCACTATCTGGAATTTCAACATCTTCATCTTCTACATCAGGGAAAACAATTACTGTTGCAGTTGAAGTATGAACTCTTCCTTGTGTTTCAGTCTTAGGAACTCTTTGAACACGGTGTGCACCAGATTCAAATTTAAAATGACGATATGCATCTTGGCCTTTAACTGCAAAAGATATTAAAGCATATCCACCAGCTTCAGATTCTGATGATTCCATTACTTCTGTTTTATATCCCATGCTTTGAGCATAGTATTGATACATTCTAAATAAATCACCAGCAAAGATATTGCCTTCATCTCCACCTGCAGCACCACGTATTTCAACAAGGGCATCATATTCATCTTCAGGATCTCGTGGAAGTAATAAAGAAGTGATATGAGCTTCAAGTTCTGGAAGTCTAGCGCTAGCTTCATCTAGTTCCATTTGAGCCATTTCTTTTATTTCTTGATCATCTTCTTTTAACATTTCAGTTGCTTCTTCAATAGTAGTAGTTAACTTCTTATACTCTTGATAAGCATCATATGATCCTTTTAAACGAGCTTGTTCCTTAGATAACTTTGTGTATGCTTTTACATCACTAGCTATTTCATCTTTAACAAGTTCATCAGAAATTTCTAAATATCTTTTTTCGATTTCTTGTAGTTTAATAAATTTTGCATCCATAATAAATAACCTTTAACAAATAATATTATATTAAAAAAATAAGGCATTTAATTGCCTTATTTATTTAAACCATATTTCTTATTGAATTTTTCAATTCTACCTGCAGCAGCAGCAAATCTTTGACGACCTGTATAGAATGGATGGCAGTTTGAACAAGTATCAACTTTAATTCCATCTTTCTTTGTAGAACCAGTTTCGAATGTAGCTCCACAACCTGCGCATGTAACAGTTACATGGTAATATTCAGGATGAATTCCTTTTTTCATAATAATCTCTCCTTCCGCCTTAAGTATCTTATCAACCTAAAGTAAGTCGATGTGCTTATTTATAATAGCAAATACGCTCGTTTTTGTCTAGTTATTCAACGTCAGCTCCAAGCTTTTTAAGCTTTTCTTTAATACCGTCATAGCCCCTAAATATGTGATGGGCATCATGGATTGTGGTCTCGCCTTTAGCTAATAAAGCCGCAATAATAAGCCCTGCTCCGCACCTTAAATCAGTAGCAGTAACTTCAGCATTATTAAGTTTATTTACACCATGAATTATGGCTTTTCCTTCTTGTAATTCTATGTTTGCACCCATTTTAACTAGCTCTGGGCAGTGTTTGAAACGTTCTAGATAAATAGTTTCGGTAATAGTAGAATCCCCCTCAGCTAGGGCAAGAAGTGATGAAATAGGCTGTTGAAGATCTGTCGCAAAGCCTGGGAAAGTCTGTGTTTTTACATCTACCCCCTTAAGCTTTTCGCTAGGTAAAACCCTAACATTATCAGATCCAATAAGCATTTTTACGCCCATTTCTTCAAGCTTAGAAAGTAAGGCTTCAATATGTTGAGGGATAACGTTTTTAACAGTCACGCCATCACCCACAGCAGCTGCCATAATAATATAAGTGCCAGCCTCAATACGATCTGGGATAATATCATGAATACAACCCTTTAATCTATTAACACCATCAATAGTAATTTCAGAAGTACCAGCACCATGAATATGAGCACCCATCTTATTTAACATACTTGATAAGTCAATGATCTCAGGTTCTTTAGCTGCGTTTCTTATAGTAGTTCTGCCTTCAGCAAAAGTAGCAGCTAACATAATATTGATTGTTGCACCAACAGAAGCAAAGTCTAAATAGATTTCATCACCTACTAATTTATCTGCTTGAATTTCAATTAAACCACCATCAATATTAACTTTAGCTCCTAATGCTTCAAAGCCTTTTAAGTGTAAATCAATTGGTCTAGGTCCTAAATTACATCCACCAGGATATAACATCTTTACATATTTAAATCTTCCAAGCAATGCTCCCATAAAATAATAAGAAGCACGTAACTTAGAAACATTATCAGAATTTAAAACAATATTTTTTATACTTGTTGGATCAATTACTAAAGCATCATTAACTGTTGTAACATCAATATTTAATTCTTGAAGTAATTGAATTAATACATGAACATCATTAATATGTGGAACATCATATAACTTAACAATTTCACTTGCTAAAACTACAGCGGGTAAAATTGCTACCGCCGCATTCTTACTTGATGAAATAGTTACTTCACCAGATAATTTCTTTCCACCTCTAATTTTAATAATGTCTTGTTCCATAAATGTCCTTATATAATTGTAAGCAATTTTCTTAAATCTTTAAAGACTTTAAAAGCTAAGGATTGATCAACATTAAAACGTGAATCATCTCTTGCTACTACTTTAATACCTGCTGTTTTAGCTGATAATAAACCGGTTGTAGCATCTTCAACAACTAAAGCTTCATCAGCTTTAAGGTTTAAATCATTAAGTGCTTTTAAATAAATATCAGGTGCAGGCTTATTGTTTTTACATGTTTCTCCTGAAATGTAGTAATCTACATATTCATCAAATCCACATTCTTTAACACATTTTTCAATATATGAAGTTGGAGACATTGAACATATTCCAACTTTAATTCCTTTTTCTTTTATTCCTTTTAATGTATCGATAACATCATCAAATAATAATTCTTTAAAATTAATTGGATCAACTTTAGAAAAATAATCATTGTATTGTTTTATCCAAGTATCTTTTGGTTTTTTAACAAAATCTTCAAAGATTCTATATGTTTCATCCATATCTTTTCCAATACAAATATGAAAATCACTTTCTTTAGCATCAGCTCCTAAAGACTTAGCAATCTTAACCATAGACTTCATATAGTAATCTTCAGAATTAACTAAAGTACCATCTAAATCAAAAAGAATAGCTTTTAACATAAATCCACCAAGAACTTAATGATGTAAGGACTCTCATTAATTAATATAGCGTTATTCTTAAATACTTTATATGTTTCTTTTATTTCGTCATTATCATCACCTACATCACTCATAATTACTTTAATGATGTATGGGTTTAATTTACCAATAGTATTAAATAATTCTTTTGCTTTATCAAAGTCAAACTTCTTATATTTGTAAATCATATAAGGAAAGCTCATTCTTACATAATCAACATTGTCATTACTATCAACATTATTCTTATAAAACTCTTCTATTGTCTCATCTTCAAAATGAGTTAATAAAGTCATAATTTTATATTTTGCTTGTTTTTTTAGTTCATCGTTATTAATGCTTTGTAATAAATCTAAAGATTTTTTTAGCATTCCATAGTCATTATATAGATATGCTAATTCTAGATTTAATCTTTCTTTAGATGTGTCATTGTTTATAGCGTTATATGACTTAAGTAATATACTTTCTCTATCTAAAAAGTTTTCTGTTAGCTTAGATAAAATGATAGCAGCTTCAATGCATTCATTAGACAATTCAAAGGCTTTCAAAGCAGTGGCTTTAATGATTTCTGTATCAGTAACATCTTTGATTTCGTCTAATAAATCATATGCTTGTTTAAGTTCATTCATAACCTAATTATATTAAAAAAGAGGACTTTTTATTAATTCCCCTTTTTATCTATTAAGCTTGTTCAAATTGTAGATGACAATTTTCACACTCAAGACAATAATAAACTTTGCGTCCTGCCATGTGATGTTCTGATCTAAGATGTCCCTTTTTACAAATTGGACACATATCATTTTCTTTCAAATTAATATATGTTCCACCAGCAACGTTCTTTAAATCAGATTCTTTTAATACTTTTTTCTTTTCCACGATTATTGTTTATGACCCCATTCTTCGCCTTGGAATTTTAAGCAAACCCAAGCATTATCGGCAATTCTGCCCCAAGTATTACCTGAAACATCTTTTGTTTCGTATACTGGAAGAATAGCGCCATCTCTTGTTGTTAGAGTTTCTAAATCTTCATTGTTGTATAGTTGATCTGCAACAGCATCAGGAAGTTTGTTGAAGTCAGCAAATTCTTTTGAACCAGCAGACTTTCTAACGCTTACATCACCTTCCATCTTATATTTAGTGTTAGGTGCTTCTTCTATGCTTGAAGAAGATGAGCTAGAAGATTTTTCAGCTTCTGCTTTCATAATTGTGATTTGATTTGTTAAATCTTCAACTTGTTTAGCAGAATCATCATATTTAGTTTTTAATGTTGTATATTCAGCTTCTAATTTATTTAAAGAATTGTTTTTAGAAATTCCAAAGATCCAACCAGATACTGCAGCAACAAGTAATAATACGATTACGATACCGCCAATAATCATTAATCCCTTTGGACTTAATTTTCTTCTTGGTTCTTCATCATCTTCATATTCATCGTCTTCGATATCGAAGTTGTTGTTTGCTTGTTCATCTGCCATTTTAAATACTGACATATCAATGTCATCATCTTTTTTTTCTACAAAATCAGGAATATCTACTCCATTTTCATAAGGATTTTTATTTGTCATATATTTTTTCCTCCAACAAATATTGTATAAAAATAAAAAGGAAAATAAAACTATTTTCCTTCTATATCAATTACGCGATATCCGTCATATTCACCATTTAAGATCTTAGCTTGATTAGCGATACTTAGGATACTTGCTAGAATACTTCCGTCTTCATTTACGAATTTATTGAAAGCATCTACAATCATCTTTGTTTCATCAACATTTACTGTATAATCATGAGACATCATAATCTCGACAAATTCATGTAATTCATCTAAATCACTGAATATTAAGCGGTGTAATAAAATGTACTCTTTGTTTTCTTCGTATTCATCTTTGATTTCATTTTTTTGTTCATAAGCTGATCTAATGAAGCCTTTATTTAGATAAGGATAAGCTTCCATAATATCTGAATAGATTGCTTCATTTGGATCTACAGGAATTTGAATTGAGTTTTCTTCTTGTTTCTTTTGAAGATTTCCAAGTCCTGCTATTACTTCTGATAATGTTTTATCTTGAGATTCTATTCCAGGATTTGAAGTTACAATAGTTTCTTCTTTAGTTAAGTTATAGTAACTTTGAGCATCATCTTTTTCTCTTTCAAGAACAATATCAAGTGCTGGGTTTGCTAGAATATCTAATCCATCGGCAGGTTTTAATTCTTGTGTAGGAGCTTTTTCTATTACTTCTTTAGCTTCAACTTCTTGTTTACCTATACCACTTAATACTGAAGATAGAGTTGTATAAGAAGTTTCTTGAGGCTTAATTTCTTCTTTAACTTCTTCTTTAGCAACAACTTCAGTTTTGCCTATTCCGCTTAATACTGAAGATAATTTTTCTGGTTCATTTGATTCATTACTAATAACATCAGCATATGTTTCATCCATATTTGCTGGTTTTTTGATACTAGTATTATTAGAATCATTTTCATAAGCTCTTTTTGCTAATTCTTCATCAGACTTAGCAGCAGCGTTTGCGATAGTTAATAAAACATCATCGTTTGCGCTTAAACCAAATTCATCTAAATCATCATTTGTTTGTTTATTAACTGTTGAAGTAACTGATACTTTTTCATCTAAATCATATGCATCTAATAAAGAATCAATATCATTTTTAGTTTCTACTGTTTCTTTATCAAATTCATCAAAACTAACATCAAAGATTTCACCTAATTCATCAATAACGCTATGTTTTGGAACTAAGTTTTCTTTTGCATATTCATCAAAAGCTTTTTCACCAATTGCTTCTAAATCTTTTTTGTATTTATCTGACAAAGCTAAAAACTTAAATTGAGCACTTAAGTCATCTTTAAGTTTTTTGATATCGATGTTTTTTAAATCGCCTAGGTTTGTTCCATCGTTCATATGTCTATCAACATATTTAGATGCAGCTGATACAAACCCATATAAAGCGATATCTCTAGCTTCCATCAGTTATCTCCTTCTTAAAAGTAGGAGGCCATCCCCTACATTGTCATAAAACATTATATCAAAACGGCTATCTTTTGTGATAGTTTCCCTGAAATTAGCAATCTTTTTAACTAGATTTCTAGTACTTTTACTTTTAATTTCATCAATATGATAAATCATGTTATGAAATACCATATTATCAAATAACACATATCCATCCTTAGCTAAATTATCAATAAACATCTCCAAGTATTTAGGATATTGAGCCTTTGCAGCATCAACAAAAATAAAATCATAAATCTTATCTGTTTTATATTCTTCAATAGGCATAAAGTGAACATCAATTTGATTATCTAAACCTTCACCCTTAATATTTATGATTGCTTGATTATACATATCTTCATTTTTCTCTAATGTATCAATATGAATATCAGGGTTTAATCTTGCCATATTAATAGCTGAATAACCTACCGCTGTTCCTAGCTCCAATATATTTTTAATATTATGTTCTTTAATAAAGTCTAATAAAAAGATGAGCCCACCATCTTTAATGATAGGTACATCTTCTTTTAATGCTTTATTTTTTATTTCTTCTATCACTATTTAAGTATATCACTCATAAAGGCTTTAAAATCATTAGCCTTCTTAATAGCTTTTTCGTAAGTGTCATCTTTTGTTGATAGATATACTTTTACTTTAGGCTCAGTACCACTTGGTCTAATAGCAATAAATGATCCATCACTTAAGAAATACTTTAATACATCAGATATATCGTGTCCTAATAATGCTTCTTCTTTGCCGTCTTTATAAGTAGTCTTTTGTAACTTATAATCTTCAATCTTTAAAGTTTCTAGACCTGGATAAGTGAACGGATTTTCTCTTGTTGTCTTCATAAGTTCTTGTAACTTAACTGCACCATCAGCACCAGGTAACATAATATTTAATTGAGAATCATAGTATGCACCAACATTAGCAAAGATATCATTTAATACATCATATAATGTTTTACCTTTTGTTAAATAATAGTTACATGCTTCCGCTAACATTAAACAAGCTTGAGTAGCATCTTTATCTCTAACAAATGGAGAAATTAATGAACCATAAGATTCTTCATATCCAAAGACATAATTCTTTTCATGATTCTTTTCATATTTTCTAACTTTATCACCAATATATTTAAATCCTGTTAAAGTTTTTTCAACATCAACACCATGGAATCTAGCAACAGCTTCACCAATGTCAGATGTAACAATTGTATTAAACATAATTGGATTATCTACCTTAATACCTAGTTCTTCATTAGTTGATAAGATGTATTCAAGTAAGATTGCACCTGTTTGGTTACCATTTAATATTACATACTCACCATTATGTTTAACTCCAACGCCCATTCTATCGCCATCAGGATCACATACTAGAATTAAATCAGCATCAATATCTTTAGCTAACTCTAATACTCCTTCATAAGATGTAGGAACTTCAGGGTTTGGTGATTTAGTAGCACTAAATGCTGGATCAGGATTAGATTGGCTTTCAACATTTGATACATTATATCCAGCCTTCTTTAAGCAAGTCATAACCGGAACAAATGATGCACCATGTTCTGGAGAATAAGCAATCTTAATAGTCTTAGTTAAATCACTTCTTTTTTGAATACCTAAAACATTTTGCCAATAAGCTTCATCAGTTTCTTTATTAATTATTTGAATTAATGTTTTATCAAAATTATCTCTTGGTTTGATTGCTAAAATATCATCTAATTTAGCAATTTCTTTTAATACTTGATCAGCCATAGTAGGAACAAGTTGGCAACCAGTATCATCATAAATCTTATAGCCATTATATTCTTTAGGATTGTGTGAAGCAGTAATCATAATACCACCACCACATTTGTGATATCTAACAGCAAAAGATAATTCTGGAGTTGGTCTTAATGAATCAAATAAATATACTTTAATACCATTAGAAGCTAATAGATTTGCTGTATCATAAGCAAATTCTCTTGAGTTAAATCTATTATCATAACCAATTGCACAGCTATTATAATTATTATTCTTTAAATAATTTGCGAATCCTTGAGTAGCTTTTCTAATTGTATGAATGTTGATTCTGTTTGATCCAACACCCATTACTCCTCTCATACCACCTGTACCAAACTTAATATCATCAAAGAAACTATCTTCAATTTCTTTTTCTGATAGATTATTAATTTCATCTTTCAATGATGGATCTAGATTTGGATGATCTTTCCAGAATAAGTATTTTTCTTTTGCGTTCATAATTATCCTCCTAAATAAAATAAGAGAGACAAGTCTCTCTTATTTGAATTACTTTTACAAATTAACCAACGACTTTTTGAGTCTTTAGAATTTCTTGAATAGTTGCGATTGCTGCATCTTCATCTTCACCATTGCATGTAACAACTATTTCTGATTGAGTAGGTACACCAAGTGACATAACACCCATAATAGATTTCATATTCACAGTTTTACCATTAAAGCCAAGAGTTACATCGCTTTTAAATTTACTTGCAGCATTTACAGCAACAGTAGCTGGACGTGCATGTAAGCCGACAGGATCAACAACTAATAATTTGATTTCCTTCATATATGTTACCTTCCAATACCTTAATTTTAGCAGTATTGTAAGCGCTAGACAAGATGAATAATAAGCCTATTTTGGCAGTTTCCAATGATATTTGGCCGCAAGTAGCCTTAATACGCACGTAAATATGCTACCTGATATTGTAGCTACATTTACATTAAATAGCCTATAACAAACAACAAACATAATAGCTCCAAGTAAGGCTGCTGTAGCATAGAAATACTTTACAAAAATTGCTGGTTTTCTATTGGCAAATATATCTCTTAATATACTTCCCCCACATCCAGTTAAAACAGAAATGAATAAAATTAAGAAAGGATTATTAGGATATAGATTAGTAGCAGCAGTTGCCCCTACCACAACAAACACTCCAAGTCCTAATGAATCAGTGATTATTAATATTGTTGAATTATTTCTTAGTCTTTTTCTAACAGGTTTAATAAAACAAATTAATGCAACTACAATTGCAAGTAATGCATACACAGGTTTAATAAAACATGTTGGAGGAGTTATGCCTAATATTAAATCTCTTATTAAGCCTCCACCAATTGATGTAATCATTCCAAGAATTACTACACCAAAAATATCCATCTCTTCTTCAAAAGCAACGATAGCTCCTGATACTGAGAAAGCGACAATTCCAATTAATTCAATAATAAATAAAAATTCATTCATACTATTTGTGATAAGTCTCGTTATTTAATATTTTAAAACTTCTATATATTTGTTCAACTAGTATTAATCTAGTCATGCCATGTAAGAATGTCATATCTGACAACTTAAGTCTTTCATTAGCCCTACTTAATAAAGCTTCTCCTAAACCAAGTGATCCACCAATGACAAACGTAATATGACTACTAGTAATAAATAAATTATCTAAGTGTTTAGCAAACTTTACAGAATCTGTAGTTTTTCCATGTAAATCTAATAAAATAACATATTCATTATCTTTTATTTTACTAAGCGCTCTACTAGCTTCTACGTCTAATACAGCTTTTTCATCATCTTTAATAGGTTCATCTTTAACTTCAATTACTTCTATCTTATGATATCTACTTATCTTTTTTGTATAGTCCTCTATTAAAGCTTCTAAATGTTTATCTTTAATCTTTCCTATACCAATAATCTTAATCATTAATACTTCCTACCAAATTAATAATTTCATTACTTCTTACTATTTCTAAATCAAACGAAGTAGCTTCACTATATTCTACAGCTAATAAATCGTTATAACTATTAATAGCTAAACCATTAATAGATAAAATAACATCCCCTTGTTTAACACCCATATTACTAGCTAAAGTAGTAACTTTTACACCATTTACATAAAAACCATTATTAACATCTAGTGGTATATTTAATTGGGTCTTTTCATACATTTCAAGTTCATTAACAAATAAGCCTTTTACACCTAATTGAATCTTGTTGTATTCAGTTTCGTTAATAATATTGTTGGCTACTATTACTATTTCATTTATTGGTAAGGCAAAAGTAGCATTAGCATCTTTCATAGTAATTAATCCCACCACTTCACCATTCATGTTAATAATAGGAGCACCAGAATAACCTTCTGCAACATTAGAGCTTAATTGAATAATACTTGTATAGTATTCATATAGATTATCATCAAAAGTTATTGAATTAGTTATTGTTCTAAGTTTACTAGATACAACTGCAAGTTCATTAGAGAAAGCATATTGTGTATTCTTTGGTGTGCCAATACAAGTTAGAAATTCTCCATCTTTTAATAATTCAGAGTCGCCTAATATAATAGGAGCAATTTCAACATTTGTCTCTACTTTTAATACAGCTATATCAGCAAAATTATCTTTGTCTAATAATGAAGCATCATATGTTGCCCCGCTTGCAAATACTACTGAGATACTGCTAGCATCAGCAACACTATGAGCAGTAGTAACAATGTAACATATACCATTATCATATTTATATACGATACCTGATGATAATGACATATTAGTTTCTACAACTACTACACCTGCTTTAGAACTTTCAACAACTTTAGTTAAATCAGTTGAAAAACCTGTTACTGTTGTTTCATTAACACTAGTATGTTCAATACTATATTGTTTATTGTTTACATAAACTACAGTTAATACAACATTCCATATAACTAAGATAATAATTAATAAATAAATTAAACGATTATTCTTTTTCATATTATTAACCCCATGATACTAAATTACATGCAACTACTCTACAAGGATCAATTAATGATTCATTGTAATACATTGCAAAGTGAACGTGAGGACCAGTAGCTATACCTGTCATACCGATAGATCCTAGAACCTCTCCTCTTTCTACAACTTGTCCTTCATCAACATAAGGATAAGTTCTCATATGTCCATAATAAGTTTTATATCCATTATTATGATTAATTCTTACATAATATCCACCAATATCAGTATAACCAACACCTTCAACAACACCAGAGTCAGCAGCATATACATAATCCCAGTGTGCATACATGTTTTGGAAGTCTACACCACCATGGTTAGAGTAACAAACATAGTTACAAGTAATAATTGGGTTATCAACAGGATATCTCCAGTTACCTGTACCTATATCTGGCATAATCATTGTTCCTAAAGCAATTACACCTTGTGTTGGTTCTTTAATCATATTAGAAGAAATTTCTTTACCTTCTTGAATAACACCATTTATCCAAACTTCTTCATATAATACGTTTCTTAAACCATTTTCTTCTTCTACTTCTATTCTTCTAGCACCTTGTTTTAAAGATTCATCTTCTTTATATAATGGAGAATCTGGTAAAACAGTTTGTTGAGCTAATCTTTGTTTAGTTACATATACTTCAATTGGTGAAGAATAATAAGTAACATTAAGAACAGTACCAGGAGCTAAGATTTGATCTTCGTTTAAGATAATATCTTGGTTTAACATCATAACTTGTTTAGCAGTCATATCACCAAAATAATAACCTACAGCTTGTACAGTATCACCT
>JAUNQJ010000074.1 GCA_030536265.1 Erysipelotrichaceae bacterium
AAGGTAATCTTTTAATTTGCTTTATATACGATTTCACCATCAACTATTGTTGCAAGTGTTTTAGTTGAAGTAAGTTTATCTATATCTTCATGTAATAAATCTTTATCTAATACAGCGAAGTTTGCTATCTTTCCTTTTTCTATACTTCCTATTTTATCTTCTTGTTTAAAAGCATATGCAGGGTTTATTGTTAAAGCTTTTAATGAATCAAGTCTAGTTACTGCTTCTTCAATATTTCTTTGATACTTTTCAACACCTTCATCTACTAACTCTGGCGCTGTTCTTCTTTCAGCCATATATACACTTCTTGAAATGTCTAGAATTGGAGAAATAGGATAATCTGAATGATAAATGATAGTATTTCCTGTTTTAATAAAACTATTAATAGTAAAGCCGTTATAAGCTCTTTGGCCAAATGATTTAACTTCAACGTCAAATGCCCCTGGCCATTTACAAGTCCAAAGTGGAGCTACGGCACCAATAGATTTAGTTTGTTCCATATTAATATAGTCTTCAGGCTTAATGTAATGTAAGTGAGCCAAAATATTTCTTTGATCATAGTCTTTAGTAACAGCTTGAGTCTTTTTAATGCAATTAAGCATAAATTTAGTTGCGCCATCACCTTCAGAATGAGCATGAATAGAGAAATTATTCTTACTAGCTTCAGTTAATAATTCAACCATTTTATCTTCATCTTTAAATCTTGGTGAGCCTTTGTATCCTTTTTCATCTTCATAATCATCTACTGTCCAAGCGGTACGTGCTTCAGCAACACCATCTAAGAATACTTTTCCGCCAATTATCTTATAGTAATTTCCTTCATAGTTTTTCTTTTTCTCAACAATTTCCTTTATAGCTAATGTTGGATCATCGACATTGTCTTTAACTATACAATGAGCATAAGTTCTTAGTTTTAACTTTCCTTCTTTATCTAATTGGTTATAAGCAATATTAGCATCTTTGCATACTAATTCTGAGCCAGCATCATTAACTGCAGTTATTCCTTTAGAGAATGCTGTGTCTTGCCAATTTAAAATATATTTTTTAGCATCTTCTAATGAAATTGGAATACTATTTAATAAATCTACAGCTGCTTCTTCACATATATATCCTGTGGGTTTACCATTTTCGTCTACGTGTACTAACTTTGTTCCATATTTTTTAATAGCATCATCATTAATGTTAAAAGTTTCCATAGCCTTAATGTTCAATAGACAAGAATGCCCACCTGCCGTATTCATAATAAGCGGTTTAGAAGTACATAGTTCATCTAAATATGTATGATCTAATACTCTTTCATCTTCTGACCATCCAGCTGCTAAATATACATCTTTTTCAGGATGATCTTCAATAAACTTTTTAATTATTACTTTATACTTATCATAGTCTAATAAAGCTTCAGATAAACTAGCTTGTCCTATCGCTCTATATCCTGCAAATAATCCATGACAATGTCCTTCAATAAATCCTGGATAAACATAATTATTATTAAAATCTAATACTTCAGTATTATCATCTTTTAATTTGATTATTTCTTCCTTGTTGCCGACTTTATCAATTAAACCATTATTTACAAGAGCTGCTTCAGCAAACATGTTGTTTTCATCCATTGTAATGATGTTTCCAAGAATTATTTTTTTCATAATTATGTCTTCCTTTTCATCCACAATGTTAGTATATCATTTTGTAATATAATTAATATTGATGAAAAATGATAAAACTTCTTTAAAAGAGTTGTATACTGTCTTCTTCAAAGTTGGCTTATTTACTTTTGGTGGAGGCTATGCAATGCTTCCAATAATTGAAAGAGAAGTAGTTAATAATAAAAAATGGGTAAGTTATGAGGAACTTCTTGATTATTATGCAGTATCTCAAACTACCCCTGGTATTATTATGATTAATGTAGCCACATTTATTGGCTATAAAGAAAGAGGATTAATTGGTGGAATAGTATCTACACTTGGCGTAATATCTCCTTCTTTAATTATCATTACATTAATAGCTTCATTAATAGAAAACTTTGCTTCTATTTCGTACGTACAATCAGCACTAAAAGGAATTGCTGCAGGAATATCTGCAATTATGATTTCTTCAATGATTAAACTTGGTAAGTCTTCTATTAAAGATATATTAAGTGTTGTATTATGCATGGTTGGTTTTGTTGTATCATACTTCACTAAAATTAGTATTATATATGTTGTTGTATTTGGCATCGCTATAGGAATTATTAGATATAAACTATTGGAGGTAAAGAAATGATTTATCTTCAATTATTCTTTGAATTCTTTAAAACTGGATTATTTGCTGTTGGCGGCGGCCTTGCTACCATTCCTTTCTTAGCTAAGATGGGAGAAAACTTTGGTTGGTTCTCACCTTCTGAATTAACAAATATGTTTGCTATTTCAGAATCAACACCTGGTCCTATTGGCATCAATATGGCTACTTATGTTGGATTTAAAGTAGGTGGCATATTAGGAAGTTTAGTTGCTACAATTGGTGAAGTTGCACCTGCTATTATCATTATTCTTATAGTAGCTAAAGTATTAAATCAATTTAAAGAATCTGAATATGTTAAGGCAGCATTTAAAGGATTAAGGCCTGTAGTATTTGGTTTAATCCTATCGGCATTTGTTTCTATATTTACATCAAGCGTAGTATTTGTAGATAGATACAAACAAAGTGGTAATATCAAAGACATGCTTGATATAAGAGTAATAGGAATATTTGTTGTCGTATTCTTGCTAAATAGAAAATGGAAAATACATCCAATATTCTATGTGCTTCTATCAGCTTTAGCTGGAATAATATTTGCATTATAAAAGGATGATAATGACAGTGGACCCCATTTAGTTCACTAGTAAAAAGGAAGCTTTTATAAGAAACTATCTCTAAGGAGGTAGTTTTTTTATGGGACATAAATTAGGG
>JAUNQJ010000075.1 GCA_030536265.1 Erysipelotrichaceae bacterium
ATACTTAAAGGTAATGACACTATTATATTTTTATATTAAATATTTTGCTAATAATTAATTTAATTCATCATTGAACTTAAATCGCTCATTACTTCTCCAAATGTACCTTCAAATTCATCTGAATCAATTAAGGATCCACTAGCATTATAGAAATTAACTACAATTTTTGTTTTATCTTTTCCGTTAAACATATTGTAAGTTACACCAGAAAGAATAAATGTAATTGATGCAAAGCTCTCATATAAACCAACCTGATCAGCATTTAATGTTACATCAAACTTAGTGTAATCATCATTATGCTCAATTTTTTGGAATGAATAATCTGTCGAATTTACCATTTCATCAATAGTTTTATTCATTTCATCAGCTAAATCGTTTAATAATTCTTTATGTTTTGATTTAGACATTACTATCGAAACTGACCCGTCTTCATTTAAAGTTTCGCTTGTATAGCCTTTTTCTTTACACTCGTTATCTAAATATTCTTGTGTAAGTTCTTCATCTGAATAGTAATCAGCTGGAATTGTAATTGTTACATCAAGTAAATCTTTATCGACTTCAATTTCTTTATTATCTTCAACTACTTCATTCTCTTTATTTTCTGATGTTTTTTCTGTATTGCCACATCCAACCAATGATAGTAACATCAACATCGAAATTAATATAATAATTATTTTTTTCATTTTCATATCTCCATATATGTTGATTTTAAAAATACGTTTTCAATTAATTTAATTGATTTGCAGCCTTTAACATTTTTTGAGAACATCTTAATAAAACTTCAGAATAGTACGCATCTTCTACTGCATTTAAATTTTCGTTTTCTATTGCATCCATTTTTGCTTCAAAATCTGCCATTTTAGTCATGTAATTTGCATAATCAATAAGCATTGATGTTGTATCTTGAGATGCATTATATTTAGTTAAAAATTCACAATATTCATCTACGAAAGTTTCGTAACTATCTATAGCAGCTTTAATTTCAGGTCTTATTATACTTGAATCATTTTGAGTAGTTTCTTCTTCTACCGTTTCTGTATTATCACTTTCGTTCTTTGTTGTATTTTCTTCAACAACTGGTTCTTCTGCTTTTTCAATTTCAATATTCATGATATTGAAGCCTTCATAAGAAACAGTTAGAGAGTCTCCTTCGCTATTTTTTCCACTGAATCTGCTTTCGCTTCTTTCATAATCAATGTTAAATCCAGCATCAATACAAGCTGTAACATATTCAGAATAATCTTCAGAATTTTCATTCTTTACATACACATCAAATCTCTTATCAGATTCGCTATTGATTTTTCCGACTGCTGATTTTGGTGTTGGAATTTTAGAAACTAATTCGCTAGATGGCCATGTAATATTATTTACTTCTATTGGCTTATATAAATCTATAGAGACCTCTTTGTTACTTGAATAATAATACAATTTAATTTTGTAACCGTCCGAATTATAGGCTGAAAAATCATTATTGCCTTCATCTATTTCAATATTAAAACCAGAATCTTTTAATTCTTGAATATAAGTATTAAATTGTTTTTCAGTCATGTTGTTAGCATCAATTGAATATTGACGATCCCAATTATTATAGCTATCAAATTCTTCAGTATCTGGTTTTGAAATTATTTCTGAAAGTTCAGTATCTTCCCACGTAACTTTTTCAGGTTTATAACTAGAACCACCATCAGCTAATGACACTGTTAAAAAGAATACAATCGTCAAAAGAAAACCAGCAAATGCAAGTACTACGTGAAGTGATTTCTTTTTTTCAGGAATTATTTTCATACCCATTAAATAAGATACTACAAGGCACGCACATTGAATTAACGCAACCAAGAAGCAAATAAAACTTCTTGATAAGAAAGCAACTCCGCAAAGTAAACTCAATACAGCCCATATTTTTGTCCATTTTGAAAGTTTGCTTTTCTTATATTGTTCTACTTCAGCTTTTGCCTGTTCTTTGTCATACTTTTGCATTTCAACTTCTTTGTATGCTTTAGCTTTTATTTTCTCGATCTGAACATCATCTGTTTGATTAAGTATTTCTGCAACATTCATTACTGCATCACAATAAGTACATCTTACAGTTTCTTCAGTTGGATCCACCGTAATTGGTGCCCCACACGCTTTACAATTAACACTAACTATTTTTTTCATTTCTTTATCCCCTTTCCAATATTTATTCTAATGGTGTTCCACAATACTCACATTCATTTTTAGCACCAACTATAACATTACAAGTTGCTCCACAATTTGGGCACTTAACTACTTTATTGATTGCTCTTGCTTGATTAATATTGTTCTTTGCAATGCCTACTGTATCTGAACTAATATTCGATGGCATTATTAATTGTTTAGTATAGTCATTAACATAAGCACCTTTAAAATATCCATCCTCAATCATTTCCTTCAAATCTTTTGAAACTTCATTTGTAGAAGTTCCTACTACATGTGACATATTGTTAATATCTAATTCTCCAGAATTAATTAGTTCTATATATTTATTATTGCGTTTACCCAATTTAGCATATTTATATCCCATATGAACAAATGGATAACCTATTCCAAAGCATATAGCATCCATTAACACAACTCCTGCAATGACACTGCTTCCTTCCTCAACTTCAAGACCACCAGTTAATCCAGCTAGTGTATAGAATGTTCCTATTCCTATCCAAATGAATCCTATAACTTTGCTTACTTTGCTGTTTGATACATAATTATGTTTTTCATTTTTAATTTTAATAACTGTTAATGCAATTGCTGCTGGAAAAAACAAGAACCACAATAGTATAATTACGCCCCACGAAGCAGCTTTTCTAGTTGCTGTTCCGCCAGTTAATTTTTCAACTGTATTTTCGCCAATGACATTTTTTTTCATATCGTAC
>JAUNQJ010000027.1 GCA_030536265.1 Erysipelotrichaceae bacterium
TAGCAACAGCATCATCAGAACCAGTATCAACATCAAGTATTACTTTTCTAGGCATATTTGACCTCCTTATACATACGCTTTGAATGAATCAAGAACGATCTTAGCTAATTTATCTCTATCAACGTTTAGCATAACAGTACAGTTTTTATTCTTGAATAAGTATTCTGAATGAGCAAAACAATCAGATACAGTTCTTCCTATAGATAATTTGCTTTGCGTTTCAACATACACAGAACATTTCTTTCCGCTAAACAATTCAGGATGACTCAAATATGCAATTGGACAAGTATCGTGTAAGCACATGTAATCCCCCAATCCTAAATTACGGAACAAAGACATAGGTGCTTCGCTTGATTTATAGCAGAATTGTCCAACAGCATCGTCTTCTTTTTTAAGTGTATCGATTTCTTCTCTAGATAAAAGAGCTTTTAAAGTAACATCAAGTGGGAATAAAGTGATAGACATTCCAGATTTCATTACTGTTTGAGCAGCATGAGGATCTCCATAAATATTAAATTCAGCAGATGTTGAACAATTACCGCCAGCAGCAATTGAACCGCCCATTATTACTATTTCTTTAATATATTTTGGAAAATCAGGATACTTATATAAAGCAATAGCAATATTTGTTAGAGGGCCAACAGCTGCAATAGTTAATTCGCCATTTAACTCTTTTGCTTTTTTGTATAAAGCATCTACAGCATTTTCTTTTTCAATTGGTGCTTTTGATTCAGGAATGACAACTCCTCCAAGTCCATCTTCGCCGTGAACATTATATGCAGGGCTCAACGGTACAATTAATGGCTTTTCAGCGCCTTTATAAACAGGAACATTTTCTTTTCCACAAAGTGAAACAACATTTCTTGCGTTTCTAAAAGTTTTTTCTATTTCAACATTTCCGCAAACAGCAGAAATGCCAACCACTTCAATTCCAGAAAGTTGAAAAGAACTAACCAAAGCAAAAGCGTCATCAACACCAGTATCAGTATCAATCCAAACAGGTCTTAAGTTAGACATTATTTCCCCTCCCCGAAACTCTTACAAGCTTCATACATAATTTCTACAAATTTTTCTCTATCAACATCAACTAAAGCTCTACAATTAGGTTTTTGTCCATTTAATCCGTAATAATCAGGAACTGTAGCACCTTTAGTGTATTCGCCTTCAGTATCTATTTCTACATAACAATCTTTCCAAGTGAAAATCTCTGGATGAGTTAAATATACAACGGCACATGGATCATGCATCAATACTCCTGGCCATCCTAATTCTTTTAATCTTATATAAAAGAAATCACACCATTCAGCAACGGTCTTTGCTATAGGGTTCCCGATGTTTCTTATTTTGTTCCATTCTTCAGGCGTTACATACGCTTTTTCAGTAACATCTAATCCAGACATTACAACTGGAACACCGCTTAAGAATTCGATTTTAGCTGATTCAGGATCAACGAAGATATTAAATTCAGCAGCTGCACTCCAGTTTCCGTGAACAAGCCCACCGCCCATAATAGAGATGCACTCAATCTTATCTTTTAATTCTGGATGAGCTAGTAACAATGCAGCCACGTTTGTTTGAGGACCTGTAGCAACAATAGTTACTTTATCTTCAGATTCTCTTAATACTTTCGCCATTAATTCAACAGCAGATAATCCGCACAATTCAACTTCAGGTTCAGGAAGAGTTGGACCGTCAAGTCCACTTTCTCCATGGTAATTTGGTGCTATTACCAAGTCTGCAAGTAAAGGATTATCTCTACCAGCAGCAATAGGAATATCTTTTAAATTTAATAAAGTAGCAATCTTTCTATAGTTTAAAGTAGTTTTTGCTAGAGTTTGGTTTCCGCCAACAGCTGTGATTGCTTTAATTTCTAATTCGTCAGAAAACGCAGCAGCTAAAACAAAAGCTATCGCATCATCATGACCTGGATCACCGTCCAAAATTATCGGTCTTCTTTTCTTAACAGTCATACAAATTATCCCTTCTACAACTATTTCTTTAATTTAATTATATCTAAATAAAAGCGTTTTTTGTTAGAATAAAAGTAATAATATAAGGAGATAATTCATATGTTACAAGCACATTTACAATTAGAAAAAATCAACGCAAAATATGCAATATTGCCAGGAGATCCAAAAAGAATCGATGTTATTAAATCATTTCTAGATAACCCTGTAGAGCTAATGTACAACAGAGAATTCAGAAGTGTTGAAGGCACTTATAAAGGTTTACCAGTAATTGCAGTATCAACAGGTGTTGGAGGCTCGAGTGCTTCAATAGCTGTTGAAGAGCTTCATAATTTAGGTGTACACACAATGGTTAGAGTTGGTTCTGCTGGAGCTTTACAAACCGGAATTGGACTAGGAGATTTAATAATTGGTGAAGGAGCTGTTAGAGATGATGGCGTATCAAAAACATATGTTGATTCAATATACCCTGCATGTCCAAATCACGAGCTTCTAGAAGCAATGTTGTCAGTATGCAAAGAAAAGAATTTCACATATCATACAGGAATTATTCATTCTCACGAAACTTTTTATCATGACACAAATGCAGAAGAAGAAAAGAAATGGCAAAAGCTAGGCGTTCTTGGAGCCGATTTTGAAAGCGCTGGAATGTTTGTTGTTGGAAGAATAAGAAGATGTAGATGTGCTTCGATATTAAATAACGTTGTTATCTATGGACAAGATTCTGCAGATTCTGTTGCTGAATATGTTGGTGGAGAAAGTTTAACAGCAATTGGTGAAAAAAGAGAAATCGAAGTTGCTTTAGAAGCATTCTTAAAATTGGAGAACAAATAATGAAAAAAGCTTTATTTATTGATTGTTGTTTAAGAAAAGGATCTAACACTAAAAAATTAGCTGAAGAATTTTTTAAAGAACTAAAAGATTACGAAGTTGAAGCGTTAGTACTAGAAAACGAAAACTTAAAGCCTCTAGTAGGTGAATTCTTTGAATCAAGACAAGAGTTGTTAGAAAAAGATGATAGAACTCATCCAAGATTTAGATATGCTTATCAAATTAAAGATGCTGACTTAGTTGTAATAGCTGCACCTTTTTGGGATTTAAGCTTCCCTGCTTTATTAAAAATATATATCGAAAATATATCTGTAGACGGAATTACATTTGGTTCTACAGAAGACGGCTTAGTTGGACTATGTAAAGCTAATAATTTAATTTATCTAACTACACGTGGTGGCTTCTATAAAGATGATCCTATGGAACAAGCTATTCCGCATCTAAACGCATTATCTAAATTCTTTGGCTTTAAGAATTTTAAATACATAGCAGCTGATGGAATGAATGTTCAAGGATTTGATTCTAAAAAATCTCTTGAAGACGCAATGGCGCAAGCAAGAGATTTAGCAAAATCGTTATAAATAAAAGCTGAGCTCAAAATGAACTCAGCTATTTTTTATTTAAGTTTTGATAATTCAACAGAAATTTGAGAAGCAACTTTTGCGTTGTTGTATGCAAGCTGTAAGTTACTTGCAAACGATACGCCATCAGTTAATTCTTTAATATGTGCTAATAGATATGGAGTAGTAGCTTTTCCTCTAATTCCATCTTTCTTAGCCATATCAAGTGCTTTATTAATTACCTTTTCCATTTCATCAAAATCTAATGCATATTCTTCAGGAATAGGATTTCCAATTAACGCTCCACCTTCAAGGCCTAAATCCCATTTTGTTTTTAAAATCTTTGCAGCTTCTGCGGCATCTTTAATATTGTAATCAACACCAAATCCAGATTTACGAGAATAGAATGCTGGGAAATCGTCAGTTTGATATCCAAGAACTGGTACACCCATTGTTTCTAAATATTCAAGAGTTAATCCGATATCAAGAATTGATTTACAGCCTGCACCAACTACACATACTGGAGTATGAGCAAGTTCTTGTAAGTCGGCAGAAATATCCATAGTTTCTTGAGCGCCTCTATGAACCCCGCCAATTCCACCAGTAGCAAATATCTTAATTCCAGCTAAAGCAGCAATCATCATTGTAGTTGCTACAGTAGTAGCGCCTGTTTTCCCAGTTGCTAAGTAAACGGCTACATCACGTCTAGAAACCTTTCCAACATCTTCAGCTTTGCACATAATTTCAAGTTCATCTTTAGTAAGACCAACTTTAAGCTTGCCCCCAATAATAGCAGTAGTAGCAGGAATAGCTCCTTCTTTACGTACAACAACTTCTACTGCTGAAGCAAACTCAACATTCTCAGGATAAGGCATTCCGTGAGATAGAATTGTACTTTCAAGTGCTACAACGGGTTTGCCTTGTTCTAACGCTTCTTGAATTTCGGGTGCGATTGATAAGTAATCTTTGTAGTTCATAGTTTATTCTCCTTAATAATCTTTCTTAATAATTTTATACTCAAATTTGGATTAATAGTATGTTCATCTTGTATAGCACATATGCCTGCAGCTAATGCATAATCAATAGTTTTTTCAACATCTAAATCATTTATGTATCCATATAAGATAGCCGCCATTAATGCATCGCCTGCTCCAGAAGCGTTTGCCATTTTTTTAACAGGTTTAAACTTTCTCATAATAATTTGGTTGTTTTCGTTTTCATAAGCACAACCATTTCTACCAGCTGATACAAACAACTTATCAATAGAGTTGTTTAGTTTATTAAATGCTTTTAACGTATCTGAATTTGTCTTAATCTTAATTCCCGATAATACTTGTAATTCACTTCTATTAGGTTTTATGCAATATATCTTATTTAGATATGGTTTTATCTTTTTAGCATATAAATCTGATATGGGATCTACAAACACAGGAACCTTTGAATATTCTTTTAGAATGAATTCAATAACATCTATTTCAAGCGAAGGATCAAGCACAATTGCTGAAGCTCTTTTCAATATCTTTTCATTAGAAACTAGATATTTGATATTGATGTTTTTTGATATGCTCATGTCACATAAAGCAATATGCATATCATTGTTTTTGTCCTGAACTTGCATAAATATTCCTGTTCTTCCGTTTTTAACTGTAAGAACATTCTTTACGTCAATATTTGCTTTTATACAAGAATCAATTACAAGTTTTCCATAAATGTCATCACCTACAGCAGTTAATAATTTGGTTTTTACTCCAAGTTTAGAAGCATTCTCTAAAATATTTCTAGTCACTCCACCAGCAGTTGTTTTGATAATGCTGGGATGATCGTAATGGTCTCTAATTTTGATAATTGATTTTGCATAAACATCAACGTTCGCAGCACCGATGCCAACAATATATTTTTCTTTTTTCTTAGTCATTATTTAATATCCTTAAGCTCTGGTATAGATTGAGCTGCGCCTGCGCCTTGAACGGTAATTGCACTTGCTTTAGTTGCGAGTTTAAGTGCTTCTCTTGCATCTCCGTTAACCAAATATGAAGCTAAAAAGAATCCGGTAAATGTATCACCAGCGGCAGTTGTGTCAACAGCAACAACTTTTAACGCATCTTCATGAATTACTTCGCTTCCTTTAATAAAGTAAGCACCCTTTTCTCCGACAGTTAACACAATTTCTTTATCTGCATATTTATTTTGTAACTTAGAAATAATAGCATCAATATCGCTTGAATCACTATCAGCTAAACCTTGAGCTTCAACTTCATTAACAATAAATATATCAACAAGTTCTAATGGATATGTAAAAATCTTTGAATCCATTGGAGCTGTATTAAATGCAATCCTCATTCCTTTTTCATGAGCTTTCTTTAATATTAAATCCATTGAAGAAATCTCATTTTGAACTAATAATAAATCACCAGATCCGAAATTATCGAAAGTATCTTCAACTTGTTTAGCATCAATCTTTTGGTTAGATCCACCATGCAAAATAATACAATTTTCACCCTTGCAAACTTGAATTATTGCGTGTCCAGTAGCTTCATTATTATCTTTAATTAAATAATCAGTTTTAACATTATATTTATTTAAATAATCAATAAAATCTTGGCCGTCATTTCCAACTCTACCAGCATGATAAACATCCATTCCTGCTTTTGCTAAAGCAATTGATTGGTTAAGACCTTTTCCACCAAAATGCCTTGCGTATCCTATAGAGGAAATAGTTTCCTTTGCAACTACGAAATGTTCCATCTCATAGACATGATCATAATTTAGTGAGCCAAAATTTAATACTTTCATAATACGTTTCTCCTATATAGATTATACCAAAAGAAAAGCTCTTACTTTTTAGTAAGAGCTTTTAACTTAAATAATTTTATTTATTATTCAAAGCTTCAGCAGAACGTTTCTTCTTTTCGTTTTGGATTCTTCTAATAGCGAATACAACAAGACCAATAATAGTAATGATGTATGGGATTGTTGAACAGATATTAGAGTCAATACCAACAGCAGAGAATTTAATACGTAACGCTTGTGCGAAACCGAAGATTAGTGATGCGAATAAACCGCCAACAGGTTCAATACCCATAGCTTGAGCAGCTAAAGCGATGAAGCCTCTTCCTGCAAGCATACCTTGAGACCAACCCATTGCATAGTAGATAGACATAAATGCACCAGCTAAGCCACAGAATACACCACCAATAATAAATGTGTAGTATTTAACTTTTAGAACACTTACGCCAACAGAAGATGCAGCGTTAGGATTTTCACCTACTGATCTAATATTTAGTCCAAGTGGAGTCTTGTATAGAATTACCCAAGTAACAAATACAAGAATGAAAGTTAAATATGTTAAGAAACAGTGTCCTGATAATACTGGTCCAATAAAAGGAATGTCTTTTATTAGAGGTATATCAATAGTAGGCATTAATAAGTCTTGTGTAATTAAACCAGTAGTAGAAGTCATTTGAGTGCCTTCTGTTAAACCAGTAATAACTTTAACAAGGAAGATAGTACCACCGCTACCAATCATATTAACAGCAGTACCTGCTAGAATCATGTTGGTCTGCAAATTGTAAATAAAGAAACACATTAATGCAGAAACAACAACACCAGCTAAAATTGCAACAAGTAAGCCTACAACCCAACTATGTGCATAATATGATGCAAGTGATCCAAATAATGCAGCAAGCATCATAGTACCTTCTAGACCGATATTTGAGATACCACCTTTTTCACAAACGATTGCAGCTAATGTGGCAAGTAAAATTGGAGCTGTAATACGTATCATTGAGAAGAAGAAATCTTCAGAAATAATTAGTTGTAACATTATTTTTCTCCTCCTCTAAATTCTAATTCTGTTTGTCTCTTAATAGCTGCTTCTTCTTCAGCAGATTTAACAACAAGTTTTTGTTTATATCTTGATAAGAATTTATCAGCAGCAAATAGAATGAACAATACAGCTTGGATAATATCAATTAATTGTGATGGGATACTTGTGTAAGTAGCCATTAATGTACATCCTTTGTTTAAGTAAGAAATAAAGAATGCAGCAAATGGTACAAACAATGGATTGTTACCAGCAAGAATAGCAACAGTAACACCTGTCCATCCATATCCTGGAAGCGTTTTCCAGTTATAAGCAGTATATCTACCTAACATTTCAGCACCACCACCGATACCAGCGATGAAACCACCAAGTACTTGAGCTAAGATAATAATCTTAACAACATTTAATCCAGAATATTTAGAGAAATCTTGGTTAATGCCAATCATTCTAATTGAGTAACCCCACTTAGTGCGATACATGAAGATCCAAGCAAGAGCAACAACAACAATCGCGATAATGAAACCAACATGGAATTTTGAACCATTATTAATAATTTGAGGTAAAGCGGCGTTCTCTTGAATTGGTAACATTTGAACTTGACCCTTAGTAGTATCAGCTAAATACATATTCAATAAGAACATGATTGTATATTGAATAATAGAGTTTAACATCAAAGAGTTAACCATTTCAGATACTCCAAAGTGCGCCTTTAAAGTAGCAGGAATGTATAAAACGATTGCGGTAGCAATACCACCAGCAAGAATTGCAACTATTGGTAGTAATACACCTTTTATAGGAGCATAAACTGCAACGCATGCAGTAACAAATGCACCTAGCATAATGCCGCCTTCACTACCTAAGTTGAATTGGTTAGCAGAGAACATAATGCATGTACCAACACCAGTAAACATAATAGGAATCATTAGTGCTAATACATCACATAGTCCTTTGAAATTAAATGATCCATCAGCTTTAAATAATGGTGAAACTAGCATACTCTTTAATGCAATACCAGTTTCAGCTAATTTATCAGCTACTGTATCACCAGCTGCAGATACAAATACAAGAACTGCAGCAACAAGTAAAGAAACAAAGATTGCTAAAGCGCCTTTAGCAACAGAGAACATTGTACTTCTTTTCTTATTCATGACATACCTCCTTTATTTGTTCTGGAGATTGTTTGTCGATACCTAACATATATCTACCCATTTCTTCATCTGTTAACTTAGAAGTATCTTCGAAGTAAGCAGCAATTTGACCACCATGCATAACGATTAATGAATCAGATAGTTCCATAACTTCGTTAAGGTCAGCAGAAACAAGTAATACAGCGATACCAGATCTAGATAATTCAACTAATTTTTTTCTAATGAATTCAGTTGCACCAACATCGATACCACGTGTAGGTTGATCAGCAATAATTAGTTTAGGATTGTTTGAGAATTCTCTAGCAACAACAACTTTTTGAATGTTACCACCAGATAACATGCCAACCTTTTGATCTCTAGATTTACATAGAACCGTATAATCCTTAATCAATTGATCAGATGTTTCGTGGATTGCATTCATATTAAAAATAGGACCTTTGTTATATTCAGGCTTTTCGCATCTATCAGAAATAACATTTTCTTCAATAGAAGCAGCACCAGCAATACCGTAAATCATTCTATCTTCAGGAACTAAAGATATATTTAAATCACGTAATTGCTTTTGATTTAATCCTTTGATATTTACGCCATTAACTTCTACAGTTCCAGCATTAGCGGTATTGAAGCCAAATAATATATCTACTAATTCTTTTTGGCCATTTCCTTCAACACCAGCGATACCTAGGATTTCACCTTTTCTAACAGAGAAAGACACTTTATCAAGCATCTTTTTGCCCCAGTCATTAACAAATTCAACATCTCTAACTCTCAATACTTCATCAGTTGGTTTTGCTTTGTCTTTTTCAACTTTTAAAATAACATCTCTACCAACCATTAATCTTGAAATTTCTTGAGGAGTTACATCTTTAGTATTGTAAACACCTTGAGATTTACCACCACGTAGGATAGTCATACGATCAGTGATTTCCATGATTTCATTTAGTTTATGAGAAATAAAGATTAAAGTATAACCTTGATTTTTTAAGTTTTTAAGTTCTTTAAATAATTCAACAGTTTCTTGAGTTGTTAATACAGCAGTAGGTTCATCAAGAATTAAAATCTTAGCACCTCTTACTAGAGCTTTTAAGATTTCAACTTTTTGTTTCATACCAACTGGTATATCTTTTACTTTAGCATTAGCATCAACAATAAGATTGAATTTTTTTGAATATTCTTCAGTAAGACTTACAGCTTTTTCGTAATCCATAAAGATTCCAGATTTAGTTGGAGTCATACCTAAAACGATATTTTCAGCAACAGTTAGATTTGGAACTAACATAAAGTGTTGGTGAACCATACCAATTCCATGAGAAATTGCAACTGTTGGAGAAGTTAAATTAACTTCTTCACCATTTACCAAAATTTGTCCTGTTGTAGGTTGTTCAAGTCCAAATAGCATCTTCATTAATGTAGATTTACCGGCGCCATTTTCACCCATTAACGCATGAATCTCACCACGTTTAACATCTAAGTTAACACCTTGGTTAGCAATAACGCCATTAGGATAAACTTTGGTAATTTCTTTCATTTGAATAACATATTCTTCAGACATTATTCGCGTTCCCCCTTTCAAAAATAAAAAAATATGGGAGCGTTTAAAAACGCTCCCATATAACAAACTAAATTAATTATTTAGGTTGTGCAGCATCACGGTAAGCAGCAGCATCGAATCCAGCATCAAATGCAGAAACAACTGTTACTTTACCAGCTTTTACATCATCGATTGCAGCGTTAACTGCAGCTTGAGTATCAGCAGAAGCGAATTTAGCGAAGTTCTTGTCAGTTACAACACCAACACCACCATCAGCTAAACCTAGAGATACTTCTTTACCCCAGTATTCTCTGCCAGCATCCCATTCATCCATGAACCAAATTAGTGAATTACCAACATTCTTTAAACCAGAAGTTAAAGTAATTGCAGCTAAGTCTGGAGATAATGTTAATTCTTGGTCAGAGTCAACACCGATGAAGTAACCTTTACCAAGTTCTAAGATAGTTTCAGCAGCACCGTTACCAGCGTTACCAGCAACACCCCAGATTAGGTCACATTTGTTATCGTTAATCATTGATACAGCAAATTCTTTAGCGATTGATGTATCAACATAGTCGTTAGTGTAACGAGCATCAACCTTGATTTCAGGGTCGATAATTTGAGCACCTTGGATATAACCAGCAAGGAAGTCGTTGATAACTGGAGAGTCAACACCACCAGCGAAACCGATAACCTTGTCAGCATTGATGCCATCAAGAGTTGTATCTAAAGTTGTTAAACCAGCAAAGATACCTACAACATAACCTAATTCGTTTTGTTTGTAAGTAATGTTTACAACGTTAGGATCGCCAACATATGTGTTATCATCGAAGATAACGAATTTTTGTTCAGGGTAAGCAGCAGCTACTTCTTTTAAGTAGTCAGGCATTTGGTAAGTACCACAAATGATTAAATCGTATTCACCTGATTCAGCTACTTCATAAAGAGTAGATAACCATTTAGGTTGGTCAGCTTCTGTACCACCCATTTCGATAGTCTTTAAATTAATACGACCATCTTTTTTTAATGTTTCAAGACCAGCTTCAGCAGAATCGAAGAAAGACTTGTCGCCTAAGTTACCATTAACTAAGAAAGCAACATTTCTAACACCGTCATCTACAGTTTCGTCAGTAGCTGGAGTTGTTTCAGTTTTAGCACCACAGCCAGCAAGGCAAAGGATCATTAAAACTGATAATAAAACTGTTAAAAGCTTTTTCATTAATTTTCTCCTTCTTTTCCCGTACATTCGTACATAAAAATTATAGCCTAAAATTGCCGACAATTGCAACCGCTTCCAAGCCTAAGGTCGTGTAAAATGATTGCGGAATAAGAAAACAGTAACTTTGCTATTATATTA
>JAUNQJ010000076.1 GCA_030536265.1 Erysipelotrichaceae bacterium
GTGATGAATATATTGAGATTGGTTTTGGTACAGGTATTATGAAATGTACTCCAGCTCATGACCCTAACGACTATCAAATTGCTTTAAGACATAATTTAAAGATGCCTATTTGTATGAACGAAGATGGCACTATGAATTCATTGTGTGGTAATCTTGAAGGCTTAGATAGATATGAAGCTAGAGAAAAGACTGTTGAAAAGATTAAAGCCGATGGAAATCTAGTTAAGATTGAGACAATTACTCACTCAGTTGGCTTCTCTGAAAGAACTGATGTAATGGTTGAACCATACTTATCTAAACAATGGTTTGTTAAAATGAAACCATTAGCTGATGCTGTTTTAAAAGACCAAGAAAATGATGATACTAAGATTAATTTCTATCCAAAGAGATTTGAAAAGACATTTACTGGTTGGTTAGAAAACATTGAAGATTGGTGTATCTCTAGACAGCTTTGGTGGGGGCACAGAATTCCAGTTTATTATCATAATGAAACTGGTGAAATATATTGTGAAGTTGATCCACCTAAAGATATTGAAAACTATCATCAAGATGAAGATGTTCTTGATACTTGGTTCTCAAGTGCTTTATGGCCATTTTCAACTTTGGGTTGGCCAGATAGCACAGAAGACTTGAATCGTTATTTCCCAACATCTTGTATGGTAACAGGATACGATATTATTTTCTTCTGGGTTGCACGTATGGCAATATCTTCTAAACATTTCTTAAATAAATATCCATTCAAAGATTGTTTAATTCATGGATTAATAAGAGATGAAAAAGGTAGAAAGATGTCTAAGTCTTTGGGCAACGGTATTGATCCAATTGATTTAATTGATCAATATGGTTGCGATTCTATGAGACTATTCTTATCAACTAACTCTACACCTGGTTTAGATATGAACTTCTCAACCGAAAAGATGGAAGCTGGATGGAATTTCATTAATAAACTATGGAATGCATCAAGATTTGTCTTAATGAATAAAGATGAAGACTACAAATATAATGAGCCAAAGATTGATTCTGAAATTGATCATTGGATTATTTCTAAATTAAACTACATTATTAACCAAACAACATTAAATTTAGATAGATATGAATTCGCTATTGGTGGTAATGAATTAATGTCATTTGTTTGGGATGATTTCTGTTCATCATATATTGAATTTACTAAACCTATTTTAATGGGCGAAGATAAAACTGCTAAGACAAAGATTCTTGATACTTTAATTTATGTATTAACTGCAATCCTTAAATTATTACACCCATTTATTCCATTTGTTACTGAAGAAATATATCAAGCTATTTATGGTGAAGATGTTTCAATCTGCAAAGAAAGCTGGCCAACTTGTTTAGAATATGACGAAAACAAGGCTAACGATATTAATATGCTTCTTGAAGTTATTAAAGCATCAAGAGATATTAAGGTTGAAAACAATATTAAACCATCTAAAGAGATTCAAATTAAGGTTGAAGGCTTCAATTTAAATGATGATTTAAATGAAATCTTAAAGAAGATGTGTAAAGTTAATTTGGTTTCTGATATTGAAGGTGAAACAATTGTTAGACCAATAACTAATGGAAATGTTTACTTTAAGATGGATGAAATCGTTAATAAAGAAGAAGAGCTAGCTAAGATTGATAAAGAACTTGCTAGACTTGAAGGAGAGATTAAAAGATCTAATGGCATCTTAAATAATCAATCTTTCTTAGCAAAAGCTCCTGAAGCAAAAATCAATGAAGAAAAGACAAAACTTGCTAATTATGAGGAATCATATAATACATTATTAGCTAAGAAGAAGGAATTCAATTAGTGTCTATATTATCTTCAGCACTTATATTTTCTGCTATAAACAGGAAATTAAGTGATTCAGTATTTAATTCTCATGGAAAGAGATTTGTTAAAAGCTACTTTAAAGATAATGAAGTAGCTTTCTTTGATGATGCTCAAGATTTAATTGTTCATAGCACTATTTCATTAGATGGAACTGAACTTAAGTCATATGAACATAAGATAAATGATACAAATTTATACATTATTTATGTCTATGGATTCGATCAGAAATATGACTTTTATAAAGAAATTTCTAATACTTTTGAACTAAATGGTTATAATTCAATATTTATTGAAAATCGTAAAAAGGTTACTCTTGGTTCAAAGGAAGCTATAGACTTACTTGTCTGGATTGACTACTTTTCTAATCAAAAACCAGATAAAAAATTCATACTATTTGGAGAAAAAACAGGTGCAAACATAATCTCAAAAGCACTTGAATCAGATATTAATGATAATGTTATAAATGTTATCTTAGACGATGTAAAAGCAACATATTTTAATGATTTAATTAATGAATATTGTTTGAATAATTACATAGAAAATACGCTTAAAATGGCTAAAAACATTAATTTAGAGCTAAATAAACGTTATATGATCAATATTGATGAATTTAATCTAAAAAATTCATTAAAAACTAACAAAATTCCTGTATGTTTTGTTCAAAGTAAGTTACTCAATCAATATGAACATAACGAATTATTAAAATTGTTTAACTCTAACAACTCTTCTAAAAAAATTTTTTATACAAAAACTCTTTCAAGAAATTATGAACAAGAAAATTACTTCGAGGTACTACTTGAGTATCTAAAAAATTTGTAAAAAAATTTGCATTTTATTTTAGTAGTTGTAAAATAATAATAAGTTAAGTATTTTGAACTTAACGATGGCTGTTAGAGGATAAACCTCTTTATAATACAGCGTTAAAAAAAGAAAGGGAATAAC
>JAUNQJ010000028.1 GCA_030536265.1 Erysipelotrichaceae bacterium
GAAATGCAGTTAAATAATCTTGATATGTTACAATTGGTCCTAATTCTTTTTCTCTAACCGAATCAATATATCCAGATAACATTGAAACTCCACCAACAAGCTCATTATTAACTTTTTCAGCTAAAAAATCACCATGCATATCATTTGAGTGAAGTAATGTTAATTTTTTATATCTTTCAGTCATTATAATCTCCTTTAATAATAAAAGACAGAATAAAATCTGTCTTTACATTTTTTCTGGTGCACTAACTCCAATTAGTGCTAAAGCATTCTTTAATGTTATTTGGCATGCCTTAACAAGTGCTAATCTTTGTTTTGTTAATTCCATATTATCTTTATCAATTACTTTGCATTCATTATAGAAAGAATGGAATAATTGAGCTAACTTATATACATAGTTACACATTCTATGTGGTTCACGATATTCAACACATTCTTCGATGACACTTGGGAATTCATTTAAATGTTTTAGAAGCAATGTTTCTTTTTCTTCTTTAATTAAATCATATGAATCAATAACATCATATTGAATATCATTTCTTAATATTGAACACATTCTTGCATGTGCATATTGAACGTAATATACAGGATTATCATTTGATTGTTTTGTTGCGATATCAATATCAAAATCCATTTGAGTATTTGGTGCCTTAGATACGAAGAAATATCTAGTTGCATCAACACCTGCTTCTTCAATAATATCTCTTAAAGCAATTGCTTTACCTGAACGTTTAGATAATTTAAATTCTTCACCATCTTTAATTAATCTAACCATTTGAATTATTATTACATCAAGATTCTCAGGTTTATGTCCTAATGATTTAATAGCAGCTTTTAATCTTGGAATATAGCCATGATGATCAGCTCCTAATACATCAATAAGATATTCATTTCCTCTATCAAATTTATCTAAGTGATATGCAATATCTGGACAGAAATAAGTATAAGATCCATCAGTTTTAACTAGCACTCTATCTTTATCATCACCATACTCAGTTGTCTTTAACCAAGTAGCTCCTTCAGCTTCATAAATCATTCCATTATCTTTTAAGATATCAAGTGATTTATTTACTAAATTTCTTGAATATAAAGTTTTTTCTGATGTCCATACATCAAAGTTAACTCTAAATAAATCTAAGTCTGCTTTCAATTTATCAAGTTCAAACTTTGTTCCATACTCTTTAAAATATGTTTTACAAGTTTCATAATCAGCATTTAAATATTTATCATTTACTTCTTCTTTAATTGCTCTAGCAATATCATAAATATCTTGACCATGATAACCATCTTCTGGCATATCCATAGTTACATTAAATAATTCATGGTATCTTACAAAAATAGATTTTCCTAAATTATCAATTTGATTACCAGCATCATTAACATAATATTCACGAGTTACTTTATAACCCAACTTTTTCATCATACGTGTTAAGCTATCGCCGACTGAAGCCCCACGAGCATGTCCTGGATGAATATCACCTGTTGGGTTAACTGACACATATTCAACATTTATTGTTACATCTTTATATTTATCATTTGATCCATAGTTATCTTCTTGTTTAAGAATATTAGAAATAACACCGCTCAATTCACCTTTATTAACAATAAAGTTAATAAAACCTGGGCCAGCAACATCAACTCTTTCTAATAAATCACTTTTTTCAAGTACTTCTTTTAATTCATTAGCTATCATTACAGGCGCTTTTTTAAGCTCTTTAGCAAGCCTCATGGCTATATTTGTTGAATAATCACCATTTGCTTTATCTTTAGGTATTTCAATCATAACTAAAGAATTATCCACATCTAAGCCATATTTTTCTTTTAAAGAAGCCTTAATTAAGTCGATTAAGTTGTTTTCTATCTTATTCATACCCCCTAATTATACACTAAATTGAATTTTTGCCTTCCTTATGATAAAGTAATTATGCTGACTCCGTAGCTCAGTGGATAGAGCATCCGCCTTCTAAGCGGATGGTCGGGCGTTCGAATCGCCCCGGGGTCGCCACTTAAAATTACACCTATTTATAGGTGTTTTTTTTATTATTCTTCCATATAATAATAATTAATATGGAAGTCTTATTAAACAAATTTTATTTAGATAATGAAAAAGACATCGTTGTCTCTATTTATAAGGAGAATAACGATGTTTTTTATATAATCACTACTCCAAATCATCATACTGATAATTTAATAAACAATTTAGCGAAACTTGCTAATTTAAAAATTGAAAAAGATAAAAATGAAAATAAATATATTAAAGAATATTTACCTGCATATATAACAGCAAGAAATACTGTTGTTTATATTATGAGACTAGGTGGTATTAAAGTTGCAAATATAAATAGTGATGGAATAGTTGAACAAAAAGCAACAATACCAGCAATTAATAAAACATTAATGTCTCAAACTAAAGATTATAAATTATCTATAGAACACACTATCATTAAAACTTATATTAAAGAACATAATAAGTTTAAAACAGATTTACATACACACATGAATGGCAATTTAGCGCCTGATATATTAATTGCTTTAGGTATTTATCATCAAATTGCTTATCCATATTATTATATTAAGAAACTAAACTTAACATTAACTAAGAAACAATTAAAATACTTAAACACAAAACGTAAAGAAGTTGCTAAAGATTTTGTTGATTCACCTCTTCAAGGAAAATATCTTGAAAGAAGAATTGATGATAACACAACAATTAATTTCGCTGATTTAATTGTTAATAACATCGATAATTCAGAAGAAAATATTAATAAGATTAGAAATTCATTAACTATATTAAAAGACTCTCAAGCTGTATTTACTAATTTAGAAAAATTATATTTATATCGTTATGTTTTCACAAAACCAAAATTCTCTGATAAACATATTTCTTTAGCTAACATTAACGAAATAAAAGATAATGATGTTAAGAATTATGTTAACAAGATGATATTAGATCATAAGACAAAAGAATATAAGAAAAACTCATTACTAAAAGATAAATTATTATGGATAGCAAGATCATTTAATAATCAAGGAATTGAATATGTTGAAATATCTAATACTGTATTGACTAAAGATGATGATAGTATGTATTCTTTCTTAAATGATGTTCATGAAATCATGCCTTTGATAAAAAATGAAACTGGCGTGACTATTAGATTCTTAGCAGCGTTAAGAAGAACTCCACTTAATATCATCAAAGATGCTGTTACACCTGAAAACTATTTAAGAGAAAACTTAGATGTTGTTAAGGCCGTTTGCAAAGATCCTTATGTCGCAGGATGTGACTTTGTTGGTGAAGAAATCAATGATATCGAAGAATTACAACCAGTTATAAAAGAATTAGTTGATTACGCAAAAACAAATAAAGACTTCACTATAAGAATCCATGCTGGTGAAAATGATTCCTTAAAAGATAACGTATCTAATAGTATTAAATGTGTAAAAAATTCCTTATCAAAAGGCCAAAAAATGCCACGTTTAAGAATTGGCCATGGATTATACACTGAAAATCTACAGTCTAAAAAAGGCCAAAAACTAATAAAAGACCTTAAAAAGTATGGTGTAATCCTTGAATTCCAATTAACAAGTAATGTTAGACTAAATAACCTAACAAATTTAGCCAATTTCCCATTAAAGAAGTACTTAGCTAATGGCATTAAATGCGTTCAAGGAAGTGATGGCTGTGGACTATATGGCATTACACCAATGGAAGAACAATTATCATTAGAAAATTTAATAAAGTTAACAGATAAAGAAATTAGTGAAATATGTGAGACTGAAAAAGAAGTATTAAAAGAAAACCTTAAATGTTTTAATGATAAATGCGTATCTTTTGAAAAATTCTTAGATGGAAGAACTATTAAAGAAGCATTAAAACAAGAAATAAAGAAAAACAAAGAAGCAAGTTCAAAATTATCATTAACAAATACTAATAAATTAGATAGTAGTGAAGTGTTTAAAGAAAAGATAAAAGCATTACCACTAGATAAAGTACCAGTTATTATTGCCGGAGGTAGTTTTAATACAGCATATCGTAAAACTAAAACAAATAAAGATGATAAAAAGATTATTGATAATTTATTAAAATCTTTAGATCCATCAAAAGTATATTTTGTTATAGGAAACAAAATGAATGGATATGAAAAATATTTAGTAGATAAAAACAAGAAATTTGATATCTATGCTATAGTGCCTTCATTAATAAGCAAAGAAGAATACGAAACATTAAATTCTAAAAAAATAAATATATGTATATCAATTGAAACACTAAGAATGGCATTATATAAGAGCTTCAATTACGAAATATTTGAAAGAATACCTTCAGCATTAATAGTATTAGATGGAAATTCTGCAGCAGCAAATTTAATTCAAGAAGCAAAGAATGGAAAAGCAATAGCAAAAATATTTATTAGCAAGAATGCTACAACATTAAAAGATAAAGCAACATTCTTAAAAGGTTATGTTAAATTAATTAATTCTAATTCAAATATTATTTCTGATATTAAAAAATTATATTAAAACTTAACAATAATATTAACATAGAAGTAATTATCATCATTGATAGTTACTTTTATTTTTGTCTCACCTTTTTTAAGTGGTGTAACAATTCCTTTGTCATCTACTTCACATATACTTTCATCTTCTATATCATATGTTAAATGATATCTTGCACCATCAATCATAGCAGGTCTTGTAGGGTGATATATAGTGTAATCATTATATGCTTCGCCCCAAGATCCATTTTCAAATTCAACATATGCTCTAATTTGTTTTGTATGATAATTATTATCTTCAATATAGAATTCTAAGGTATCTTCAACAGGCTCAAATATTGCTATTTCTTTGCTTGCTGAATTATTTATTTTTACTAAAAAAGTTGTGTAAAAGTCATCATAATATACATTTACAACACATTCCCCTTCACTAACTGGAATTATTCTATTTCCTACTATATTAATAATAGACTCATCATATTCGTATCTTAGTCCTTGTTTAATTAAGTAATTACCTCGATTTTGGTTATATGCCAAAACAGATACTGTTGAAGTTTCATTTAGTCCTATATTTATAGACTTTTTATTAGCTGAAATGCCACAAGTATATGTATCTTTATTGTTTGTTGTATATCCTGTTCTATATGTTGGCTCGCCACCTTCATCTTGTCCTATATACTCATCATTTTTATATACTATTAATTTAATAGGCTGATATCTTGTTGCCCATTTTCCTTTACTGTTATAACTATTTGAATAAGCATAAGCAATAGCTAAATCATCATTTTCACTAATATGTCCATCTAATCCTTTTGTTATTCCTAAGTTATGAGCATACATGGAAATATTTGAATAAATAGTATCTGCTTTATTAAAATTTAAACCATCATCAGATTCGTACATTATTATGCCTGATCTATCAGACATTCTATTAACTACGGCAAAAGAAACAAACTTATCATATTCATCTAAATAAACAACATCACTTGAATCTTGACTATCAACATTAAAATAAATAATTCCACGGTATTCTAAATCATTTGGCCAGTCTTCTGTTAATGATGCAGTTGATACTTTTGTATAGAATCCATGTTCACAATACCAAGAATAATAACAATATAAAGTATTATTATTAATAACAAAACTAATTTCACCTGCACCCCAATATTCATTTGATTCATCATAATAAATAATAGGCTTAGGTTTGCCACCCCATCCATTACCATTCCATTTTTCAAATGGACCATCAGGATTTTTACTACGTGCAACATAAATATTATTATTAATTCCTTCGTTTGTTGCGACAACTGTAGAAGAATAGCCTAAATAATAATAACCATTAAAATATATAACACCAGGATCACATACTGAATAATGATCCATGGTGTCTCCAGTAGGTTGTAGAACTATTTTATCTTTAGTCCAATTAACACCATCATCAGAATGCTTATAAGTTATCCAATCCCACTCTGACGAATTATTACCTGGTGATGAAAACCAGGCATCTAATGAACCATCTTCATTTCTTATTATTGATGGACCGTATCGATATCCTGCTTTAGAACTTGGCGGTGAATATAAATTATATCCTTCATCTATCACTTCCATGCTTACATGATAAATAGGTTCTTCTACATCTATTTGTGGTATATCGCTATTAACAACTATTTGATAACCTTCATCAATACTTAATTTATGATTAAATACTTTTTCTTTACTATTAGTGACATTTATTGTTGTTAAGCAAAATACAATTAAAGAAGCAAAAAATAAACCAAGTTTAATTTTTTCATAATTTTTTAAATAGAATTTCTCAAATTTTGTTTGTTTTTTTCTTGGCATATTAATATTCTAATTATATCAAGCAACTTATTATTTAATTTTGATAATGTAAGCGTTTTTATTTTAAAAGTTTCGTGAAAACTATTCTATTTATAGGTAGTATATGTAATAATGAATGTGTCCTACATATCGTATATACTTTCAAATTTGGTGAGAGCGTTTCTACCCTGCTACCTATATAGCGGGACTACGGTAAGCATTTTTTATCGTTCCTTTGGAAGATATACAGGTGTATATTTTTCAAAGGCATTTTTTATTTAAAGATATGTAGATAAATAACTAATGGGGGGACAATATGTTAGAAAAGTTATTTAAACTAAAAGAACATGGCACTGACGTAAAAACTGAAGTCGTTGCCGGGTTAACAACTTTCATGACAATGGCTTATATCATTGCCTTGAATCCTAACTTGTTAACTGGATTTGGCGCTTATGGCCAAGAATTATGGAATGCAGTATTCCTTGCAACTTGTATCGCATCTGCTTTCGGTACAATTTTGATGGCACTTCTTGCAAACAAACCATTTGCAATGTCATCTGGAATGGGACTTAACTCATTCTTTGCAGTAGTTGTAGCTAATATTGCTGCTATTGCTGGTGTATCTTATACACAAGGTTATCAAGCTGGATTAATTATCATCCTTATTGAAGGTATTGTATTCTTAATCCTATCTGTATTAAACGTTAGACAAAAGATCGTAGAAGCTATTCCTCTAGGAATTAGACTTGGAATTTCTCCTGGTATCGGTTTAATGTTAATGAATATTGGTTTTGGTTCTAATGCTGGTGTTTATGGTCCAGATGGAACTCCATACTATGCAATGGGTAATTTCTTTGCTTCATTATCTGCTGGTAATTTAGCTGGTCAAATGGGACCTGAAGCATGGGCTGCAATGATTTTAACTGTTGTAACTATGTTTGTTGGTGTATTTGCAATTGTTGCATTAAACCACAAAGGTGTTAAAGGTTCTGTATTATATGGTATGTTAATTGCTTCTGTTGTTTATTGGGCAGGCGAATTTATTTTCTTAGGTGTTAATCCATTTGCATCTCTTGCAACTGCATCTTGGGTTCCACCTTTCAAAGATATGGCAGCACTTACTCTTTGTAAATTTGATTTTGCTACATTTAAATCATTAGGTGTTGTTACTATTGTTACATTAATTCTTACTTTCGGTATTATCGATATGTTCGATACTATCGGTACTGTAGTTGGTACAGCTTCTAGAGCTAATATGATAGATGCTGAAGGCAATGTTCCAAACATGAAAGAAATCCTAACAGCTGATGCTGTTGGTACTATCGCTGGTGCTTGCACAGGTACATCTACTATTACAACATTTATTGAATCAGCTTCTGGTGTTGAAGCTGGTGGTAGAACTGGTTTAACTGCTTTAGTTACTGGCTTAATGTTTGCTGCTTGTATGTTTATTTCTCCAATCGCTGCATTAATTCCTGCTGCTGCTACTTCTAGTGCATTAATCTATGTAGGTATCTTAATGCTTCAAGGTTTAGCAAATATTGATTTAAGTGATATTGCTACTGCTGCTCCAGTATTTATTATGTTACTTGCTATGCCAATCTCTGGTTCAATCGGACATGGTATTGGTCTTGGATTAATTTCTTATTCAATCATTAAAGTATTAACTGGTAAAGCAAAAGATGTATCAGCATTAACTTGGGTGATTTCAATCATCTTCTTAGTTAAATTCTTTGTAGCTCTATAATTAATATCAATAATACTTAAACAAAAAGCATGTTTCTAAATGAAACATGCTTTTATTTTATATTTTTAATTAAACTTAAATCATTAGAACCTAAAGCTTCAAAGTTAGCTTCAATCTTTTCTATTGGCCAATCCCACCATTTAAGATTTAATAAGTAATCAATGGTTTCATCATCAAATCTTTTTTTAACTACTCTTACAGGATTTCCTACTGCTATTGTGTATGGTGGAATATCTTTTGCTACTGTTGCGTTTGTTCCAATAATTGCACCATCACCAATATGTACTCCAGGCATGATAGTTACATTTTGTCCAATCCAAACATCGTTGCCTATAACTGTATCTCCTTTAAGTGGTAATTCATTTGTATGAGGTTTAAGAGCGCTCCCCCAATCTCCACCCATAATATAGAAAGGATAAGTACTAGGGCAATTCATTCTATGGTTTGCACCATTCATTACAAAATTAACACCATTAGCAATTGAACAGAATTTTCCAATAATTAATTTATCGCCAATAAAATCATAATGATGAGTTATATGTTTAGAAAAATCAGTATCATTTTCATCTCCATAATAATAAGAATAATCGCCAATAATTACATTAGGATTATTAACTGAATTCTTAATATAACAAATATATGGAAGATTTGGATTTGGGAACTTATCGTTTGGATTTGGTCTCATATATATTTCCTTAATTAAAGTATACTAAATAATTACTATTCAATACCTACTAGTCTTCTAAATTGAGGAGCTGATCCTCGATTCATATACACACAGCCAATAAATGTAGTGCCATTAATATTTCCTTGAAGTGCACTAAAACCACCTAAATAAGTTGCATAGTGTTGTTGTCCAATTCCACCATTTGTATAGAAAATAATATCACCAGGCTTAGCTTCTTCAAGGGTAATTGGATAAGTACCTAGCAATACATTATATCCTTCTCCAAAGTAAGCATCAATGAAAGCTTGTGCAACCTCATTACAGCTTCCCTTCATACCAATGAAATTCTCAGCCAAATGAAAAGCATCTTTATCAGCATAGCCTTTTGTTTCAACTAAATTATCATTTTCATATCTACGATATATATAGTTATATGTATTATCATTTACATATTCATGCCAATCATTGTCAGCGATAATATTTACATTAATAAATTCTGATGACTTATTTCCTGAATCATCAATAGCTTCAATTTCAATAGTTCTTTCGCCAGGTAATCTTGATTCTTCTTCATTAATTATATTTACTTTATAATTACCAAAATTATCAGTTATTTCAACGTAATCAAGATAATTAAAATCATCTGATTCATAGAAAGTTAAATCATTATTTAATATATTAATAACTGGAGCTTCTCTATCAGTATGTGCTTCAACATAATCGTTATAATTAAATGCACATCCAACAGCTATTATTAGTAGTAATATTACAGGTATATAAATTTTTTTCATACTAAACCACTTGTATAATAATAACATAAATAACTATTTTTTATTAATTCAAAAAAGTAATGTATTAAAAAGCCTATAAAAAAGCCAGTATTTGAATACTGGCTTTCATTAATTAATATTAGTAACTAATTATTTTAAGTTAGCTAAGTATTTGATTGTTCTTACCATTTGAGATGTGTAAGAATTTTCGTTATCATACCAAGAAACTACTTGAACTTCGAATAAACCATCAGCGATCTTAGTAACCATTGTTTGATTTGCATCAAATAATGAACCATAAGTCATACCAATGATATCAGAAGAAACTAATTTTTCTTCAGTGTATCCATAAGATTCGTTTGCAGCAGCTTTCATAGCAGCGTTGATACCTTCAACAGTAATGTCATCACCTTTAACTACAGCGTGAAGAATTGTTGTTGAACCTGTAGGAGTAGGAACACGTTGTGCAGCACCGATTAGTTTTCCGTTTAATTCAGGAATTACTAGACCGATTGCTTTTGCAGCACCTGTAGAGTTTGGAACGATTGATACAGCACCAGCTCTTGCTCTTTGTAGATCACCTTTTCTGTGTGGTCCATCAAGAATCATTTGGTCACCAGTGTAAGCATGAACAGTAGTCATGATACCTGATTGAATTGGAGCGTAATCGTTTAATGCTTTAGTCATTGGAGCTAAGCAATTTGTTGTACAAGAAGCAGCAGAGATAATTGTATCTTCTGGTTTTAATGTCTTGTGGTTTACATTGTAAACGATTGTTGGAAGATCATTTCCAGCAGGAGCTGAAATAACAACCTTCTTAGCACCAGCAGTAATATGTGCTTGTGCTTTGTCTTTCTTTGTATAGAAGCCAGTGCATTCTAATACTACATCAACATCTAATTTTCCCCATGGAAGATCAGCAGCATTAGGCATTGCATAGATAGTAATTTCCTTACCATCAACTGTAATAGAACCTGGAGTCTTAACAGTCTTTCCGTCTTCTTCTAATTCTGGTTCTTTAGAAGATACTGTATGTTTATTTTCACCAAATACACCACAGTAACCACCTTGAGCAGAATCATACTTTAATAGATTAGCTAACATTTTTGGACTTGTTAAATCGTTGATTGCTACGATTTCATAACCTTCAGCACCAAACATTTGTCTGAAAGCTAAACGACCAA
>JAUNQJ010000003.1 GCA_030536265.1 Erysipelotrichaceae bacterium
GATTCTTATTAGAGAAGATAATAACTCCATCAACTCTTGATTTAATAACTCCATCAATAACTTCTTGAATATTTGTGATTCCATCAGATACTGTATGGAAAGAAATATTATAGTTATAAATTCTTGCCACGTCACAAAGCCCATTGATTAATTGGGCACATTGAGAAATACATGCTTCCGGAAAAATTAAACCAATTGTTGTAGTTCTTTGTAGAGCTAAACCTTGGGCTATAGCATTGGGGCGATATCCCAATTTAGCAATAGCTTGTTCAACCTTTTCTTTTGTTGCTTGTTTAACAACATCGGAACCATTCATTACTCTTGATACAGTAGCTAATGACACTTTCGCTTCTTTAGCAACTTCATAAATGGTTACTTTCTTCATAACTATTTTTCTTCGTCTTTCTCTTCTTCAGGTTTTAGCCATTCTTTTAAAGCAGCAACAGCTTTTTCTGCATAATCGATAGTTACATCTTTAGCTTTATCGATTCCTTCTTTAACTTCTGGTTTCTCAAAGAAATCATTAACGCCTTTAACAGCGTTGTTATAAGCTTTAGTTACACCATCAGCAAAATCCTTAACATCAGGATTTTCCATTGCTTTGTCATATGCTTCTTTAATAGCTTGAGTAGCTTTTTCAGAAGCGTCTTTAAAGAATTTTTCTGTATCATCAACTGTCTTTTTAACAGTATCAGATGCCATAAACTCATTAATCTTTTTCATTGAAGTTTCATATACTTCTTTTGATTTAACAGTTACAAAATCAACAGCCTTTTTAATTTCATCAGGATCTGTTACGTTAGCCCAAACTTCTTCTAGCTTATCTGAAGCTTGTTTTAATACATCAGCAGCTTTATCACTAAGTTCTCTAGCTTTGCTTGAATACTCTCCTTCAACCTTGCTAGCTTCTTTTGATATTTCATCAATCTTAGCTTTCATTTGTTCAACTGTTTCGTTGATTGTTTTTTCCATTTCTTCTTTGTTATATTCGTTGACCATATTCTATCCTCCTATAATATCGTCGGGGCTAGGTTCTTTAATATCCTCAGCCTCTTTGTTTTCTTTAGATGTTAAATCTGAAATCTTTTCCTTAATTGTTTCAGCATTCTTTGCAATAAAGTCCTTTGCTTCTCCCAATCCCTTAATAGTTGCATCATGAGCAGCATCTACAGTATGAGACACTTTAACCACAGAATCTAAAGGAGCTTGCACTTTCTTAATAGATTCGTCTACCAAATCAACAGTTCCCTTAGTCTTATTAAGGAAATTATTGGCATTTTTAAGAGTCTTAATAAGCTCAATAATTAGAATAATTACTACTATTAAAGCAATAACCCCAAGTAGTGGTAATACATTTAGACTTATTTCTTTTGCAGTTTCTAGAAAAGTATTCATATCATCACCTCTTAAATATCATACCAAAAATGAAAAAATTTTCAATAATTATGAATGCTCTTACATAATTTTACATAAACAATAAAAAAATGAGGTTTAAAGCAAGCTTTTAACCTCATTTGCGATGTTATAGATGTCCTTGCTAGACATGAATACATATACTGATCCACGGTGTTTAGCAAGCTCTTTCGCACCTTTTTCATCCTCTGAAAGGATTATAGAACCTGGGGTTCTATCAGCTAGATAAGAGATATTTACATCGGTTCCATCTTGTTTATCATCTATAGAAGTAAACTCTAATAGATAAATCTTGTCAGCGATCTTTAATGCATTAGCAAAATCATCAACAAAGTATTTAACTCTACTAGCTCTATGTGGTTTAAAGATAGCCACTATTTGTCTATCAGGATATCTCTTTCTTGTCGCTTCTAAAGTTACTTTAACTTCGGTTGGATGATGAGCATAATCATCTACAAAAATGGAATCTTTATATTCTTCAACAACATATCTTCTCTTTGGCCCTTTATAATTACTTAAAGCTTCTTCAACGCCTTTATGATCAAACCCCATGTAAGCAGCTAAACCAATAACGCCTAATGCGTCTAGTAGTAAATGCGTTCCTACAAAAGGCAAATCGTAATGAGCTACATTGTTCCCTTTATAGAATAAATCAAAACTTGTACCATTAATATCTTCTTTTAAGTTTGCTGGATAAATATCATATTTTGGATCTCTTCCATAAGATAAATGATCTATACCATTAAATACCAGCTTATTGCACCAAACATCTTCACCGTTATATATAACAAGTTTTTTAGTTTGATTGACCATTTGTTGATAGGCATCAAAATAATCTTGTTCATCTTTAAAATAATCAACATGATCTATTTCAATATTATTAATTACAGCATAGTCTAAATTGTAAGCTAAGAAATGTCTTCTAAATTCATCAGCTTCTACGCAAATATATTCTGAATCTTTATCAATATATCCTTCTCCATCACCTATTAAATAAGCGGTATTTGCAAACTTAGAGAAAACGGTTTTAGCCATTGTTGTAGTAGTAGTTTTACCATGCGAACCAGATAAACCTATAGACTTATATCCTTTAATAAGTTCACCTAAATATTCGTGATATCGATAGCACTTACAAGTCGGATTATTTCTGGCAGCAATCACTTCTTCAAAGTCTTCTAAAAAAGCATTACCAATAATTACTGAATAGTTATCTTTTATGTTGTTCTTATCAAAAGGTAGAATCTTTATTCCTCTTTTAATAAGTTCATCTTCCGTAAAAAAATGCTTCTCAAGATCAGAACCCATAACCTCATTTCCTAGGTCATGCATCATGATTGCTAAAGAAGCCATTCCTGTGCCTTTAATGCCAATAAAATAAAACATTAATCATCGTCTCCGATTAATTCGTCAAATAAATCTGTATCTTTGTTATCTTTTTCAGTTAATTCATCAAAATCAAATAATTGAATAGGAGTAGTATCATATATACTTCTATTTGGTTTTTGAACATTTTCAAATTCATCTTGTTTTGGAATCTCTTGAGTATCATCTTGTGAAACTTGGATCTCTTGAGTTTGTTCTTCAACATTTTCAAATAATTCTTCAGGTTCTTCAAAAGTTTCTTCTTTTATTTCTTCAACAGGCTCTTCAAATGAATCAAAGATGTTTTGAACTTCTTTCAAACCATCTTCTTCAACAGTTGGTTCCTCTACCGTCTCTTCTTCAACTTGAGGCTCTTCATATGACTCTTCTTGAATATCATTTTCGAAATTTAATTCTTCAATAGGATCTTCGTAAACATCTTCGCTTGTTTGTTCTTCTACTATTTCTTCTTGAATATCTTCTTGAATATTTTGCTCAATTATTGGATTTGAACTAGGATTTAGTTCGACAACTGCTTCTTGAATAGCTTCCTTAATTGTTTCTGTCATATCTTCAGGGATTTCAAAAGCAGGTTCATCAAAGTCATATAAGTAATCACTAGTATCTTCTATCTTTTGAGGTTTATTCAACAACTGTTTTCTAGCATCATTTGCTTTTGATGTATCATAACCATAAATTGGTGAAATAACTATTCCAGTATATTCTTGTGTTGCGCTACTTACAGCTTTTTGAATTTCTTTTTCTGTAGCAGTTTTCTTTTTCTTTTCCTTTTGAGTGATTGGACCAAAAATTGGAGATACATTATCTCTCATTTCATATGGCTCTTCGTTTACAGTATCTACAGGCTTTTCTCTTTTTGGAACTTCAAAGTAATCAATAAAGCTTGATGGCTTATCTTGTTTACCATAAAGAACATCCTTAACATTAGGAGACTTTATTGGTTCTTTAATTTCATTATGTTTAATTTCTTCCTTCTTTTCTACTTTAACATCAACCAAAGGCGCTTCAGCTTCAATTTCTTCGGTTTCTTGTTCAAATAGAATGTCTAAGAATTTCTTTTTAATATCACTCATATAAAATTATTTTACACCATTTTAAGACTCAATGCATTAGTCTTCTAGTTCCTCTTCTTCTATTTCGTCTTCAATCTCTACAATTTGTTCTTGATTATCGCTATCTGTTGGAATTTCACCATCACCATTAACAATAGTTCCGTTACTTTGGTGAACTAAATCACTTAAGAATCCAGAAACTGGTATGTCATATTCGAATAGATTTACTGGTTGTTTTACATATTCGATAATATCTTTATTTGAGTATTTTAGATTCACTTTTTCATAATTAACTTCAGCTGACTTTGCAATTATAAACATATGTCTTACAACTTGAACTAAATCATAATCATCGCATACTCCATAGAAATTTAATTCATTTGTGATAAGATTTACCAAATTACTATTCCCGTCATTATATATTTTTAATAAGTATTTTGAAGAAGATTCATCATACATAGAAAAGTTATCTGCTTTTTGATAAACAAGCATGTCATCTTTAAAGAAACCATCATTATTAAATTTATCTACACCAAATGAATAACTGTTTACAACAGCAGAAATATTCAAATTAATCACTATTTTATTTTCGTTGTATTTAACAGCTGCGGAAATATCATCCCCGTCTTCGTTAACCATATCACTAGGTAAATAGTAATTGAAAAAATCAGTAGAAGTATTTTCTCTAACTATATACTTATAATCCAAATTAGCTAACAAAGTGTCTAAATCAGATGTAACATCAATGGGTTTGTTTACACATCCTGTTAATAATAAAAGTATTAATAAAACAGTTATTTTTTTCACAAACTAATTTTATCATAATAGACCATGCAGTTTAAACGAGTAATAACCACTGTTTGAAACAATAATATGATCGAAGAGTCTTATCATCATTAAGTCACAAGCTTTCTTTAAATTTTCTGTAATGATTCTGTCATTATCGGAAGGGTCAACATTTCCACTAGGATGATTATGACATATTACTATTCCACTAGACTTTAATAATATCGCCTTTCTTAACACTTCATCTACTGCTACTATGCTTTGAGATTTAGAACCTTTAAAAAGAATTTCAGATTTCAATATTTTTCCACTAACACTTAAATACACAACAAAAAATTCTTCAGTGTTAGAAAAGCCAATATTAAATCTTAGCCAATCAAATATTTTTCCAGGCGAAGTTAAGCTCTCCTCTTTTACAGAATCAACATTTGTTAATCGTTTTGCTATTTCTAAAATAGCTAATATTTCTAAGGCTTTAGCTTTATTTATTCCTTTAATTTCTAATAGCTCTTCATAGCTTAAAGATAATAGATTATTAAATCCATTAGCTTTATTTATTAATTGTTTTGATATATCAAATACAGTATTATCTTTGTGGCCTGATTTTATGACTAAAGCTAACAGCTCTTCATTATTTAAACTAGTAATTCCATAATTTATTGCTTTTTCTCTTGGAAGCATAATTTGTCAATTAGATGAACAAACACACTACCCAAAGCACTACCTGAAGTATCAATAAGAATATCAGTAAACATAAACACCCTATCACTCACAAAAAGCTGATGAAATTCATCAGTTAAAGCATACAAACAACATAAAACGATAGTAAGCGTAATAGGTTTTTTATTAGATGGAGTACTTATATTAATATAAACAAGAATACCTAAAATAAAATACTCAAATAAATGTGCTAGTTTTCTAATAATAGGACCATATTTATTAACAAATTCACTAATGTTTTCTATGTTAAAGAACATCGCAATTTGAGCTAATAAACCGTTTGATAAGTTACCACTTTCTGCGCCGTTTTGGCTAGAGAAAAAATATATAACCCCTAACCAAATAACAAGTAATCCTAATTTAATATACTTTTTCATAATTCAATTTTATCATGATAACAAATCAAATATTTTAGAAGAACTATTTAATGATGCGCTACCGTTATTGTATAAGTCGCTTCCAACAATCAAACTAACTTCACCTATAGTAATAGCTTTGTTTAGAATTGGAACCATGTCTTTTTTAATAGCTATAGAAATTGTCCCTAAAGTATAATTATCATTATTTGCTTTAATCTCTTTATTGTTAATATCATAAAGACCAGTAATTCTAGCTCCACTTATAAGTAAATCAGATACAATTTCTTTTTTATTTATTGTTAAATATAAGTCAACATTCATTCCTGTTAATAAATGAGCCGGATTAACCTTAATATCTTTAATAAATAAATCATATGTAACTTCGTCCTTCTTTAAATCTAAATGAAGTCCATCTTTCATATTGCTTTTATCTTCAACAAAGTCTTTATATATTAAACTTCCTTTAGGTATATAAGAATTCAATTTTACATATTTATCTAGCACTTCTTCTTTAGATAAATATGCATTATCTTTAACGTATTCTTTAGGAACATAGATATATTCAAGTAAGTCCTCCTTTATCATAGTTCTTTGAGGTAAAGACATTTTAGCTACCACAACTTTTGTTAAACCCAAACGATATATTGCTAATAGCTCACTACCAAAATACAGTATTGCAAAAATAAGTAAAACAAATATTGGTATTAAAAAGAACTTCTTTCGTTTCTTCATCTATCTTCTCCTTTCTACTAACTTATTAATACGAAAAAAATCTCATTTTCCTATACCAATTTAATTTTTTATGTCTTTTAATACTTTTTAAGTATTAAAAAAGATCCTTTTTTAATAAATAAGGATCTTTTTAGTTTAGCTTATATAGCTTTTACTTTTAATGTTTCGCCATCTGGGCCTGGAGTAGAATTCAAGTACTCAACGATTTCTTGTCTTCTATCAGGTTTACAAGGTTTGCAACTAACTGTATCAGTAGACTTTCCTACTAAAGCAGCAGCTAAGCCAGAACATCCAGGATAGCCACAACCACCACAGTTATAACCAGGAAGCATTTCAGTTACTTTAGCTTCTCTTTCATCTACTTCAACATAGAATACTTTAGCAGCAACACCGAGCATAACACCAAGTAAAGCGCCAATAATTAACATCGTCAATGCAGCATTAATCATTTTTTATTTCCTCCTTTAATTTAGGATTATTAATGCACGAAGTGATATGACAATCACCACATGCGGCATTTAAATTTTCACATCCCTCTGGTTTTGGAGTTTTAGCGTTTAAAATATAACCTACAACAACTAAACTAGCCAACACAACAAAGAGAATTATTGCTGGAAGCATTAAGCAATACCAGCTAATCCTGCAAGAGCAAGAGCCATTAAGCCAGCAACAACTAAGGCGATTGGATTACCCTTCCAAGTAGGATTTGTATCAGCAGCATCTAGTCTTTCTCTAATGCAAGAGAAGATATATAGAACTAGCATAAAGCCAACTGGTACAGCGATTGAATTGACGATTGTTTGTATTAAGTTGTAACCTTCAGAAATATTATTTTGAGTTACATATAATACTGTACAGTTTGTTGTAATTAAAGGAAGATAAACACCTAAAGATTTGTATAAACCAGGTGAGAACTTCTTTAAGAACATTTCAACAAATTGAACAAATGCAGCAATAACAAGAATAAATGAAATTAATTGCATGTATTCAATACCAAATGGTACAAGAACTAAATAATATAAAGCATAAGTAATCATACTAGAAGCAAAGATTACAAATATTACAGCAAGTCCCATACCAACTGCAGACTTAGAGTTTTTAGAAACACCTAAGAATGGACATACACCTAAGAATTTAGCAAGTACGATGTTATTAATTAAAATAGCACCAATGATCATAGAGAATAGATTCATATTACTTTACCTCCTTCTTACTTGAATTACTTCTCAATTTTGCAAATAGTGCAGCGAAGCAAGCAAACGCTAAGAATGCACCAACAGAAGTTGAGAAGAAAGAAATCTTATATGGTTCAAGAGCAGGAATAGCAATCTTGAAGATTTCTTGACTAGCATCAAATGGATTATGGAATACAAGTCCCATAGTGCTTAAGAATTCTCTAACAATAGCAAGACCTACAATTGCGATTGTATAACCTAAGCCCATGCCTAAACCATCAATTGCAGAAGCAAGAATACCATTTTTGTTAGCGAATGCTTCAGCTCTTCCAAGAATGATACAGTTAACAACAATTAATGATAAGAATGCACCTAAAGAAACATATAGTTCAGGCATAAATGCATGTACTAACATTTCAACAATTGTTACAAGAGAAGCGATGATAACAATGTATACTGGGATTCTTATTTCATCAGGAATAATTTTTCTCATAGCTGAAATAATGCAGTTAGATAAAATTAATACGATGATTACACATAAGCTCATACCAATTGCAGAATCAATAGCACTTGATATAGCTAATGTAGAACACATACCTAGATATAAACCAAAGACAGGATTTTCTTTAATTAGACCGTTTTTAAAATTTTTCCACATAATTATTTTCCTCCTATCCTAGTTCAGGGAATACAGCCTTAGCTGCAGCAATCATTCCCTGCATAGCTTTTGATGTTACTGTAGAACCAGAACGTAAATCAACATCTTGATCTAAAGTTTTACCGATATATAAAGAGTTGATTGCATCGTCTTTGAAGTTCTCAGCACCAAAGCCGTTTGTTTCTTGTTGCTCAAGTGGTACAAGTTTTTGAATTGTTCCATCATAATCGAAGCCAACAAGAATTGTAATACCAGAAGAAGAATAGCCCTTGCCCCAAAGTTTGAAAATGTAGCCTTGACCATCTGCTTCATAAATTCCAAGAATTGTAGATCCATCAACATACTTATCACCGACTGGTGTAAAGTCTGCACCTGGATACATTAATTCTAAGTTTGCCTTTTCAGCTTTAATAGCAGCTTCTTGAATTAGAGGCTCTGTAACAGAATTTACATAACCTAATACAAGTCCAGAAATTGCACTAACGATTCCTAGGAATAAAACTAATGTTAATATCTTTTTCATATTAGTTAGCTCCTTCTAGTGCTCTTCTAGCTGCAGCGATTGCTGAATAGCTTGAGAAAGTTGCACTTGCATATGTATCAACTTCATCATCTAAGCCTTTACCAACGAATTGAGCTAAGAAGCCTTCGTCGTAAATCTTATCACCGATACCTTCTGTATCTTTAAACTTAGTGATTTCCATAGATTTAATTACACCGTCTTCAACAACGATATTAAATCTATTCTTACCACCTTCGTAGTTGAATCCTTTAGCAACAACATCATATGTATTACCATCAACAGATTTAACTTCTGAATTAGTGTAAGAATCATCTAAACCAGGAATACCTTCAGTTGTAATCTTGATTGTTTCTCCACGTTTATCAGCATCAAATTCAGGTAATGCATAAATTGATTTATAAGAATTCTTTGTTAAACCTGTTCCGCATAATGCGATAGCAGCAACAAGTACTACTAGATATGCAGGAATAACAATGTTGAATTTCTTAGCGTTGTCTAATTGGTTACCATCAGTAATCTTTTCGATTACACAAGTTAACATATTAGCAATTAAGATTGAGAATACAACACCTTCTGGTAATGAAGCAAATAATCTAATTAATACAGTTAAAATAGCAGCAACACCAGCGAAGATAATTCTTCCTACTCTAGTGTTAGGATTAGTAACTGGATCAGTTAGCATAAATACTGCACCAAATAAAATACCACCAGTTGAAATAAATGCTAGAGAATAAGCAATTCCTATACCATTTAATACACCAATTAATGTTGTACCAACAAAGATAACTCCTACATATACTGCTGGAACTCTCCAGTCAATTACTTTAGTAATTGCTAGATAAATTGCTACAGCAATTAATAATATAGTAGAAGTTTCGCCAATTGCTCCTTCGTATAGACCAAAGAATAAATTCTTTAATCCACCGAAGTCTTCTAGATAAACAGCAAAATCTGCTTGTTTAATTAACCAACCAGCAGAAGCAAATGTATTAGCTGGAGTAGCTCCAGATAAAACATCAGTAATCTTATTAGCAGCAAATGATGTTCCTAAGATTGCTCTACCAACACCAGCTGGGTTGAAAATGTTTTGACCAAAACCACCGAATACTAATTTACCAAAGAAGATAGCAATAATAGTAGCGATAGCAATTGCATATGGATGAGTATCATAAGTAACTGTTAAAACAAGGATAATAGCAGTAACCCAACCAAATGAGTTCATTAAATAATCTAAAATATTTTTTTCTTTCGTTGCAAGTGCCCAGATAGTTTCTGTAGCAAATGCAGCAACAACTGCAACAACCATTAAGATAATAGCATTAATTAAATAAGCTTTACCTAATGTGAATGCATGATATAAACCAAATGCATAAACTACTAGTAGACCAATAGTTAAGCGAAGCATTATCTTTTGAGTAGACATTGAATCACGAGCATTTGGATTTGCACGATATTTAATTTCCATACTTCTTCCCTCCTATTTTCCTACTAATTTTTTAGCTCTTCTTACGTTTTCTGTAACATCGATCTTACTTGGACAAACATAAGAACACATACCACACTCAACGCAAGTGTTAGCTTTTAATTTAACTAAACGATCTTTATCTTTAGCTTTATAAGCAGTAACAATGTTTACTGGTTGTAAGCCTGATGGACAATGTTCTGAACATGTTCCACATCTTAAACACTTAATTGGATTAATTTCTTCATATTTATTAACAAGTACACAATTTGTAGTTGGTGTTGTAGAAACTTCATCCTTAGTGACTGACATACCCATCATTGGGCCACCAGCAACTAACACTATTTGTTCTTCAATATAACCGCCACATGCAATTACTAAATCGTGGAATGATGTACCAATACGACATCTAACATTGTGTTGTTTTTCAATTCCATTACCTGATACAGTAACGATTTTTTGATAAATTGGAGAACCTTCTTTAGCACTTCTTGCAAGTTCAATTAAAGTAGTAACGTTAGAAACAATTGCACCAACTTCAATTGGAAGTTTGTCATATTCTTTCTTTAATACTTCTCTTACTAAAGTTCTTTCCCAACCCATTGGATATACATCAGGTACAGGTCTAACTTCAACAAATTGATTACCTTCAAATAATGCTTTTAGTTTTCCAATTAATTCTTTCTTGTATTCTTTAATACATACATAAGCTTTGTGTGCACCAGAAGCTTGAAGAGCAAACTTAACACCTTGTTTTAAATAATCTAAGTTCTCCTCGATTGTTCTAGCGTCAGCAGTGATATATGGTTCACATTCAACTGCATTGACAATTAATGTTTCGCATTTATCAGTACTATATTTGATATATGCAGGGAAACCAGCACCACCTTGTCCTAGTAGTCCGATTTCTTTCATGTAGTCTACGATTTCTTCTTTAGAAGCATCTTCGTTTAAGAATTTGCCTGCAGCTTTTGTATCTTTGTGATCGTTTTCGATTACAACATGATCAGCTGGTCTTAAACTACATGTTTGTTTTTTCTCGATTGCCTTTACTGTTCCAGACACTGAAGAAAAAATTGGAACATAGAAATGATCATCTCTTTTACCAATGATGTCTCCGATTTTAACTTTATCTCCCTCTTTTACTAAAGGAGTGATAACAGCAGCACCGTTAACCAAAGGAATAGAAACTATATCAGCATCAAGATCTAAAATATCGTTATGAGCTGTTAAGTCTTTATGACCTTCAATATGTTTCCTCATTTCGCCTATTAAAAATGACATAAGCAATCCTCCTTACCTGTTTTATTTTACTATATAATTAATCTATTTTTATATAAAAAGCCTTCTTAGAAGGCTTTATACTATTCTTTTCCTAATAATTTAAACATCTTTTTCTTATATACTTCAACGCCTGGTTGATTAAATGGATTAACACCAGCTAAATAGCAAGTCATTCCACAAGCTCTCATAAAGAAATAAATCATGTAACCAAAGCTATAAGCCGAATTGTCTTTTAAATGGATCTCAATATTAGGAACATTTCCATCATCCGCATGAGCTGATAATGTGCCTTGTTGAGCCATTTTATTTACCCAAGATACGTTTTTGCCAGTTAGATAGTTCATGTTATCTAAATTCTCATCATCATCAGGGAATACGATATCATTAGGCATCTCATCTATTAATAGTAGAGTTTCATATAATACTTTTCTACCATCTTGAACAAATTGTCCTAGAGAATGTAAATCAGTTGAGAAACAAGCAGATGTAGGAAGAATTCCGTTTCCACCCTTTCCTTCAGATTCGCCAAATAATTGTTTCCACCATTCAGCAATCATTGTTAATTGAAGTTCATAAGTTACAAACATTTCTGCAGTATAGCCTTGTTTATCTAATATTCTTCTAGCTACTGCGTATTTGTATGCATCGTTTTCTTCAATAGATTCTATTGAATATGCATTCATTGCATCTAAAGAACCTTTCATCAATTCTTTAATATCAACGCCAGCTAAAGCTAATGGCAATAATCCTACAGCAGTAAATACAGAAAATCTTCCACCAACGTCATCAGGAACAACGAATTCTTCATATCCTTTTTTATCAGCTAATGATTTTAAGGTTCCCTTATGAGCATCAGTGGTAGCAATAATTCTCCATTTTGCTTCTTCTTCGCCATACTTCTTTTCAATAAATTGTTTAAAGATTCTAAACGCTACAGAAGTTTCAGTAGTAGTACCAGATTTAGAGATAACATTAAGAATAACGTTTTTGTTTTCAATATGTTTTAATACTTGAGAAATGTAATTGTTTGAGAAAGTGTTTCCAACAAAAATCACTTCAGGTCCATCGGTTGGATATAAGCCTCTAATCATTTCAAGAGCTGCTCTAGCTCCTAAATATGATCCACCAATTCCACAAACTAATAGGCAATCATATTTTCCTTTAAGCTTTTCTTTAAGTTTCAAGATACGATCAAATTCTTCCTTATCATAGTTAACAGGCCACTTAACCCAGCCAACAAAGTCGTTACCAGCTCCTGTTTTATCTTCTAACCATCTATGTGCTTCAGATACTTTAGTTTGATAAGTACTTAAATCTTCTTTTAGTTTTGCATTAGTTAAATCTAGTTTTAGCATTCTTCTTTCTCCTTTATCCAGTTAGGCATCTCTTCGTTTATAGAACCAAATCCTTTGACATTTTCAGGCATACCTTCAAATTTTACTCGTTTAATATGTCTTCTAGTATTTTCGCTTAGTGCTTTAAACGAAAGCCTAAGTTGTTTGTGTTCTTTATCAATATCGATGACTTTAAGCATACAATACTCCCCAACATTAACAAAATGACCAACGTCTCTTACAAAACCATTAGACAATTCTGATATATGTATTAATCCGGAAACGTCATTATCAAATTCTACGAAAGCACCATATGGCTTAATGCCACTAATTCTTCCATATACCGTCATTCCTACTTTATAATCATCAATTTTGCTCACCACTCTATTATACTAGAAATCATAAAAAGTATTATAATAATGAATGTTAAATAAGGTATATATGTATGGAAAAACAAGAGAAAATAAATTTAATATTAAAATCTATAGAAAAAGTAAGACCATACCTACAAAGAGATGGCGGTGACGTTGAATTTGTAGAGCTTACTGATGACAATATTGTTTATGTAAAAGTATATGGTGCATGTGTTGGATGCCTAATGCTTGACCAAACACTTAAAGATGGAGTTATGTCTATCATCATGGACGAAGTTCCAGAAATTGCTGATGTTAGACTTGCAGAAATTGAACCAAAATAAAAATATGACCGATGTCATATTTTTATTTGTCTTTTGCTTTAGCTGTTTTTTTATAATTAGGATCTAATCTTTTATACACTTCTTCTTTTACCAAATAATATACTACAGAGAAGATTGGAACACCTAATAACATTCCGAAGAATCCAAAATATCCTCCACCTACTAAAATTGCAAACATAATCCAAAGAGAAGATAAGCCAACAGAATCACCAAGAATTCTTGGACCAATAATGTTTCCATCAACCTGTTGAAGAACTAATATCATAATAATAAATATTAATGCTTCAAATGGATCAACCATTAGTAGAATTAACGCAGAAGGAATAGCGCCAATGAATGGACCAAAGAATGGAATAATATTTGTGATTCCTACAACAACGGAAATTAACATAGCAAAATCTAATCCAAGGATTGACATTGTTATAAAACAAATAACTCCAATAATTAATGAATCTAATAATTTTCCTTCGAAGAACTTATAGAATTTAGTTAATGCTACATTATATACAACAGTCATTTTTACATATGTATCATTTGATACAAAAGCTTTAAAGAATTTTCTAAAAGCATCTACAATTTTTTCTCTATCAATTAACATATATAAAGCAACAATAAAGCCGATTACAAAGTTAAGTACTCCGCTTACTGTATCAATTGTTGCGTTTACAATATTAGGAATAGAAGTCTTTAACGCAGTCCAAATACTATTAACTAGTGTATTTGAATAATCATACATGATTTGTACAATTTCTTTTGGAAGATTAGAAGATAATTCTACTTTATGAATCCATTCCTTAGGATTAGCAGTAAACTTAACTACAATTTTTGATAGTTTAGAAACGCTTTCTGCAAGTTGAGGAGATACAATCAATACCACAACAACCACAATTATTACTAATAATAGAATTGATAATAAACTTGAAATAAATCTCTTTAATTTAAAAGCCATGCTGTTTGGTAGTTTCTTCTCTAAGAAATCAGCAAACTTAGACATAATAAATGCAAAAGCAGCGCCCCAAATAAATGGAGATAAAATATCAATTAAATCTTTTATAAAGTTAACTAACGATCCTATATTAAATAGAATAAAAGCGCCAGCAACAACAATAATTCCGCTTAATGAATATACTATTATTTTTTTCTTGTTTTTTTCATCTAATATAATCTTTTTCATACTTATAGTATATCAAAAGAAAAGCGGTTATATTAACCGCTTTACTTAAATTATCCTAATACTTTAACACATCTTTCGCACAAGCAGTCTTCCCTAGTAGAAGGTGTGATATTCCAACAACGTGGGCACACAACTCCCTCTGCCTTTTTGATAGATACTTCTGCAACATTATACTTAGTCAATGTATCTTTAGAATAAGTAACTTTCGATACCTTTAACCATTGATCTACTTTGTTTCCAAACGCTTCATCAAGTAATGCTTTATCGCTATCATCTAAGTGTAGTACAACTTCAGCTTCAAGAGGCTTATCTATTGCTTTATTAGCAATTGCTTCTTCTCTAGCTTTGAAGATATCTTCTCTTATGGCATGAATCTTTTCAAACTTAGTTAAGATATCGCTTGCATCATCATATTCTTTAACTTCAGGGAAATGAGTGTAATGAACTGATGTTGCTTCGCCTGAATCAAATACCTTCCAAGCTTCGTAAGTTGTAAATGGTAAAATTGGAGCCCACAACTTAAGCATAGTATCTAAAGCGTTAAATAACACTGTTTGAACTTTTCTTCTTCTAGGATCAGCTTTGCCATCACACATCAAGATATCTTTAGCAAAATCGAAATAATAAGAAGATAATTCATTAATCATAAAGTTTGTTAATAAATTAGATACGCCAACAAAATTATAATCATTATAAGAATCGATAGCAGATTTAACTACATCGTTTAATCTAACCATCATATACTTATCAAGTGGTTCTAATTCCTTATAATCAACAACATCTTTAGAGTAATCAAAATCATTCTTATTAGTGTATCCCAACATGAAACGGAAAGTATTTCTAATCTTACGATATTGATCAGATACTTGTTTAAGGTTAGAATCGCCAATTCTCATATCAGCTTTAAAATCTTCGCTAGCTGCCCAAAGTCTTAATATATCAGCACCAAATTTTTCAATAATATCTAATGGATTTACTACATTACCAACAGACTTATGCATTGCCTCACCTTTTGAGTCGCATACCCATCCGTGAGAAATAACTGACTTATAAGGAGCAACGCCATGATTAGCAACAGATACAATCATACTTGAATTGAACCAACCACGGTATTGGTCACTTCCTTCAAAATACAAATCACATGGATAAGAATAACCTCTAGCTATCAATTCATTCCAAGATGAACCAGAATCAAACCAAACATCCATAATATCTTTTTCTTTTGTGAATTTTCCATTAGGAGATTTAGGATTTGTATAGCCTTCCGGTAATAAATCTTTAGCATCTAATTTAAACCAAACGTTTGAACCTTCTTTTTCAAATAAATCAGCTATATGATCAAATACTTCTTTTTCAATAATTGGTGATTTATCTTCATTATAGATAATTGGAATTGGTACACCCCATAATCTTTGTCTTGATATACACCAATCTTTTCTATCTTTAATCATATTAGTGATTCTTAATTCACCAAATGAGTTTAACCAATTAACTTCTTTTATTACTTTTAATAATTGAGGTTTAATTTTTTCAATGGAAGCAAACCATTGAACAGTTGCTCTGAAGATAACAGGTTTCTTTAATCTATCATCATGAGGATAAGAGTGGGTAATAGGTTCTACTCCTAATAAAGCACCACAATCATCTAACATTTTTATTACAACATCATTTGCATCAAATACAAATTTACCTTCAAGTTCAGGACCAGCCTCTTTAGTTAAATTACCCTTTTCATCAACCGGACAGAATGCAGGTAAATCATATTTCATACCAACAAAGAAGTCTTCTGCACCATGCCCTGGAGCAGTATGAACACATCCTGTACCATCTTCATCAGTAACATGGTTGCCTAAAATTACAACAGAAGTTCTATCAGCATATAAAGGATGGCGACAAGTAATATATTCAAGTTCACTTCCTCTAAATGTTTTAACAAGTTCTCCAGTAATACCAAACTTCTCAAATAGTCTATCTTTCATAGATGCTAAGAAGATTAGTTTTCCTTTTGATGTGTTGAATAAACCATATTCAAAGTCTGGGTGTAAACAAATCGCAAGGTTTGCAGGAATAGTCCAAGGTGTAGTAGTCCAAATTACAAACTTTTCATCGACATCAAGTACTCCCTTGTTGTCTACAACATCAAATGCCACAAATATTGATTTATCAGTCTTATCAAAATAAACGATTTCACTATCAGCAATTGCTGTTTCTTGATAAGGAGACCAGTAGATTGGTTTTAATCCTTGATAAATCATTCCGTCTAATGCCATCTTAGCAAAAGATCTAATTTGTCTTGCTTCAAATTCTTTATTTAAAGAAATATAAGGATGATCATAATCAGCTATTTGGCCTAAACGTTTTTCAGTTTCACGTTGTGTGTTTAATTGACCCCACGCATATTCTTCACACTTCTTTCTGAATTCTTCAGCCGTAACTTCTTTACGATTAACACCTAATTTTTGTACAGCATTTTCAATTGGTAAGCCATGTGTGTCCCATCCTGGGAAGAACGGTGTGTAATACCCTTCCATTCCATGAGATCTAACAATGATATCCTTAATAATTCTATTCATTGCAGTACCAGCATGAAGATTACCATTAGCATATGGTGGGCCATCGTGAAGAACAAATGGCGTTTTATCTTTGTTCTTATCTAATATTTTTTGATAATGATTATCATCTTCCCATTCTTTTAAGATAGTAGGTTCTTTAGTTGGAAGATTACCTCTCATCTCAAATGGTGTCTCTAACATTTGTAAAGTATCCTTATATTCCATAATTTCCTCCTTATATAAAAATAAAAGGTGCTACCAAAGGGCGTGATTCACGCGGTACCACCTTAATTTTTCTCTTAAACTCTTAACGCGAGTAACGGCAAGTTTTACTAATTTCAAACTTACAGCTAATAAGTGATATCTTAAACATTTGCATATCTTCTTTCACCAAACGAAGACTCTCTATGATGCAAGCTTGTTTAAGACTTGTCTTAATCTTTGCTTAATTAATATGTTTCTTCTTCAACAGCGCCTAAATCAATTTCGCCGCCAACTTGAAGTTTCTTAGGTGAACATAAAATAACATTTTCACCAATCTTCTTTATTTGACCATCAACACCAAATATTACACCAGACAAGAAGTCGATAACTCTTTGTCTGAATTCTTGTGGCATTCTATGTAAGTTAATGCAACAAGCTCTATTTAGTTTAATGTGTCTACCAATTTCTTCCGCTTCATCAAAATTACGAGGTTCAAATAATACGATGTTAGTATTTGCAGTAATATTTGAAACACTAGAATTTTGCGCTTGTTCATAAGTACTTAATGCGCTTGCTTCTTCCTTAGATAGTTCAAGTTCATCTTCAACTTCTGGAGCAATAAAATCTTTAATTTTATCTGTTAATCCCATAACGTTTCTCCTTTAACCTTTAATATTTTATCATATAAATAACTAATCAATAGGCTTAATTAAGCCATCTTGAACCATTATTTGATAGAACCCATCATCAAGTACATCTGGAGCAACATTCTTTGCTAAAGCTTTTAGTTTTGGATTAGCGTTTTCTACAGCATAGCTCTCTTCGACTGCTTGAAGCATCTCTAAGTCGTTTAATCCATCACCAAATGCATAAGCATCTTTTTTATCTATTCCATAATACTCTAAGACTTTCTTAACACCATAACCTTTATCTATTCCAAACTCCCCAACATCAAATGAAGTGAAGCCATATTGTTTTCTATAATCTACAATTCCATTCATAGCTTTTTCAAACTCAAAGCATTCTTCTTCAGAATTAAAAGCCGTCATCATCATTTGATAATTATCTTTAAGTCCAACATCATCAATAAAGTTTGCATCATTTACTCCCCAACAAGTAATAAAGGCAATGTGTAATGGATCTGTTATATCTCTAGTTCTAATGTATTCTTGTGTTTCTAAATAATAGACTCCATTATGATCATTACAATAATTAACTACAGCATCAACTTTATCTTGAGGAATATCGTATGTAAAGATAATTTTTTCTGAATTAAAAGCACAGCCACCATTGCCAGTAATAAAGCCAGTAGGATTTAATGATGTAATATCTTCAGTCATTAAACATTTACTTCTTCCAGAAGCAATATAAACTAAATGACCATTCTTAATTAATTCTTTAATAGCGTATCGTGATTTATCAGATACCTTTTCCATGCCTCTAGGCATATCAAATAAAGTACCATCACAATCTAAAAAGATAATCTTCCTATTCATACTTAATGTATTTTAACACAAAATAAAGGAGGCTCATTTGAGCCTCCCCCGTAAGTTAAATATTAGATATTTTAATTATTCACCGAAATATTTGTTGATAACTTCTAATGCAGCAGCACAGTTGCTTTCTAGAGCAGCAGCACTTACATCATAGTAACCAACGAAACCGTCGTTATGACCAGCGTTCTTGTAGAATTCAGATCCATCAGGTTCAGTTAAACCTAGAGCAACGAATGAAGAAGCAGGAAGTTGTCCAGCTTGACCGATTTCATCAACAACGTAGTTTCTGTCTAGTAATAGAGAGAATGCTTTTCTTACTGCAGCTTGTTCAGTTTGGTAAGTAACAGCATCAAGACCAGCACCAGCAGATCCTAATAAGTCAGCATTTACGTTCCAGCAAATGTAGTATGTACCAAGTTGACCACCAACATAGTATTCAGTTGGATATTCAGCTTGAAGAGTCTTAATTTCAGCATTTGGTACTGAGTCAATCATTAGCCAATCGCCGTTCTTGTAGTTAGCAAGCATAGCGTTATCATCATCTGATAAGAAGAATTTTAATGTTGGCATTGTAACTGTATCAGCATCAATGTAGTTAGGGTTCTTTTCAAGAGTGATTACTGAGTTATGTTCCCAAGCAGTCATCTTGTATGGTCCGTTACAAATGAATGTAGAAGGATCAGTAGCCCATGCTTCGTTAGCAACAACATCTTCTCTTACTGGGAAGAAAGTTGGGAATGCTAATAATTCTTCAAAGTATGGAGTGTAGTTGTTTAATGTAACTGTTAAAGTCTTAGCAGCATCATCAGCAACAACAGCTAGATCATCAGGGTAACCCTTGATTGGTTCAAACATATAGCCATAGTCAGCAGCTGTATCAGTAGCAGCAGCTCTCTTCCAAGCAAATTCGAAATCAGAAGCTTTTAATTCTTGGCCATCAGACCATTTTAAACCATCTTTTAATGTGTATGTGTAAGTGATAGTTCCATCAGCATTAGAAACACCTTCAGGAAGTTCAGTTGCACATGCAGCAACGTAAACTAATTTACCATCTTTTTCAACTAGTTTAGCGATACCTTCAAATAAGTGAGAATCTAATGTAGCACCGTCAACTGCAGAGTTGAATGCAGGGTCGATGTTATCAGGTTCAGAAGCGATACAAACTGGAAGAACTGTACCACCATCAGATAAAGTTGTATTTTGGAAGAACTTGTATCCTAAAGGTGAGCAATAGAATCCAGAAATCTTATCTGAAAGCATATAGATATCAGTATAGTAATAGATTGGTGTTAAGCAACCAGTTTCCATTAAGATATCTTCAGCAACGTGCATCATACCGAAACGTTTGTCTTGATCAACTTCAGTCTTGATATAACCGATTAGTTTATCATATGTTTCAGCCCATGTGCCGTTTTCAACTTTTTCATATCCGTAAGGTGTTAAATCCATGCTATAAATAGCAACGTCTTTATGAGCATCTCTACCGAATTGAACATCGTTGTTACCAGAAGCAGTAGTCCACATGTCTAGGAATGAAATAGGATCGTTGAAGTCACCTAACCAACCATTTCTAGCAACAGTGTAGTTACCATCTTTTCTAGTGTTTAAGAATGTAGCCCATTCTTGGTTCTCAAGGTTAACGTTTACGCCAGCTTGAGCCCATGCTCCTTGACAATACTCAGCGATAGCTTGGTGTCCAGAGCCTGTGTTATATAGGTATGTAATAGATGCAGGTGTTTTTGCTTCTTCCTTAGCACCACAACCAGCAAGTGTAACTACCATTACAAGCGCTAATAACACTGTAAGTAATTTTTTCATAAGTATGTTTTCCTTTCTTATATATCTAACATCATTCGATGTTAAGACCTATTTATTAAATTCTTCATCAACTTTGTGGCATGCTACGTAATGACCAGGTTTATATTCTTTAAACTCTGGCATACTCTCAGCACATTTATCACTAGCATATGGACATCTAGTTCTAAATGGACAGCCACTTGGTGCGTTTAGTGGAGATGGAATATCACCACTTAATACGATACGTTTATTTGCTCTAGCAGTTTTTGGATCAGGTACTGGAACTGCAGATATTAGAGCTTGAGAATATGGGTGAAGCGGATTGTCATAGATATCTGCTGCATCAGCTAATTCAACAAGTCTACCTAGATACATAACTGCGATACGATCTGAGATGTGTCTTACAACAAGCAAATCGTGAGCAATGAATAAGTAAGTTAAACCAAGTTTCTCTTGAAGTTCTTTAAACATATTGATTACTTGAGCTTGAATAGAAACATCTAGTGCAGATACTGGTTCATCACAAACAATGAAATCAGGATTTACAGCTAACGCTCTAGCAATACCAATACGTTGTCTTTGACCACCCGAGAATTCGTGAGCATAACGAGTAGCATGTTCAGAGTTTAGTCCAACATGATTCATTAGTTCAAGAATCTTTTCGCGTCTTTCTTCAGGAGTGTTATACAATTTGTGAACATCTAATGGTTCACCAATAATATCAGCAACAGTCATTCTAGGATTCAATGATGAATATGGATCTTGGAATACCATGGTTGCTTTTTTACGGAACTCATGAATATCTTCTTTAGTCTTGATTAATTTACCATTGTAGTAAATTTCTCCATCTGTAGGTTCATATAGATTTAGGATAGTTCTACCAACAGTAGTCTTTCCACAACCTGTTTCTCCTACTAAACCTAATGTTTCACCTTTTCTAATAAAGAATGAAACATCATCAACAGCTTTTAACTTTTTAGTTTTAAATAAGCCATCATTAATATCGAAATATTCTTTTAAGTGTTTTACTTCAAGAAGAGGAGTTTCGTCAAATTTCTTTTCGCTCATTTTTATTTACCCCCTTCTTCAGAAACTTCAAGCTCACCAGTATCAATTCCTTCTTTAATCGCCATCCAACAAGTTGATTGGTGATCATCGTTGATTTGAATTCTTTCAGGTTTTTGTTCTAAACAAATCTTCATACAATTCTCACAACGAGGTGCGAATGCACAACCCTTTGGCATATTTAATAAATCAATAGGAGTACCAGTAATTGGTTTTAATTTTTGTCCCATTGTTTTCATTGTTGGAATGGATCTTAATAATCCTTTTGTATATTCATGTTTTGGATTATAGAAGATTTCATCTGCTGTACCTTGTTCACAAATTGAACCAGCGTACATTACAATTACTTCATCACAAATTTGAGCAATAACACCTAAGTCATGGGTAATCATTATGATTGCCATTCCTAATTTCTTTTGTAGATCCATCATTAACTCAATAATTTGAGCTTGGATTGTAACATCAAGTGCAGTTGTAGGTTCATCTGCGATTAATACATCTGGTTCACAAGCTAGTGCCATTGCGATACCTACACGTTGTCTCATACCACCAGAGAATTCATATGGATATTGATTAACACGTTTCTCTGGTTCATTGATACCTACAAGTCTAAGCATTTCAACCGCTCTTTCCTTAGCCTGTTTTCTATCACGGTCAGTATGTAATAATATTGCTTCCATCAATTGATGACCAACAGTATATGTTGGATTTAATGAAGTCATTGGATCTTGGAAGATGATAGAGATTTTATTACCTCTAATAGTCTTCAAGAAGTTTTCTTTTGCGCCAACCAATTCTTGGCCATCAAACTTAATTGATGATCCATCTTTGATTTGTCCAGTTGAAGCTAAAATTTGAAGAATAGAATATGCAGATACTGATTTACCAGAACCAGATTCACCAACGATACCTAATACTTTTCCTCTTTCAAGATTGTAAGAGATATCATTTACTGCTTTAACTTCACCATTATCTGTAAAGAAGGAAGTTTTTAGATTTCTTATTTCAAGTAATGCCATAACTTTCCTCCTATCCGTTTAACTTAGGGTCAAATGCATCTCTTAATCCATCACCAAATAAGTTAAGTGATAATACGATTAATGAGATAACAACTGCCGGTATTATTAATCTATAAGTATATGTATTAACGCCGTTTAATGCATCTGAAGCAAGCGAACCAAGTGAAGGCATTGGAGCATTAACACCTAAGCCTAAGAATGAAAGATAACTTTCAGTAAAGATAGCACTTGGAATTTGTAAAGCTGTAGAAATAACAATTACTGAAATACAGTTTGGAATTAAGTGTTTCTTAATAATCCAACCAGCTTTAGCTCCTGTAGCTTGAGCACTTAATACATATTCTTGTTCTCTTAGTGATAATATTTGTCCACGAATTAAACGTGACATTGAAACCCAATATAATAATGCAAAGACAATGAATAACGAAATGATATTTGAGCCAATCTTACTTAAAGCAGATCTATCAATAACCTTCGCTAATTCCGTTTGTTTTAATACTGATGATAATAAGATAACCATTAGCATATCAGGTAATGAATAGATAATATCTACAATACGCATGATAACTAAATCGACCTTACCACCACAATAACCAGCAATAGAGCCAACAGTCATACCAATTACAAGAACGATAATAGAAGCAAAGAATCCAATTGATAATGAAATTCTTGTTCCATAAATAACTCTTATAAAGTAATCTCTTCCTGCGGCATCTGTACCAAAGAAGTGTGGCATAACAAACTCGCCAGCCGCCTTTCTTGCAAGTTCAGACTCTGAATATTGCATTGGGAATAAGTTATTGTAAGATGCATCAACTGGTTTACCAATTTGCATACCTAATTGTTGTTCATAACCATAAGGCCAGAAAATTGGAATGATAATACTAGCTAAAGTAATAATGATAATAATAATCAACGATACTGTAGCAACTTTATTTTTAAGTAATCTCTTGCAACCATCTTTAAAGAATGTTGAAGATGGTCTCATTTGAACTAGATAAGCTTTTTCTTCGTTAGTAGCAGGAATGAACTTGTCTAGGTCAACATGCATTGTTAATCTTTTCTTCATGTTTTCTTCCTCCTACTCTAAGTTGATTCTAGGGTCAACAATCTTGTACATAATATCAGATACTAAGTTTGCGATAACGATTAATACTGATAAGACAATAGTTGTTCCCATAATCAATGGATAATCACGGTTAGTAATTGAATTTACGAATGCTCTACCAATTCCAGGAACTGAGAAAATCTTTTCAACTACTAATGAACCAGTTACGATGTAAGCTAACATTGGTCCAACATATGTAATAACAGGGATTAATGAATTCTTTAAAGCGTGTTTAAATACAATACCCCATTTAGAAACACCTTTAGCTTTTGCGGTTCTAATATAATCTTGACCTAAAACATCTAACATACTAGATTTAGTTAATCTTGTAATGTAAGACATTGGTGATAAAGACAATGTAATAACCGGAAGAATTAATCCACCAGCTGCATCACCGTTTGCGGGCAAGATATGTAGTTTAACTGAGAACAATGTTAATAAGAATGTTCCCATAATAAATGAAGGCATAGATACAAACGCAGTAGAAACAACCATGATAACTCTATCAATAATTGTGTTTCTATTTAATGCTGCACATGATCCAAGTAAAATACCAAAGATTAAAGCAATGATTGCTGCGATTACACCAAGCTTAGCAGATACTGCCATGCCTGTAGCAATAATAGTAATAACATCTCTTCCTCTTTGTTTAATAGATGGACCGAAATCGAATTTTGTAACGATGCCAGTTAAGTAATCTAAATATTGTTGCATTAAAGGTTTATCTAAACCATACTTTGCTTCTAATGCTGCTTGTACTTCAGGAGATACAGCCTTCTCAGATAAGAATGGTCCTCCAGGAACTGCGTGCATAACGAAGAAAGTTACTGTAATAACAACCCATACAGTAACGATGGCTAAGATAACTCTTTTAACAATATATCCTAGTGTTTTTGAATTCATAATCTACCTCGTTTTTTCCAAATAAAAAAATATCCCTTATTTAACTTTACTTTTACAATTATATATAAGGATGAAACATATAACAATAAAATTTTCACAGTTTTTTCACATTTTTATGAAAATTTACATTTTTATGAAAATATTTTCATTTATCAAAAAAACATAATAAAACCGTATATTTCTATACGGTTTAATAACTATCTCATGAAGTATGGTTTTACATATGCTGGTACGCCATCTTTGTATATTACAGTTGGGCTACCAACGATAAGTGGTTTTAAGTATTTGATAGCATCTTCACTAATTCCCTTGTAGTTAGGTAATATCCATTCAGTTGGGAAACCTTTTACTTGGTTAGCTACTTCAACAGCATCAAATGCTTCGAAATCTACATCATATGTAGGAATGTCTTTTCTTACAAGTCCTACCATCTTACCAGTAAACTTACCATCAGTAGATCTCATGTGTGCTGACATACCTAATTGGAATGATTCAGTAACATCAACTAATGATTGTTCGCTAGCAAAGCATCTTTGAGCAGTTGCTAAATCTTGAACTTTGCATCTTTCAGAAATACCGTTTTCAAGAATCATATTCTTAATTGCGTTTCCTGCACCGCCTAATTGAGCATGACCGAATCCATCGTTCTTGCTCTCACCTGCTGCAACATATGTTCCATCAGTGAATTTAGCTCCTTCTGATACAACGATATAACACTTATTAGTTTCTTCAACGCATTTTCTAACTTCGTTTAAGAATACTTCTTTATCTAGCGGTACTTCAGGAAGAATTAATAGATCTACACATCCAGATAAGCAAGCGCTAGCTGCAAGCCATCCTGCATCTCTTCCCATTGTTTCTAGAACAAATACTTCTTGTCTAGTATATACGTTAACATCTAGCCATGTATGTAAAGCAGTAGTTGCAATGAATTTTGCAGCACTTGCAAATCCAGGACAGTGATCAGTTAAGATTAAGTCGTTATCTACAGTCTTTGGACAACCAACAAATCTATGATTTGTAATATTGTTTGCCTTAGCATATTCAGATAAAGCAGCAACAGTATCCATAGAATCATTACCGCCAGTATAGAACATAGTTTCAATGTTGTATTTATCTAAAATTTCGATTAGTTTCTTAAATGTTTCAACATTATCCCTTTTTAATTTAAATCTACAAGAACCTAAAGCACTAGATGGAGTTTGTCTTAAGATAAGATTTTCTTCATCAGACATATTTGTTAAATCAACAAATCTTTCGTTTAAAATTCCTTCGATACCATTTAAGCCACCATATACCTTATCGTAATAAGGATTCATTTGATTAGCTTTTACTACACCTGCAACAGTTGCATTAATAACTGATGTAGGACCGCCACTTTGAGCAACTAAACAATTTCCCATAATAATTCTCCTTTAATTTTCCTAAATAATAATATCATAAAAGGACTAGCTTATTAGTCCTTTTTATATGAATGTTGATTTGGGCTTATTCTTCTCTTCCTCAAATTCCATAGCCTCTTCCCACTTCTCTTCTAAGGCATGAATTTCGTTATGAATATCATCTATTTCTTCATCAAGTTCCTGCATACGCTTGGAATCTTGATAGTATTCAGGCTCAAATCTTAAGGCTCTTTTCTCCTCCAAAATATCCTCCATATTAGATATTTGTTCTTCTAAGTTTTTGATATTGTATTTAGGACGTTTTTTAATGTCTTTTAGTTTTATTTCTTCTTTAACTTCAGACTTGTTATTGGCGGTGTTTGATTCTTCTTTTTTATGAGTATCTATATAATCTTTATAGCCGTCTTCATATAAAGTGGCCTTTCCATCTTCAAGAAGCAAAACTGAAGTAGCTATTTCTTTAATAAAGTATCTATCGTGAGATACAAATAATATTGTTCCATCAAAATCTTTTAATGATTTTTCAAGAGCTTCTTTAGATACGATATCAAGATGATTTGTAGGTTCATCTAAAATTAAGAAGTTTGCACGTTTTAACATTAATTTAGCTAACGATAACCTTACCTTTTCACCACCTGATAATACACTCACTTCTTTAAATACTTCATCACTTGTAAATAAGAAAGCGCCAAGGACACTTCTGACTTGATATAAATCTAAATTAGGATGTTCATTCCATACTTCTTCTAAGACAGTGTTGCCGTTAGTGAAGTGAGCCATGTTTTGATCAAAATATCCCACTTCAATTTGATGGCCAAACATTTTGTACCCATCAAGACTCTTAATTTCATCGATTATTGTTCTAAGTAAAGTAGATTTCCCTGTACCATTATCGCCCATTATGCAAATTCTATCGCCTCTATGTATTTCTAAATTTACTTCTCCAAATGGCTCGTCATAACCAAACTTATAGCCTTCTAAAGTTAATACGTTTTTGCCACCTTTTACTCCGCTTACAAAATGTGCCTTGAAAGCTTTTGTATCTGCTTTCTTAGGATCTTCAATTCTTTCCATTCTATCTAGATATTTAATCTTGCTTTGAGCAAATGCTGCTTTATTCTTTTTGTATCTAAACTTCTCAATCAATTCTTCTAAACGTTTAATATCTTTTTGTTGACGTTTATAAGCTTGTTCTTGTTTTAATAAATCGTTTTTCTTTTGTTCTACAAAATATGAATAGTTTCCACCATATCTTTTTATTTCGCCATATTCTAATTCGTATGTAACGTTACACGTTTTATCTAAAAATACTCTATCGTGAGAAACAAGGACCATGGCTTTTTTGTATTTCGCTAAGTAGCTTTCAAGCCATTCGATAGTATTTAAATCTAAATGATTAGTAGGTTCATCTAGTAGCAACAAATCAGGCTTAGCTAAAAGTAACTTAGCGAAAGCTAACTTAGTCTTTTCACCACCCGAAAAAGAATATACTATTCTATCTAAGTCTTCGTCTTTAAAGCCAAAGCCATGCAAAACAGTTAGCACTTCAGACTCATAAGTGTAACCGCCTGCCATCTTAAACTCTTCTTGAAGATTAGAGTATTCATTAACTAGCTTTTCATCATGATTAGTCTCTAATAAAGTAGTTAATTCGTTTAATCTGTTTTCTTTTGCTATCAAGTCACTAAATACTTCTAGCATCTCTTCTTTAACGGTTTTCTTTGAATCTATTAAGGCGTTTTGTTTCAAATATGAAATAACCGTTTTATTAGACTTATATATTTCACCAGATTGTAACTCCTCTTCACCCAAAAGTACTTTTAAAAGGGTCGTCTTACCAGAACCGTTACGTCCTACAAGGGCAACCTTTTCGTTTTCGTTTACTGTGAAATTGATGTTACTAAAAACATCATTGGCACCGTAGAACACGGTGCCATTGTTGATCTGAATTAACATTTTAGAATATTAAATTATTAGGAGTACGAGGATATGGAAGAACATCTCTAATATTTTCCATACCTGATAAATACATTACAAATCTTTCAAAACCTACACCAAATCCAGCATGCTTGCATCCACCATATCTTCTTAAATCTAGATACCAATCAAGAGTTGATTTATCCATCTTAAGTTCATCCATTCTCTTTTCAAGTAGATCAAGTCTTTCTTCACGTTGAGAGCCACCAACTAGTTCTCCAACATGAGGAACTAGTAAGTCACATGCTGCAACAGTCTTGCCATCATCATTTTGTCTCATGTAGAATGCCTTAATATCTTTAGGATAATCAGTTAAGAACACTGGGCCTTTAACAACTTGTTCACAAATATATCTTTCGTGTTCTGTATTTAGGTCAATACCCCATTCAACTTTATTCTCAAACTTAACTGGAGCATTCTTCAATATGTCGATTGCTTCTGTATAAGTCATTCTTCTAAACTCAGAATTCTTTACAGCATTTAATCTATCGAGTAAAGTTTTATCAATCATTGAATTGAAGAAATTCATTTCTTCAGGAGCGTTTAATAAACAGTAGTCTATACAATGTTTAATTAAATCTTCAATTAATTGCATATCATCTTCTAAATCGGCAAACGCGATTTCAGGTTCAATCATCCAAAACTCAGAAGCATGAGTCTTTGTGTTTGAATTTTCAGCTCTAAACGTTGGACCAAATGTATACACATCTCTAAATGCCATAGCAAATGCTTCAACGTGTAATTGACCAGATACCGTTAATGCTGCGTGCTTTCCAAAGAAATCTTCATCATATTTGTTGTCATCTCTAGTAGTTGCAGTAAATACTTCACCAGCTCCTTCAGCATCGTTGCCAGTAATAATTGGAGTATGAACATAAACAAATCCTTGGTCTTGGAAGAATTCGTGTATTGCCATTGATAAAACTGATCTTAGTCTAAATACTGCTAAGAAAGTGTTTGTACGAGGTCTTAAGTGAGGTATCTCTCTTAAGAATTCAAAGCTATGTCTTTTCTTTTGTAAAACATATGTATCTTTACAATCGCCTAAGATTTCAATTTGAGTAGCTTGAATCTCAAATGGTTGCTTTGCTTCTGGTGTATAAACAAATTTACCAGTTACTTGAATAGAAGTGCCTGTTAGTATTTTTGCTACTTCATCATGATTATCAAGATTAGGATTATAAACGATTTGAACGTTCTTAAAATAACTTCCATCATTTAATTCAATGAAGCCAATAGAACCAGAATCACGATTAGTTCTTACCCAACCATCTAGAGAAACATACTCTAGTTGATCGATTTCCATTTGATTTTTTGAGTTACTTAATTCATATAACTCACGAGCTGTGTAATAGTCTAACATTTTTAATCCCCTATCTATCCAACATGTTTGTTGAGAATACTAATTCTTGAATAATTGATACTATATCTATTTCTTTAACAGTAACGCCTTCTGGAACAACGAAATGATGATGAGTCATATCTACGATTCCTTTAATACCTGCTTCAGTTAATTTATCAACTGTTTCTTGTATTTCTCCTGATATTGCAAGTATCGCAATTCTGCATCCCTTAGGCATTTTCTTATTTAAATCTTTTATGTCATATACTGGAACATTTAAATGTCCAACTTTTTCTGGGTACTTATCGAAGGCACAAACTATTTCGCCAACAACATCGTTCCAACCGTTGTAATTAAGAATTGTTTTTCCAAAATTACCACAACCAACTAATATTATTTTCTCATTGAAATTTCCACCTAATTCTTTAGTAAAAATATCAATTAGTTTATCAACATCATAGCCATAACCTTGTTTTCCTAGATTACCAATTAAAGAAAAGTCTCTTCTTATTGTTGTTGATTTTATGTCAACATAACTTGCTAATTCTGACGACATAACTCTATTTATTCCGTCAGCTTTAATTTTTCTTAAAGCTTTTAAATAAACAGGGTATCTTTGTAATGTTGCTTTTGAGATCTTTTTCATAAATAAAATTATACACTAATTGTGAAATCATTTCACAAATAAAAAGTAATAATCTATAAGATTATTACTCCTTTTTCTTTTGCTAGTTTTAATGTTTCCTCATCCCATATAGATGATTGAACTTCACCAATATGAGCTTTATTCATTAGAAGCATACATAGTCTTGATTCGCCAATTCCCCCACCAATTGTTAGAGGTAACTCTTTATTTAAAATCATTTGGTGGTATTTGTATTTAGCTTTATAATCTTCGTTTGCTAAACTTAATTGTTCTTTTAAGGCTTCTTCATCTACTCTGATACCCATTGAAGATATTTCAAGAGCGATATCTAATATCTCATCATAATATAGAAGATCTCCATTTAAATCCCAATCATCATAATCGCTAGATCTAGAATCGTGAGGTTTCCCGTCTTTTAGTTTTCTTCCTATTCCATAGATGAATACAGATTTATATTTCTTTACTATTTCATATTCTCTTTGTTTCGCATCTAAGTTAGGATACAAATCTATTAAATCGTTGCTAGAAATAAATTGTAATTCTCTATTTAGCTCAACATTGATTGTAGGATACTTAGTTTTTAGTTCTTCGTTTGTCTCAAGAATAACATTATGAATACTATTTACAGTTTCAAATAAATATTCAAGATTTCTATCGTTCTTGTTGATGACTTTTTCCCAGTCCCATTGGTCAACATAGATAGAATGAATATTATCTAATTTTTCATCTTTTCTTATTGCGTTCATATCGGTATATAAACCATTTCCTTCACGAAATCCATACTCATGAAGTGCCATTCTTTTCCATTTAGCTAAAGAGTGAACAACAACACCTTCTTTGTTGATGCTTGGGATATTAAAATCGACAGCCTTAGCAATTCCGTCAAGGTCATCATTTAAGCCACTATCTTTTTCAACAAACAAAGGAGCACTAACTCTTTTTAAATTTAGTGCTAATGATAATTTTTCTTCAAATATTTTTTTAGTTAAACTAATTGCTTTTTGCGTATCATACAAAGATAAACTAGCTTTGTAATTATCGGGAAAATAAGTTTTCATATTAGTCCTCAATCGACATATTAGGTTTAGATTCAGCATCTAATCCAACAAATTTATTATGCTTTAAATAATGCATCGCTGCAACAGCTATCATAGTTGCGTTATCTGTACAGTACTTTAATGGAGGAAGAATTACTTCAGGACCAACAATTTTTTCGCTCATTAATTCACGAAGTCTAGAGTTAGCAGCAACCCCGCCTGCCACAACTACGGTCTTTACATCTTTATATTCTTCTAACGCTTTTAACGTTTTATTAACTAATGAGTTTAAAGCTGTTTCTTGAAAAGCGTAAGCTAAATCAGCTTTATTAATCTCTTCGCCTTTCATATTCATTTTGTTTACTAATTGTAAAGCAGCGTTCTTTAATCCAGAGAAAGAGAAATTATAGCCATCAACCTTAGGCGTAGGAAGTTTATAATTTTCTTTTCCTTCTTTAGATAATTTATCAATCTTTGGTCCACCTGGATATTCTAAGCCAATTACTCTAGCAACTTTATCGTATGATTCACCTACCGCATCATCTAAAGTCGTTCCAATAATTTTAAATGAATCATCATTTTCCATATAAACTAGTTCAGAGTGACCACCAGAAACAACAAGAGCAAGCACCGGATAATTTAAAGGTTTAATTAATTCGTTAATAAAAATATGTCCTTTTAAATGATGAACACCAATTAATGGTTTATTATAAAAACTTGCTAAAGTCTTAGCGGCAATTCCACCTATATGAAGCGAACCAATAAGGCCTGGTCCAATAGTATAAGCAATAGCATCAACATCATCTACAGTTAAGTTAGCTTGTTTTAAAGCTTCTTCAACAATTACCGAAATTTGTTCTACGTGCATTCTGCTTGCAATCTCAGGGATAACACCACCAAAACGAGCATGAACATCAATTTGAGATGTAACAACACTCGATAAAATATTTAGTTCTTCATCAATGATTGCGCAAGCAGTTTCATCACAACTTGATTCAATCGCCAATATCTTCTTCACTTAGTCCCAATAGTCCTTTCACCATATCTATGCCATCAACTCCGGCATAATAACCTTTTCTAATTCTTACATCAATAAAACCTAGTTTCTTATAAAGGTTTATTGCTCTTTGGTTATCTACTCTTACTTCCAAATGCAAGAATTCAACATTTTTTCTAATACATCTTTTAATACAATCTTTTAATAAGAATTCTCCAAGCTTTCTTCCTTGATAAGATTTTCTAATAACAACATTTGTTAAATCAGCATTATCGAACATATACCAAATATGATAATAGCCAATTATCTTATCTTCATCCTTTAGCACAATAGCTTCAGCATCTTTGTTTAATTCAATATCTTGAATAAACGCCTCTCTTGGCCAAGGATCATTAAAGCATTCTTTTTCTATTTCAATTACTTGATCTATATCATCAAGTTTCATGCTTTCTATTTTCATCTATAGTAGGCATCGCTTTCTTTTAAATATTTTGGAGTTAGATGATTAATATTATCCACTTCTACAAAACTATCTTTAGTATTTAAGAAACACTCTACAATATTTGGATTAACAAATACTTTGCCTATTAATTGGCCATCAAGTACAACGTTATAGTCTTTTGGATCTATTTCGCTAATTGATAACGCTGTATCTTCAAGCAAACATTTTCCTTCATCATATATTCCAACATATGCTCTATTAGCTCTAGCATCCATTAAAACCATAGTGTTCGCTTTTCCTCCAGCATATAGTTTTAATGAAGAAATTGTATATAACTTAATATTTCTTATTTCGCAAAGTACTTTAGCTAAAGTCATCGCTATTCTTACACCCGTATAAGAGCCAGGTCCTTCTGTAATATATACTGCTTCGATAAGTTTCTTATCTAGTTTAGCTTCTTTAAATAATTCTTCTATAACAACAAATAATTGTTCAGATTGTCTTTTAAAGCATTCTTCACTATATGAAGAAACTATCTTGTTATCTTTTTCTATAGCTACAGTTAAGTATTTGTAAGATGTATCAACAAATAAACTATACATTTAGTTCCTCCACTATTTTTTGATATCTATCGCCCTTGCCATTAAATTCAATGCTACGTGTATCATCATCAATATATTTAAAGTTTATCTCTAAATACTCATTAGGAAGAAAATCCTTATAGTATTCAGGCCACTCAATAACCATAATGCCTTCATCTTCATATTCTTCTAGCCCCAAATCATAAGAATTGTTCTCAAGTCTATATGCATCAATATGAAACAACTTCTTATCTCCTTCATATATTTTTAATATTGTAAAAGTAGGAGAATTAATAACTTGTTTAATATTTAAAGCTTTGCCAATACCCTTAGTAAAAGTTGTCTTACCACCAGCTAAATCGCCTTTTAAAGTAAGTACCATTCCGACTTGTAATTTGTTGCCTAGTTTTTCACCTAATTGAATGGTTTCTTTCTCAGATTTAGATATCATACTCGATAATTATATAATATTTCTAGTGATGAAATGCTTTAAAACATTTATTGTGCTAGTACTATTATTAAGTATAACTGGGTGTCAAAAACAAGATAATATTAGCATTCATATAATATCCGATCTTCATTATGCTCCTAAAGATATGTTTGAGTATGTTGGAGATTTTAAAGAGTACTGTGACGAAAACGGGACTGGTAAACAAATCGAGTATCAAGATGAAATATTTGATGCATTTATTAACCAAGAGTTAGAGTCAAAGCCAAATTACATTATTATGACTGGTGATTTAGTTTATTCAGGAACTTATAAGGCTCATAATAGATTTGCCGATAAATTTAAAACGCTAATTGATAACGGTATTCAAGTGTTAGTAATACCAGGTAATCATGACTTTGATTATTACCCTTTCTATTTAGAAAACAATATTTCTGTTTATTCAGCTATGTTGAAAAAGGAAGAATTCGAAACAATCTATAACAGCTTTGGATATGATAAAGCATTAAGCAAAGATGACAATTCCTTATCATATTCATATAAGTTAGGTTCTTCTACTTTGTTGATAGCGTTAGATACATTATCTGAGTATGGTAGAGCTGATGGGAAATTAAAAGTATCTACTCTAAATTGGATTGAAGAACAATTAGAATATGCTAAAAAGCACAAGATGAATACGTTCTTTATTGGTCACCATAATGTCTTGCTTCATAATCCAATGTTTGATGAAGGCTATCGTTTAGAAAATGATGGTAGAATTATTTCTTTAATGAATAAATATGATGCAAAATTGTATATTTCAGGTCACATGCATATTCAAGACATTAACAAACAAGATAGTATTACTGAAATATTAAATGAATCATTTACTTTGTGGCCTCATAGATATGGCGAATTATTAATAACAGGAAGCAATTACTATTATGAAGCCAAATCAACAGATGTGTCTAAATACACAAATTCAACAAATGATGATTTATTAAACTATGATGAGTATGGTAAAAATTTCTATTACAACAATTTCTATAAACAAATAATCAACAAACGTAAAGATAAGAATAATATAAGCGAGGAAGAATTAAGATTTTATAGCACTGAAGCTAAAATAAACGGCGAATACTTCGCAGGTATATATGATGAAACAAACTATGACTTTATTAACAATTCTAATCTATCATCTTCCTATATAAAAAGTATTGTTCGCTATCTTGATGAAGACAATCTAAAAATTAGTGGAACCTTAAAATAAAAGCCTGTGTTACAGGCTTTTAATCTCTTCTATATAAGTCTCTTGTATATACTTTTGATTCAACATCATCTAGACATGCATCATATCTATTGGCAATAATAGCCTTTGCTTCTTTCTTAAATTTCTTTAAATTATTAACAACTTTTGAACCAAAGAATGTATCCCCATCTTTTAATGTTGGTTCATATATTATTACCTCAGCACCTTTTGCTTTTATACGCTTCATAACCCCTTGAATAGATGAAGCTCTAAAATTATCAGAATTAGATTTCATAGTTAAACGATATACACCAACCACTACCTTCTTTTCTTTCTTAGGATCATATTTAGCGCTATTTCCGTAAGCTCCCGCTATCTCTAAAACTCTATCGGCAATAAAATCTTTTCTAGTTCTGTTTGATTCAACTATTGCTTCAATTAGATTTTCAGGAACATCATTAAAGTTAGCTAATAATTGCTTTGTATCTTTTGGAAGACAATATCCTCCATAGCCAAATGATGGATTGTTGTAGTGAGTTCCGATTCTAGGGTCTAAACATACGCCATCAATAATAGATTTTGTATCTAAATTCTTTGTCTCTGCATAAGTATCTAATTCATTGAAATAAGATACTCTTAAAGCTAAATAAGTATTAGCAAATAGTTTTACAGCTTCAGCTTCGGTAACGCCCATAATAATTGTGTCGATGTTTTCTTTAATAGCTCCTTGTTTTAATAAGGCAGCAAAAGTATTAGCGGCTGCAACTTCTTTTTTGTCCTTTAAATCACAGCCCACAATAATTCTAGATGGATACAAATTATCAAATAAAGCTTTAGATTCTCTTAAAAATTCAGGCGAGAATAAAATTCTGTTTGTCTTAAACTTCTTTCTAATAGATGCAGTGTATCCTACTGGAATAGTTGACTTAATAACAATCCAACATTTCTTATTGTGTTTTAATACTAAATCAATTACTGATTCTACTGCTGAAGTATCAAAGTAATTCTTTTGAGGATCATAATTTGTTGGTGCAGCAACAACAACATAGTCTGCATCTTTATAAGCTTTAGCGCCATCTAATGTTGCGTGTAAATCTAACTTCTTATTTTCTAAATAGTCTTCAATATAATCATCTTGAATTGGAGACTTCTTATTGTTTAAAAGTTTAACTTTCTCTTCAATAACATCAACCGCTTCAACTTTATTGTGTTGAGCTAATAATGTAGCTATTGATAAACCTACATATCCTGTACCAGCTACAGCTATCTTCATAGGCTTAAGTTCAATTTTTGTTTCTTCCTTCTTTTTGGCTTTCTCACCTTGCTCTTCAAATACATCATCAATATCAAACTTCAACACCTTTTCTAAGGCTTCTAACTGTTCGATAGATGGAACATATTTACCATTCTCAAGTTTAGATAACATAGCACGATTAATCTTAGTTTTGTCTGCTAGCTCTTTTTGGGAAATGTTTAACTTTTCCCTATTTGTCTTTATAGTATTTGATAGTAATTTTTTAGATAGTTTTTTCATAATCCTCACCTCATTTACTATGTTACCAAAAATAACTTATATAGGCAATTATTGTGAAATTATGTTATTTTTGGTAACATATATATAAAGAAAGGTTTTATTATAAAATAAAAGCATGTTTAAAAATAAAACTATACTAGTAACTGGTTCTTGTGGATTTATTGGCTCATATCTATGTATGAGACTTTTAAAAGAATGTGAAGACATTAAAGTAGTTGGTTTAGACAATATGAATGACTATTATGATGTGTCTTTAAAAGAATCTAGATTGAACGAGATCATTAGTTTAAACAAAAACTTCACTTTTGTTAAAGCAAATCTAGCTGACAAAAAAGCCCTTGATGAATTATTTAATAAATATCATTTTGATATCGTTGTTAACTTAGCTGCTCAGGCAGGTGTTAGATATTCTATTGATCACCCAGATGCTTATATAGAATCAAACATTATTGGTTTCTATAATATCTTAGAAGAATGTAGATATCACAAGCCTGAACATTTGGTATATGCTTCTTCAAGTAGTGTATATGGAGGAAACTCAAAGATACCTTTCTCTACTGATGATAAAGTTGATAATCCAGTTTCTTTATATGCAGCTACTAAAAAATCTGATGAACTATTAGCTCATGCATATTCTAAGCTATACGCCATCCCTTCTACTGGACTACGTTTCTTTACGGTATATGGTCCAGCTGGTAGACCTGATATGGCTTACTTTTCTTTTACTAATAAATTAGTTAATAATGAAAAAATCAAAATATTCAATTATGGAAATTGCCAAAGAGACTTTACATATATTGATGATATAGTTGAAGGAATTATTAGAGTTATGGATAAAGCCCCAACAAATGAAGTTCCATACGCTATATATAACATTGGAAACAATCATCCTGAAAACTTAATGGATTTTGTAAGAACGTTAGCTAGTGTGCTTATCGATAACGATGTTCTTCCAAAAGATTTTGATATCAATAATTCAATGGAGCTTGTTCCTATGCAACCGGGTGATGTTCCAATTACTTACGCTGATACATCTGCACTTGAAAAAGAATTTGGATTTAAGCCTAATACTTCATTAAAAGATGGATTGAACGAATTCGCTAAATGGTATAAAGATTACTATAAAAATAAAGAAAGTTAAATAACTTTCTTTTTTTATTCATCAACATATTCAAATCTTTTTACTTTAACATCATCTACTTCAACCTCTTCATTCCACATCGAAGCAGGTCTAACCCACATACCTTGCTCACCATACAAAGCTTTATAAACAACCATGTCTTCTAATGTTTCTGAATGCTTTGCTAAAGCGATTACTTCATAATAATTACCTTTAAAGTGTTTATATTTTCCTAATTTGATATTATTCATATTTTAATTTTACCAATAAAAAAGCTCATCATACGATGAGCTTTTAACTGGCAACGTGCTTGATTCACCGCCTATGCAGACGGCTATGCTCGCCGAAGTAGAGCTTAACTTCTGGGTTCGGTATGGGACCAGGTGTGACCTCTACTCTATAGTCACCAGATCTTGAAGGTTTGTTCCTTCAAAACTAAATAACACTACAAGGGATTGATACTAAACATTTGTTTTCTTAGTATTTTATTTTTTATGATAAAATCCTCGACCTATTAGTATTAGTCAACTTAATACATTGCTGTACTTACATCTCTAACCTATCAACCTCATAGTCTATAAGGGGTCTTACTTCATCAAGTGAATGGGAAATCTAATCTTGGAGTCGGTTTCACGCTTAGATGCCTTCAGCGTTTATCCGATCCGTACTTAGCTATCCAGCTGTGCCTTTGGCAAGACAACTGGTGCACCATAGGTACGTCCATCCTGGTCCTCTCGTACTAGGGACAGCGCTCCTCAAATTTCCAACGCCCACAACAGATAGGGACCGAACTGTCTCACGACGTTCTGAACCCAGCTCGC
>JAUNQJ010000029.1 GCA_030536265.1 Erysipelotrichaceae bacterium
TCCTTAAAGCCGAAGGTGAAAAACAATCAGCTATTACACGTGCTGAAGGTGAAAAAGAATCTGCAATCTTAAGAGCTGATGCTGTTAAGGAACAAAGAATTAGAGAAGCTCAAGGTGAAGCTGAAGCTATTAAGAGAATGGCTGAAGCTAAAGCTGATGCTATTAAGCTAGTAAATGAAGCAAAACCTTCAAAAGAATACTTAGCAATCCGTTCTATGGAAGCTAGTGAAAAGATGGCTGATGGCCAAGCTACTAAGCTAATTGTTCCATCAGACATTCAAAATGTAGCAAAAACAGCTGCAACTATTAAAGAAGTAATAAAATAATGCTTCACAAAAGTGCCTAAAACAGGCACTTTTGTTTTATTAATAATAAAAAATTTAAATTAGTATAGGAATTTTCATTTTTTTTCGTAATAAAAATATAGGAGGAAAAGTATGAAACCTATACAAATTGAACCTGAAATACATGATTTAAAGGCACTTGAAGATGATTTAATTAATCAATTGGTTGAAACTAGAAAGAGTTATAAATTGTCTCAAGCTCAATATGGAAAAATATGTCAATTACCTCAATCAGTAATAGGAAGAATCGAAACTAAAGCTACACATCCATGTATTTCAACAATCATTAAACTACTTGCGCCAGTTGGCAAAACTATCAAAGTAGTTGATATTGAAGAGTCTCATTAAGAGACTTTTCTTTTGTATAATAAATTAGATGGAAGAAAAGAGATTTAAACTAGTTTCTGATTATAAGCCAACTGGTGATCAACCAAAAGCAATTGATGAACTTGTAAATGGATTAAAACAAGGTAAACATGAACAAGTTCTTTTAGGTGCAACAGGAACTGGTAAAACTTATACTATTGCTAATGTTATTGAAAGAATTCAAAAACCAACTTTAGTATTTGCTCATAATAAAACATTAGCTGGACAATTATATTCTGAATTTAAAACTTTATTTCCAGATAATGCTGTAGAATACTTTGTTTCTAATTTTGATTACTATCAACCAGAAGCTTATCTTCCAAAGACTGATACATATATTGAAAAAAACGCAGTAACAAATGATGAAATAGATATGCTAAGAATGTCTGCATATAATTCATTATTAGAAAGAAGAGATGTTATTGTTGTTGCATCTGTTGCATGTATTTATGCAGCAAGTAATCCAAAAGATTATAAGGACATGTTCTTTTCTTTAAAAGTGGGAGAACATATTGATAGACAAGATTTAATTAGAAGATTAATTGTAATGCAATATCAAAGAAATGATATGGATGCATTAAGAGGAACTTTTTCTGTTAAAGGTGATGTTATAGAAGTTAGACCTGGTCATACTGATGCATTTTATATTCGTATTGAAATGTTTGATGATGAAGTAGAAAGAATTACAGAAATAAATCCAGTAACAAAAGATGTTTTAAATGGTTATGTTGTATATAGTTTCTTCCCAGCAACAGGTTATGCAAGAAAGATGGATGACATTTATATTGCTTGTGATGGAATAGAAAAAGAATTGGAAGAAAGATTAAACTATTATAAAGAAAATAGTAAAGCATTAGAATATGAAAGACTTGAACAAAGATGTAGATATGATCTTGAAGCATTAAGAGAAACAGGAATGTGTCCTGGAATTGAGAACTATTCTATGCATATAGACCATCGTGTTCCTGGTGAAAAGCCATTTAATCTATTTGATTATTTTGAAGACTTCTTAATTGTTGTTGATGAATCACATGCATCACTTCCTCAAATAAAAGGAATGTATAATGGTGACCATGCTCGTAAACAAACATTAGTTGATTATGGCTTTAGACTTCCTTCAGCTCTTGAAAATAGACCAATGCGTTTTGAAGAATTTGAAGCTATAGATGCACCAAGAATATATGTATCTGCTACTCCTGGAGATTATGAATTAGAAAAAGTAAATAAGAAATGTGTTGAACAAATCATTCGTCCTACTGGTTTATTAGATCCAAAAGTTGAAGTTAGAAAAACTATGGGTCAAATAGATGATTTACTTGAAGAAATAAATAAACAAATAGAAAAACACGAAAGAACATTAATTACTACTTTAACAGTTAAAATGGCTGAAGATTTAACTGATTTCTTAAAGAAACAAGACCTAAAAGTCGCATATTTACATCATGAAACTAAGACTTTAGAGCGTACTGAAATAATCCATGATTTAAGAAAAGGTGAATATGATGTACTTGTAGGTATTAACTTATTAAGAGAAGGATTGGATATCCCTGAAGTATCATTAATCGCCATTTTAGATGCTGATAAAGAAGGTTTCTTAAGATCAGAGAGATCACTTATTCAAACAATTGGTCGTGCGGCAAGAAACTCAAATGGTAGAGTAATAATGTATGCTGATCAAATAACTGAATCAATGGATAAAGCTATAAAAGAAACTAATAGACGTCGTGAGATTCAAGAAAAGTATAATAAAGATAATGGAATAATACCTAAAACTATTATCAAAGATATTCATGAAGTAATTCATGGTAAAGAAACAAAAGAGATGACTAGATCATATCTAAAGAAAAAGAATCATACTAAGAAAGATAAAGATCAAATTATTGCTTCACTAGAAAAAGAAATGAAAGAAGCTGCAAGAGTATTGAATTTTGAAAAAGCAGCAGAGTTAAGAGATATTATTTTAGAAATAAAGGCGGATGATTAAAATGAAAACAGTAAAAAAGATATTAATATGTTTGTTAGGTTGTTTAATGTTAGGAGGAGGAATGGGATGCTTAATTAGAGTTGGTATCGGTTCTGATTCTTTAAGTTGTTTCTATGAAGGATTATCATTAAAAACAAACATATCAGTAGGTACAGTTTCACTATTAATGAATCTATTATATTGTGTAGTAGTATTCTTCTTAGATAAGAAAAAAATAGGTGTATCAACATTCTTATTTATGATTTTTGGTAAATACCCAATTGATTTCTTCTATGAACATTTCTTTACTCCAGATAGTTTAATTGTTGCTATATTATTAGATATAGTAATATGTTTAGTAATTGGAGTAGGTTGCGCTGTTATCATTGCAGCTGATCTTGGAATTACTGCATATGATTCTTTAACATTAAGTACTTCAGAAGTACTAAAGAAAAATTATGTTGTTGTTAGATATATTTATGATGGAGCATTTTTGTTAGCTGGAATTTTATTAGGTGGAACATTTGGTATAGCTACTATTATCGCTTTAATTGAAATAGGTCCAGTATTTAATTATGCTAAAAAGATATTAGTTAAGTAGTATATATGATTAAAAAGAATATCGCAAACATTATTACAATAACAAGAATTATTGGAACATTCGTTATGATTAACGCAGAAGTGTTAAGTGTTCCTTTTTATATTGCTTATATTTATGCTGGTTTGTCTGATATTCTAGATGGCTTTTTAGCTAGAAAATTAAAAATTGAATCAGATGTTGGAAAGAAGTTAGATAGTATATCTGATTTATTTTTCTATACAACAATGATGATTAAGATTTGGCCATATCTAGTTAAATACTTACCTGTATATGTTTGGATTATTATTTGGACAGTAGTTGGTATCAGAATACTTCTATACTTAATTGTCTTATTTAAGAATAAATCTCTATTATCGAACCATACACTATTTAATAAAGCTACTGGATTATTAATGTTTTTCTTACCATTTTTACTTAATATAAGGCTATTTGTAGCATATAGTACATTTGTAGCACTTCTATCATTAGTAGCAGTGCTATATGAAATATCACTAATACTTAAGAACAAGAACAATTAGTACACCCATAAGCGTGTGCTATAATTAGGATATGAAAAAACTAATTATTTTATCAGGTGTTTCTGGTGCTGGAAAGACCACAGCAAGTAATTTTTTTGAGGATAAAGGCTATAAATGCATAGACCAATATCCAGTTGAATTATTAGAAAATTTAATTGATTTAATTCAAAAAGATGATTCCATTAAGTATCAAAAAGTTGTCTTAACAATTCCAATTAGTGATTTAGAAAAATATGAATCATTATTAAACAATACGGAATTAAAACCAACATTAATTCTAATGGATGCTGATCGTGATGAAATTATTAATAGATATAAATTTACAAGAAGGATTCATCCATTACTATCTAACAATATTGCCAGCACACTTAAAGAAGCAGTTGATATAGAAAAATCTATTGTTCAAAGATATTACAAGAAAGGTGTACGTATCATCGATACAACACATCTTACTTTAAAAAATCATAAACAAAAGATAGATAAAATATTAAAAGAAGATAAAAAAGAAAATCTTTCTTTATCTATTCTTTCATTTGGCTATAAAAATGGTATACCAGAAGATGCTGATAATGTTTTTGATGTAAGATTTTTAGATAATCCATTTTATGATCCAAAATTAAAAAATAAAACTGGTAAAGATAAAGCTGTAAAAGAATTTGTTTTAGGTTATAAAAGAACACAAATGTATCTTAAAAAGATTACTAGTTATTTAGATTTTATGTTGAAGTCATATTCAAAAGAAGAAAAAAGACATTTGACAATTGCTATTGGTTGTACTGGTGGTCAACATCGTAGCGTAGTAATAGCAAATTATTTATATAACTTATATAAAGATAAGTATGTTTGTTTAATTAAACATAGAGAGATTGAAAAATGAAAAATGTAGTTGCAATAGGTGGTGGACACGGTTTATCTACAATCTTAAGAAGTATAAAAGATATTGATGACATTAATGTTTCAGCAATCGTAACTGTTGCTGATGATGGTGGTTCCACTGGTAGATTAAGAAAAAGATATACAATCCCTGCAATGGGAGATATTAGAAATGTTATGTTAGCTTTATCTGACTCTAATCCTTTGATGCATAATTTAATGAATTATCGTTTTGAAGGTGAAGATAATATGGATATTGCAGGACACTCATTAGGAAATTTAATACTTACTGCTTTAACAAATATGACAGGTTCTTTTAATGAAGCAATAAAAGAAACATCAAGAGTATTAAAAGTAAAAGGAACAATTATTCCAAGTACATTAGAGTCTGTATCATTATTTGCCAGAATGGATGATGACACTATTATTAGAGGTGAAGCCTCAATTCCTAGCTTAAATCACCATATTTATAAGGTTTTTTATGATCATGATGTAGAGGCAAATAGTGAGGCAATTGATGCTATTTTAAAGGCCGATTTAATAATATATGGTATTGGATCTTTATATACTTCAATTCTTCCTAATGTAATTATTAAAGAAATAAATGAAGCATTACAAAAATCAAAAGCAAAGAAAGTTTACTTTGCAAATGCAATGACTCAATCAAATGAAACATACAATTATGATTTAAAAGATCATATTGATGCACTTGAGAGACATAATTTACCAATTGATATAATTGTTAAACATTCTGAAACGATTCCAGAAAATATTGTTGGACGTTATGCAAAACAAAATAGTATTGAAGTAATAAACAATAACAATACTAAACAAGTTGTAATAGAAAAAGAATTATTAGATTTTTCAAATAATCTTGTTAGACATGATTCTAAGAAAATTATAAAAGTTGTTGAGGAGTTATTAAAGTAGATGTCTTTTACAACTGAAATAAAACAAGAAATATCATACTCAGAACTTAAGAATTGTTGTGCAAGAGCTGAGTTGAGTTCATTAATTCAACTAACATCATCATTAAGTATTGTTGATAGACAATTTAATCTTTTAGTTCGTTCCGAAAATCCTACTACAGCAAAAAGAATATTAGCTTTACTAAAAAAACTATATAAGGTTGACACTAAATTAACTATCTCTAAAAAAACTAATTTAAGAAAGAACAATGTTTACACATTAAGAGTAAAAGAAAATGTTAAACATATTTTAATTGATTTAGGTTTATATACAGAAAATAAAGGATTACTTACACATCCAACTTATAACATTGTATCTAAAGATTGTTGTTGTCGTGCTTACATTGCTGGTGCATTTATTGCATATGGATCTTGTAATCCTCCAACAAATTCTAATTATCATTTAGAGATATCTTTAGGTGATATCGATTATGCAAACTTCCTTGTTAAATTAATTTCAAGAGTTGATAACTTTGAACCTAAAATTTCAAAAAGAAGAAATAGATATATAGTGTATATTAAACGTGCTGATGCAATTGCAGATTTCTTAAAGTTAATTGGAGCTCAAGAGTGTTGTTTAAATTTTGAAAATATTAGAATAGATAGAGACTTCGTTCAAAGTCAAAAAAGAGTCGAAAATTGTTATATAGCAAATGAAGTTAAAACACTTAAAGCTGCTGAAGAACAAGTTTCATATATGAATAAAATAAAGAAGGCAAAAAAAGAAGACAAACTTGATGAAAAATTAAGAGCCATATATGATTTAAGACTTAAGTATCAAGATGCTTCATTAAATGAATTAGCAAAGTATTATGAAAAGAAATTTGGCTATAAAATCTCAAAATCAGGCCTAAAACACAGGCTAAATAAGATAGAAGCCATCGCAAAAGCCTTATAAAAGCTATATCTTACGATATAGCTTTATTTTTTATATAGTTATAAACTCTTGGGTCAATTTTATTTCTTAATAACTTTGGATTATTAATGTTTTCTCTAATAAAGGTTGAAGATATCTCGATATTTGGAATATCTAAGATTATATAGTTAGTTTTATTAAGCTCTTTCATTCTTTTCTTTATATAAGAACAGCCTTGTTTATCTCTTTTAATGATAATAAAAGGATATTCTAACAACTTTCTATAATTAATCCATTTTTCAAATTGAGTCAAATTATCTGCTCCTAGAATCAAATAAAATTCATCATTAGGATGCTTAGATTGATATTTGCTTAATAATTCATAAGTTCCATTTGTATTATTTAGTTTAGTATCAATCTCAATATGTTTAGTTTCATAAAGTTTTAACATATTAATGCGATCTTTTAATGAGTAGTTAATTTTTTTATCCCAGTATTCTTTAGTAGGAACAATTAAAACTTTATCAACAGATTTTGATTTTAATACTTCTCTTACTATTTTTATATGTCCTTTATGTACAGGAGCAAAAGAACCAGAATATATTCCTATTTTCATTTTTTATATGTTGGTATTGTAAATTTGTGCGAAGAGTTTTTGTGAAGTTTTTCTATCTTATCATATTCTTCGCCACTAGTTAATTCGCCGTTAATAACTTTAGCTATATTTGAATATTTAACACCAAGTTTTTGTTCATCAGTTAAACCAGATAATCCATCATCTGGTGCTTTATGTATTACTTCATCAGGAACACCAATATATTCACCAATCTTAATTACTTCTTCAACTGTTAAATCAGCAAGAACAGAAATATCATGTACAGAATCTCCACCTTTAGTAAAATAACCAACGTATAGTTCACATTTATTACTTGTTCCAGCTACGATATAAGTTTTATTTTTTATAGCAGACATAGCAGCAGCAATATAATAACAACTTGCCATTCTAAGCCTTGGTTTTAAGTTTATACTAGAGTTTTTTAATAAACTATCATCGTTAATTTCTAATGCTTTCTTTGCTTCACTTTCAAAAGTGTCATTTACTTCTGTTAAATCAATATTTAATAGTTTAAATCCAAATTTATTTGCTACAGAAATTGCATCTTTCTTATCATTTTCTCTTGAGTGACAAGGTAGGGTAATTCCAATGACATTTTCTTTGCCTATTGCCAAGCTCATTAAACCAGCTACAACACCGCTATCTTTTCCACCAGAAATGCCTAAAACAACTCCACCTAAATTGTTATCTTTAAAGTATTTTCTAATAAATTCTAGTATTTTGTTTGTTTCTAATTCTGGATTAAACATATAAAAACTCCCTAAATTGTTACTTGTTTTTCATTCTTCATACGCCAATCAATACTTCTTTGTAAATAATCGACATAATCAGGATTTTTGCACATACCCTTACCATCAACATCAGATATTTTTGCAATATCCATACCATTACACATTGTTGGTTTCATAACAATATTTAATGGTTCTTCACATGTATCATTTGAAAGATATGTTCCAATACCAAATGCAACTTTGCATTGTTTATTAAATTTTGAATAAATGTTATGAGCTTTTTCGAAATTTAAACTATCACTAAATAATAATGTTTTAGTTTTTGGATCAATTCCTAAATCCTTATAGTGTTTAATCATTTTCTTAGCCCAAGATATTGGATCACCAGAATCATGTCTAACACCTGAGAATAGAGTAGCAAATGTTAATCTAAAATCTCTTAAGAAACAATCTGTACCAATGGTATCTGTTAGAGCAGTACCATTTAATACACCATATTCATCAACCCAATCTTCAAGTGCATAGTAATTTGAATAAGCAGGATTGTGTTTGTGTGTTCCTTGGCCAACACACATAATCCATTCATGTGCCATTGTTCCAACTGGTGTTAGATTATATTTTTTAGCTAAATAAACATTTGATGTTCCAACAAATTTACTATTTTTATATGTATCATTTTTTAATGCTTTAACAATGTATTCTTGTGCTTCACTTGATAATCTTCTTCTAATACCAAATTCTGAGAAATTACCAATAGGGTTCTTCTTTAGATATTCAATTTTATCTTTAGCTTTTGTTTTAAAACTCTTATATAGTCTGTTATAGTCATAAGCCATTTTAAAATATACTTCATTAACAATTGCTAATGTTGGTATTTCATACATTGAAGTATTTAGCCATGTTCCTTTAGTTTCAATAAATAATCCACAAGGATCATTAGTATTAATAGTAAAGTCTTCATATCTAGGTTTCCATAATCTTAAGAAATCAACATAGCTTCCTTTAATCCAAACAATACTATTTAAATAATTCAATTCATCATCATTAAAAGACAAACTACAATACATCTTTATTTGTCTTTTTATTTCGTTAACCATCTCTTTTGTGAAATGAACATCTTCATTACGACATTTAAAAGACCATGTAGTCTTATAATCGCTATATTGGTGATATATAGCTTGGCCCATAGAGAATTTATATAAATCAGTTTCTAACAAACTATTAATAATTCTTTCCATATATAATACTCCTTTACTAGAATTAACTAGTTAATAAGCATATTTCCTTACTATTATTATAAAATATTTGGCTGTATTTTACTTGGAATGACTATTAATACGATATAATTATTTTAATGAAAAACGTATTTATATATAGCAATAATGATGCAAATTCATTAAAAGCAAAAAATGAATTAAAAGCATTATTAGAAAAAGAGAATATAACTGTTAAAGATGATTTTAGTAGTGATATAGAGCTTGTTATAGCGATTGGGGGAGATGGCACATTTTTAAGAGCTATCAAAGCTAGTGATTATTCAGATGTATTAATATTAGGTATTAATACTGGTCATCTTGGATTCTTTGCTGATTATTCTCCAAATCAATTAGATGAAGTTGTGAAAGTATGTACAAGTGATAATTACTTAATCCAATCATATAAAACTATTAAAACTGAAGTGGAAACAAAAGATTCAAAGATTATATTAGATCCTGCAATCAATGATATTTATGTTAAACATGGATTGAGTAGTATTATTCATTTAGATTTATCAATAGGTGATAGTTTTATTGAAAGTATGGCAGGTGATGGATTACTTATTTCATCAAGTGCTGGTAGTACCGCTTATAATTATTCACTTGGTTCAAGTATTGTAGATCCTAGATTGGATTTACTTCAAATAAAACCAGTAGCTCCATCAAACAATGCAGTATATAGAAGTATTACATCAAGTCTATTAGTTCCTGGAAATGAAAATATTGTTATTGAACCAAAAGATGTAAATGACACTGTTATCGTTGTTGATGGAAACGAAAATAAGATAGAAGATGTTAAAAAAATAATAATTACTCTTCAAGATAGGGTAATAAAAATAATAAGAAAACCTGACTATAAATTCTGGAACAAAGTTAGGACAAAGTTCATATAAGCCACTAAAATGTGGCTTTTTTGATTAAAAATATTAATAAGTTACTTTTTTCACAAGCAATTCTATTGTATAATAGGTATGCAATTATAGGAGGAAAATATATTTATGGCTGTTAAAGTTGCAATTAACGGATTTGGTCGTATTGGTCGTTTAGCTTTCAGACAAATGTTTGGTGCTGAAGGTTATGAAATCGTAGC
>JAUNQJ010000077.1 GCA_030536265.1 Erysipelotrichaceae bacterium
ACTCCTTTAGATACAGAAATCTTTAATGTACATCCTCTAGTGAATGTATCTTCATCACAACCAGAATATTTAGCTTCAATAAAATTATTTTCTTCTACAGTATCTGAATATGTTGAATTAATTCTAGTAGAAGATAATTTATTTTCTTTTATCCAAGCATTAATAGAATCTTTATCCATTGTTTTTAAATCAGGAACAATTATTTTTTCATCAGGATCTGGTCCTTTTGAAATAACAAATGTCATTTTAGCTTTATTATTAACTTTTCCTGATTCAGGATCTTGAGATAATACTACGCCTACTTCGTTATCAAAATCATATTCTTCTTTAAATATGATTCCTGATGTTTCGATTCCTTGTTGTCTAATCCATGCAACAGCATCTTCTTTCTTTAATCCTACAAAGCTTTCAACTTTAATCTTAGGAATAATGAAAATGATTACTACTAAAGCTACTATTACTAATAATGAAATAGCTCCTATAATAATAAATTTTGGATTAATAGGCTTCTTATTATTTGTTACCGGAATTCTTTCTTCTTCTTTGAAACTATCCGGTTTGTTATTTGTTGAGAATTGAGATAAAAAATCTTTGTTTGCCATATACTTTATTCCTTTACGTTATTATTTTATCTTATTTAATAATCAATATGCTTATTTCACATACTTTTCTATAATTTCAGCAATTGAGCCTTCATTATTATCAGCAGTAGTTACTACGTTACATATTTCTTTTATTTGTTTTGCTGCGTTTGCTGGACAACATGATAATCCAACAACTTTCAACATTTCTAAATCGTTTTCTTCATCCCCTGCACCAATAGTATCTTTGATGTCGATGTTGTTATATTTACAATAATCAATAATACCTTGAGCTTTTGTTTCTCCCTTAACAACAACTTCAAGAAGATGTGGTCCTGAAAATACAGTATCTGCATTTAGGTTCATAGCATCAATGTCTTTTCTAACTTCGATTAAATGTTCCCTTTCACCAAATAATCCAAGTTTATAAATATTTATATTATCTATTAACGCTAAAGCTTCATCATGACTCACACCTTTTGACTCTTTATAGAAGTTTGCATCACTTCCACCTTTTTCTATATTTAATAAATATAAAAAGTCTAAGCCAAATATTCTTTCATATTCATTATGCGCGATACCATACTCTATTACTTTTCTTACAACTTCTTTTGGTAAGAAATTTGCTTTAATTATTTTCCCTTTAGAATATACAACTTCACCATTTGTTGATACAGCTTCACTTAGATCTAATTGATCTTTATACATTGAATAACAAAATGGTAATCTCCCAGTACATACAACGAATTTTACTCCTTTACTTTCAGCATATTTAATTGCTTTCAAGTTTTTATCACAAATCTTTTTGTCACTTGTTAATAAAGTATCATCCAAATCAGAGAAAATTACTTTGTACATACTTATATTTTATCTATAAAAAAAGCGTTCTTCAACAAGAACGCTCTTATTATTATAATGCAGTTTGTAGATCAACGTAGTTGATATCAGTAGGTGTTTCTCTACCGAATAAGATGATTAATACTGTAGCAACTTGAGTCTCATCATTCATTGATTCAACTGTGCCTTCCATACCAGAGAATGGACCAGAAAGGATCTTAACAGCATCGCCAACTTTGAAGTCAACTTCAACAGCCTTATCAGATTGACCAATTCTTCTTAATAATTTTTCAATCTCTTCAGCTTTTACTGGAATAGGTTTTGCACCACCGCCTGATGATCCAATGAATCCAGTTACACCTGGTGTATTTCTTACAACATACCAAGCTTCGTCAGTCATAATCATTTCAACGAATAAGTATCCAGGGAAGATGTTTCTAACAACTTCTTTAGATTTTTCATTTTTAACTTCGATTTGTGTTTCTTCAGCAACAATAATTCTAAATAGATTATCAGAGATACCCATTGTCTCTAGTCTTTTTTCTAGGTTATCCTTTACTCTATTTTCATGTCCTGCATAGGTATTAACTACATACCACTCTTTTTTATTTTCTTCAGCCATTAGTTAATTACTCCAATTAATCTTAGTGCTAGAGACACTACAAATGAACATCCATAGAAGAATAACGCAAAGAAAGCAGTAAACAAGATAACTTGTACTGAGTTTGTTAATAAGTCATCTTTCTTTGGCCATCTAATCTTTTTGATTTCTTTAACGATAGCGCTTAATGAAAACCATTTCATGTTTTTACCTCCCTATTTTGTTTCCTTGTGTAAAGTGTGCTTATTACACTTAGGACAAAATTTCTTTAACTCAAGTCTTTCACTTGAGGTAGCATTTTTTGATGTGGTATAGTTACGTGACAAGCACTCACTGCACATTAGGATAATTTTCTTCTTGTCTTTCATATATCACCTTTTTTGAATAAAAAAAGTTATCAACTCCAATGTCAATAACTATTATTATTATGCTTTATCAAGCCTATATTTGTCAAATGGTTATAAGGTATT
>JAUNQJ010000078.1 GCA_030536265.1 Erysipelotrichaceae bacterium
TATTTATTGATTTAAGAGATAGATATGGTATTACTCAAATTACTTTTGATGAAGCTCATTCAGATTTAGTTAAAGATGTTAGAAATGAATTTGTAATTCAAATAGTAGGAAAGGTTTCTTTAAAGGAACAACCAAATCCTAAACTTGAAACAGGTGAAATTGAAGTGCTTGTTGATACTTGCGAAATATTATCTGAAAGCAAGACTACTCCTTTAATTATCGCTGATGAAACTGATGCTCTTGAGGATATTAGACTTAAATATCGTTATTTAGATATTAGAAGAAATCCTATTAAAGATAAACTTATTTTAAGAGATAAGGTATGCACTATTGCTAGAAATATTCTTCACGCTGATAACTTTATTGAAGTTGAAACACCAATTCTTTGTAAGTCTACTCCAGAAGGTGCTAGAGATTATTTAGTTCCATCTAGACTATATAATGGTAAGTTCTATGCTTTACCTCAATCTCCACAAATTTATAAACAATTATTAATGATTGGTGGAATGGATAGATATTTCCAAATTGCTAGATGCTTTAGAGATGAAGACTTAAGAGCTGATAGACAACCTGAGTTTACACAAATTGATATTGAAATGTCTTTTGGTGAAGAAGAAGATATCTTTGGTGAAGTTGAAAAGGTTATGAAGGGAATATTTAAAGAGATAAAAGGAATTGATAATCTTGAATTCCCTAGAATCAAATATGTTGATGCTATGAACTATTATGGTTCAGACAAACCAGATCTTAGATTTGAGAATAAATTAGAAGATTTATCATCATTATTTAAAGGAACTGAATTCAAAATCTTTAAAGATGTATTAGATGCATCTGGAATAATTAAAGGTGTAAGATTTAATAGCATTTCTGTTTCACGTAAAAACGTTGATGCTTACACAGAATTTGTTAAGATTTATAAAGCAAAAGGTTTAGCATACTTAAAGAAAGAAAACGGTGAATATTCTGGTTCATTAAATAATGGTTTAACTGAAGAGGAAAAAGCTTCATTAAATTTAGTTGATGGCGATATTATCTTTATTGTTTGTGGTGATAAGAAAACAGTCAACGCTTCATTAGGCGCATTAAGAGTTAAGATTGCTAATGATTATAATTTAATTGACAGAAAAAAATATAAATTCGCTTGGATTACAGAATTCCCAATGTATGAATATTCTGAAGAAGAGGGAAGATATTTAGCAGCTCACCATCCATTTACTTCTCCAAGACTTGAAGATATGGATAAGCTTATGACTGATAAAGAGAATTGTTATTCAAGAGCTTATGACCTAGTATTAAACGGATACGAATTATTATCCGGCTCTGTTAGAATTCATAACAAACAATTACAAGCTAAAGTATTTGAAGCTTTGGAAATTACTCCTGAAAAAGCAAAAGAAAGATTTGGCTTCTTCCTTGAAGCATTTGAATATGGTGCCCCTCCACATTTAGGAGTTGGTATTGGACTTGAAAGATTAATTATGATCTTAACTGATACTGATAATATTAAAGATGTAGTTGCATTCCCTAAGACAGCAAGCGCAATGTGCTTAATGGCTGAAGCTCCAAGTAATGTTGACCAAGATCAATTAGATTTCTTAGGTCTAGATATTAAAAAGCATGATTAGTTTTTTAACTTCATCTGCTTATGATGAATTTGAAAATCTATATACCAAAAATAACTTCTTAGATAATCTAAGAAGTTTTTGGATTAAGGATGCTAGTGTTTTATATATTGCATCTTACCCTGATGAGTATCAATTAACTGATGAATATTTTAATAAGCATCATAAAGCATATATGGATGCTGGTTTAAGTATTAAAAGTTTTGATTTACTTGACCATAGAAATATGCATGAAGCTGATAGGTTACTAAAACATGCTGATGTCATCATTTTATGTGGCGGCCATTGTCCAACAGAGATGAAATTCTTTAATGAACTTAAACTAAAAGATTATTTAATTAATTTTGATGGAATATTAATTTCAACATCTGCCGGTTCAATGAATTCAGCTAAACTTGTATATGCTCAACCTGAACTTGAAGGTGAGACAAGCAAAGACTATGTTAAGTATTTTGAAGGTTTGGGTATTACTGAACTGAACATTCTTCCTCATTACCAAGATTATAAAGATCATGTTTTGGATGGTTTAAGAGTATTTGAAGATATTACTTATCCTGATTCTAAAGATAAATATTTCTATTGTTTTCCAGATGGAACGTATCTTCTAATACAAAATGGCATTAGTAAGATATATGGCGAATTCTATGTAATTCATGATGGCAAATTAAATAAGATTCAAGATAACGATAATATATACTCTATTAGTGATTAATAATACATATTATTAGTTAAATAACTATGAAATAGGCTTATATGCCTATTTTTTAGTTAATTTCTTGTATTATAATAGAAGTACTTAAAAGGAGCTTTTTATTATGGCAAATTATTCATTTGAGGAAATTGTTACACATTTAAAAACTAGC
>JAUNQJ010000079.1 GCA_030536265.1 Erysipelotrichaceae bacterium
TCAAAGAAAGCTGGATGAACATGTACATCAATAACCATTATTAAAATCCAGCGTCTTTCATCATGTTACGAACATTATCTACAGCTCTTCTAGCATAGAATCTTGGTTCGTTAATATATCCTGTAACAAGTTCAATTGTTGCAGTTCTATTATAATTAATATTCTTTAATTCTTTGATAAGTTCAGGCATTGGAATCTCACCTTCACCTGGCATTACGTGACTATCTGAATCGTGCATACCATCAATTAAATGCATATGATACATCTTGTCGCCTAATTTATCAAAATAATCCATAATACTTTCTTGTTGAGTAAATGGTGGAACAATATCACACATACCAACTAAATTCTTAGAAGGTACTGCTTCAAATAATTCCTTTAAATCATTAGCGCTCTTAATAACATTTGATTCATAAACTGTTAATGCTTCCATAACAATCTTCATATCAATCTTTTCAGCATGATCAACAAGTTCTCTAACAGATTTAGTTAAACGATCCCAAATCTCTTTTCTTGTTGCGCCATATCCAGCATGAGCAGCAGAAATTAAAGTGTAGTCAGCACCCATTTCTTTAGCCATATCGAAACATAATTTTAAATATTCAACTGCATCATGTCTCATAGCCTCTGAACCAATCATGTAGTTATAAGGATATGCATTGTGTTCTGGACAATATCCAGTAATTGGAACTCCATATTTGTCTCTTAATTTAAGAAGTTCCTTCATATCACCAGCTTTCAAATCTGGTGCATAACCATGAGGTCTACCACCCCATAACTCAATGTAATCGTAGCCAAATCTTTTAGCATCTTCAAAGATGTGCTCAATTGGATTACGTTGATAACCGCTTGTAAACATACCTAGTTTCATAATTAATTCCCTCCTTTTTCTTTAATTATTTAACCCAAGGTTCAAATACTTCAACAACTTTAGAAGCAACTTCTGCTCCCTTTTTTAGACAATCTTCTACTGAATAATTATTTAAAATACCATATAAGAATCCTGCAATAAAACTATCTCCAGCACCTACTGTATTAACAACTTCTTTTGCAGGAACAATGTTTCCTTTATGGAAGCCATCTTTATCATATGCTAAACTTCCTTGATCTCCAAAGGTTGCTATAGCAATTTTCATTCCTCTATTTACTTTATCTTTTAAGAAATTTTCAATAAATTCATCATGACCATTATGATATGAATAGAATCCATAAGTGACATAAGGAAGAGTTTCCTCAACTAGTGGATGATCTAAACGATCAGCATAATCAAAAGCAATTGGAGTTTTATTTGCGGCAATCTTAGGTAATGTTTTTTCAGCCATTCCCCATAATGCTGTATGCACTAGATCGTGACTACTAGCAAATTTAATATCTTCATCATCAAAAACCATATTAGCAAGAACACCTTCAACATACTCACCATGAACTCTATCGTTTCCATTCATATCCATGTGTGTAACTGCTGTTGGTCCATCTGCTACTTTTAAATGAGAAATATCAAGTCCTTCTTCTTTTAAAGACTCAATCATCCATTTACCATTATCATCAGAACCCGTTGTACTAATGATAGAAACATCTACTCCAAGTTTTTTTAGGTTTACACCTGTATCAACTACATTACCTGTTGGATATTTTTTTCCAATACGATCATAAGAATCAATACAGTTATCACCAATTTCTGCAACTCTCATAAGTTCCTCCTTTTATTTAAGTTTTTCTCTTATCTTATATACAACATCCATAAACTCTTTAACACGATTTACATCAACATGATTTTCAAATACACCATCTTTCTTGAAAGTAGTACCAACAACTGCAGCATCAGCAGTAGCAAGTTTTCTTTCAATAGTATCTACTCTACATCCTGTATTGCATAATACAACAATATTAGGATTAGCTTCTTTAACACTTCTAATTAATTCATCATCAACATCTTGTCCAGCAGCATTAGCAGAAATACATAATCCATCAGGTGCAGCTTTAGCAATTGTTGTTTTAGCTATATCTTTTAAAGGACGAGGATCTAAGCTTCTGTCTGATTCTGGATTAATAAAATAAAGCATCTTTAAATCATCTAAATGAAGTGCTGCTTTTCTTCTAATAACTTCTGAGAAATCATTATTATAGAAACCACCATCACCAACATAAACACCACTAAATGTGCCTCTGACAAACTGTGCTCCAACACCAGCAGCAAGTTCAAGACATGCAATACCATCACTTATTGCATCAACACCAAATGGAACTTTAATTTCTGATTTTAAATTACCAATAACATAACCCATGGCAGCAACTGTGTTTCTATCCATGTTTCTTTGATAAGGGAAGCTAAATTCATTTGAAAAAATGATTCCATCAACTCCACCTTCTTGTAAAGCATGAAGATCTTTTCTAGCATCTTCAACGACTTTGTCCATACTCATACCATACTTCCACATAGGATCTCCAGGTAGTGGATCCAAATGAAGCATTGAAATGAT
>JAUNQJ010000080.1 GCA_030536265.1 Erysipelotrichaceae bacterium
ATAAGAATCTTGATGATTCAACAAAACTATTAGCTGATTATCAAATTCCGCTTGTTGTAGTTGGAAATCGTTTATCTGATGATAATGTTTGCTCAGTTTATATTGATTATGCTAAAGCTGTTGAAGAACTAACAAGCGAATATATTGAAAAGGGCATAAAAGATATAGTTGTTGTTGAAGATAGAAGAAACAACAATATTACTAATGATATGGTCGAGGGTGCTAAAGCTGGATTTAAAAAGCATAAATTACATTTCGATAATTATCTTGAATACTCAAATGACGAAAGATCAACTTATAAATATTTAAGAAGTTGGTTTAAGACTCATCGTGATACGAAGCTAATGATTGTATCAAGAGATTCTCAAGCTTTTGCAGTATTAAATGCCGCTAGAGAAAACAATATAAAAATTCCAGGCGATATGGAATTAGTTTGTATGAATGACACTAAATACAATTCAATGGTAAGACCTCAAATATCTGGCTATGTTGTACCTACATACGACTTAGGTGCTGTAGCAATGAGAGTTGTTACAAAAATGTTAAAGGGTGAAGAAGTAGAAGACAAGCAAAAAGTATTAGGTTACTTATTGCGTGAAAGAGAAACTACTAAACAATAGGTGAAGAATATGGGAATATATGAAGAACTTGAATGGCGTGGATTAATTAAAGATGTATCTTCTCCAGAATTGAGAGATAAATTGAATGCTGGAGGAATGACTTTCTATATTGGAACAGATCCTACTGGTGACTCTTTACACATTGGACATTTTTCAAGCTTTTTAATTTCAAAAAGATTAAAAGATGCAGGTCATAATCCAATTCTATTAGTTGGCGGTGGTACAGGATTAATTGGTGATCCAAAACCAGATTCTGAAAGACCAATGATAACAAAAGAAGAAGTAGATCATAACTATGCTTGCTTAAAGAAACAAGCAGAAGACTTATTTGGATTTGAAGTAGTTAATAACTTTGATTGGATTTCTAAGTTTTCTATTATTGATTGGTTAAGAGATGTTGGTAAATACTTTAACATTGGCTATATGTTAAATAAGGATATTATTAAAAGAAGATTAGATGAAGGTATTACTTATACTGAATTCTCATATATGACAATGCAGGCATATGATTTCTTACATTTACATAACGAAAAAGGTGTAGATCTTCAAGTTGCTGGACAAGACCAATGGGGAAATATCACCGCTGGTATTGAACTAGTTAGAAGAAAACAAAATGAAGAAGTTTATGGTTTTACAATGCCATTATTAACAAAATCTGATGGAACAAAATTTGGTAAAACTAATGGAAAAGCAATTTGGCTAGATGCTAAAAAGACTTCTCCATACGAAATGTATCAATTCTTTGTTAATTCAGAAGATGATAAAGTAATAGATTATTTAAAGTTTTTAACATTCTTATCTAAAGAAGAAATTGAAGCTTTAGAAAAATCTAATAAAGAAGAACCTCATTTGAGATTAGCTCATAAAGCTTTAGCAAAGGAAGTAATCACATTTGTTCATAACGCAGAGGCTTATGAGTCTGCTGTTAAGATTGCCGATACATTCTTTAAAGGTGATATAAAAGAATTATCTTATGAAGAATTAAAGGCTGGCGTTGCTGACCTTGAAAAAGTTAAGATTGAAGATGGTGCTGGTTTAATTAATACTCTTGTTCAAGTTGGAGCTTGTAAATCTAATAGAGAGGCAAGAGATTTAATTAATGGTTCTAGTATTATGGTTAACGGTGATAAAGTCACTGATATTAACTTTACATTAAATAAGAAAGATGCCTTTAATCAAGAAATGACTATTATTAAAAAAGGCAAGAAATTCTGGTACGCAGTTACATTCTAAGTTTATGAAAAAAGTAATAACTTTAGTTGTTGTCTTATTCATTCTTTGTGGCTGTACTATCGAAAAGAAGAAAGATAACAAAGACGAAAAATATTTGGATTTAATCGAAACATTAAATGATCGCACTGTATTTAGCGATTCATCTAATTATTTTTCTATTACTACTGATATCGCTAAAACAAACGATGCTTATCGTTATTATGTAATTATCGATAATCCTAAAAGTGCTATGTATGGAATTGAGGCTGTAGCTGTTGAAAAAGGTGTTAATTATACTTTAAACATGGCTGCTAATATCGGTGTATTTGAAGATACTCAATACAACATGATTCCTGGACAAGCAAACGTTGATAAGGGTTATGTTAATGGATTAACTATTTCAGGTGTATCTGCAAGTAGTAATCCAACTCTATATGTTTTAGTACAATGGTATTCTCAATCTCAAGAAATTCATCAAGAATTCTTTGAGCTTAAAACTAATTTTGAGGAAGAATAATGACTAAAAAGAAAGTGCTTAAACAGTCTTTATTGGTTGGTGCATTAACTTCTTCTTTTGGTGTATTCATTTCTAAAGCTTTAGGATTACTATATTACTCTCCACTAAGCGCATTAGCTGGTG
>JAUNQJ010000081.1 GCA_030536265.1 Erysipelotrichaceae bacterium
TAATATTTCTATTATTTACTTTCTAAATAAAATCTAACTAATTCTTCTATAATTTCGTAACGTTCAACTTGTTGAATGTTAGAACGGGCATCCTTATGACTAGAAATATAAGCAGGATCATTCGAAATTAAATAGCCAGATATTTGATTAACTGGATTATAACCACGTTCAGTTAAAGCTTCAGATACATTTGAAAGCAATTGCTTAAGATTTTCTCTCTTAATATCTTCTGAAGTAAATAGCATTGTGCTTGAATGAGTATTATTTGCCATAAAAACACCTCCTACAACTAAAATTATATACTAATTAAACTAAATTTTAGGTTTAAATATTACTTTAATTTATCTTCAATAGCCTTAATGATATCGTTAATATTTCCTTTATTAACACCACCTGCTTGAGCTAAATCAGGTTTTCCTCCACCTTTGCCATCAGCCATAGAAGCTCCTAAATTAACTAATTCATTGGCTTTTAAGCCAGCATCTAATGCTTTTTGACCAAGGCCAGCAACAAATTGATATTTATCATCTAATTCATTAACGATATAAACTAATCCACCATCAAGTTTGTTTCTAAGCATTGAAGCAAAATCTTTTAAGTTATAATCTAGATTCTTTGTCTTTAATACAACATATTTAAACTTACCATTATCTTTTGCTTGAGAAGCATAGCTATCAGCATCAAGATTAATAACTCTATTATTTAATTTAGAATTAATATTTTGAAGTTCAGCTAATTCTTCTTTTAATTGTTTAATACGTTCATTAACTGCATCTGTAGATTTTAATTTGAATTCTTCTTTTAGATCATTCATCTTATCTTGATAAGACATAGCAGCATTATATGCATCCATCTTTGTGCAACAAGTAATTCTTCTAATACCAGAACCAATAGACTCTTCTGAAAGAATCTTAAATGAACCTAAGTTAGAAGTATTGTTAACGTGAGTTCCGCCACAGAATTCTTTAGAAACATCACCCATTGTAACTACTCTAACTTTATCACCATACTTTTCATCAAATAATGCAGTAGCACCAGTTTTCTTAGCTTCATCAATATCTAATACTTCTGTTGTAACTGGATACTCATTATTAATCCAAGTATTAACATAGTTTTCAACTTTTAATAAGTCTTCATCAGAAATCTTTTCAAAATGGTTAAAATCAAATCTACCATAATCTTTACATACATAAGATCCGGCTTGAGCAATATGATCTCCAAGAACTTTCTTTAACGCACTTTGAAGTAAGTGTAATGATGAGTGATTTGCTTTTATCCTTACTCTATCAGAGCCATTAACTTCTAAATCAAATGTATCGTTGAGTTTAATTGAACCATTATCAATAATTACGTGATGTAAGAATTGACCATTAGGTGCTTTGGATACATCTTTAACAGTAGCTTTAGTATTTGAATTTGAAATAATACCAGTATCAGCAATTTGGCCACCTGATGTAGCATAGAAACAAGTCTTATCAAATACAACATCGCCTTCTGAATCTAACGAATCAACTTTATTACCATTAATAAATAAGCCAACAACTTTACCAGTATCTTTTAAAGTTTCATATCCAGTAAAAGTAAATGGAGTATTTAGATTTAATAAGTCTTGAGATTGATTATGCATAGATTCATCTGCGTTACGAGCATTTCTTGCCATTTCTTTTTGTCTTTCCATGCATTTCTTAAATCCATCAAGATCACACTTAATGCCTTTTTCTTCAGCTGATTCAATTGTCATCTCTTTAGGGAAACCATAAGTATCATATAGTTTGAAAATAATCTCACCAGATAACATACCATCTTTTGCGTTATCTAATTCTTGTTTAAGAAGTTTTTCACCATTAGCTAATGTTTGAATAAATGATTCTTCTTCTTTAAGAATAAGTTTTTTAACAAATGCTTTTTTATCCATTAAGTATGGATAGAATTCTTTCATATTCTCACAAACTATATCAACAAGTTCAGATAAGAATGGTTTTTCAATTCCTATATTTCTTGCATATCTCATAGCACGTCTTAATACTCTTCTTAAAACATAACCTCTTCCTTCATTAGAGAAAGTAGCACCATCAGATAAAGCAAATGTACAAGTTCTAATATGATCAGCGATAACTCTAAATGCCATTTTGTTATCTTCATATTTTACTTTAGTATATTTTTCAGCTTCATGAATAATAGGAAGGAATAAATCAGTATCAAAATTTGTTTCACCACCTTGAATAAAACAAACAAGTCTTTCAAGTCCCATACCAGTATCAATATTCTTTTGAGGAAGTTCTTTAAAGTCTTTTCTGTCTACTCCCTCTTTAGCATCATATTGAGAGAATACGTTATTCCATAATTCAACGTATCTATCGTTTTCCATTTCTTTAAAAAATAAATCTTCACCAATTCCTTCAGGATCATATTCAGGACCTCTATCATAATATATTTCACTATCAG
>JAUNQJ010000082.1 GCA_030536265.1 Erysipelotrichaceae bacterium
TGTCCTGATTCTTCAAACCATATTAATTCTTTATATGGTGCTTTAATCTTTTCAAAGTATCCGCCCACAAGTTCAGCTGGAGTATTAATATCATGTACTCCATCAAAAATTAGATATGGGACTTTGAATTCAGTACATTCATTTTGTAACTTAACGTAGCCTATTTCTGGCCACATAGCATCTAATACTTTTCTACTTCCTTTTAATACGCCATATACATCAAGTGGAGTATATTCACCAGACAATAAGTATTCTCTAGCTAATCCGCCAACATATGATTTGTGTTGATTCTTTTTAGAATAGCCACCATACTTATTCATAACTTGTCTTTCAATAAGCATTCCATCGTATCCACCTTTATACACAGCCATAACAGGAGGACCTAATTTAACAAGTTTATCTACTGATTCTTGGTCATTTGCTTTCTTGGCTTCATTTAATGAGAATTCGTATGATATTTTTTCGTTTAATTCGCCGTCGACAAATTGTCCAAATCCTACAAACGCATATAAATGTTCAGGATAAGTATAGGCAAGTTTTGTTCCAAGTAATGATCCCCAAGAACCACCAATAACGAAAATCTTTTCCTTATTATATGTTTTGCATAAATACTCAACTAACGCTTCAGCATCATCAGTTAATTGTTTAATAGTTAATGATTCATGATTACATCCATAATATGAACCACCAGTACCTCTTTGGTCCCAACCAACGCACATGAATGTATCTAATAAATCTTGATTGTACACTCCAGACATATGTCTATTTGTAGCACCTGGTCCACCATGTAAGAATAATAAGATTGGTTTTTCAGGATCACCTTTTATATGAATTTTTTGCTTAAGGCCATTTAATTCAACCTTTAACTTTTTATCTATCATACTTTATCTCCTTAATATATTAGTTTAATTATAAAGGAAAGATTATATTTTGTATAATATTATCGAGGTGATATTATGCTACTTTTAAAACTAATCGGTTTAGTATTAGCAGTAATTATAGTTTTGTTAATAATTGCTATTATTAGAACCCTACTTCTTGAAAAAAAGACAACTTATTATGAATATTCTAAAGACAAGAAAAGGTCTATGGAATATGGCAAAAAGCTATCTAAAATGATTCAGGTTGAAACTGTTTCTCATCGTGATGACCCTGAAGTTAAAAAATTTAGAGGCTTCCATAAAACATTAAAAGAATTATTCCCTAATGTATTCAAGAAATGTCAAAAAATTGAAATAGATGGAAACATTATGATGAAGTGGAAAGGACAAGATCCTACACTTGATCCAATAATTTTGATATCTCATATAGACGTTGTTCCTGCAGAAGGTAATTGGACATATCCTCCTTTCTCTGGCAAGATCACTAAAGATATGAGAATTTATGGAAGAGGTACAGGAGATATTAAATGTGGTGTATTCTCTTTCTATCAAGCAGCTGAAGAATTAATAAAACAAGGATATACTCCAAAATGTGATGTATATCTAGGATCTAGCTGTACAGAAGAAATTGGTGGAAATGGTGCTCCTAAAATGGTTAATTGGTTTAAAGAACATGGCATTCATTTATTTATGTTATCTGATGAAGGCGGCGGCATCACAAGAGATCCTGTTGCCGGTATTAAAGGAACATTCGCTGCTATCGGTGTTTTTGAAAAAGGTTATGGTGATTTAAAATTCTCTGCTAAATCAAATGGTGGACACTCATCTACTCCTCCTAAAAACACACCAATTGCAAGACTTGCTGCATTTGAAAACGAAATTGAAAATCATTCACCATTTAAAGCGAAAATGTCAGTAGCACTAGAAGCAATGTTAAATGGTCTTGCTCCTTATTCTGATAATTTCTGGTTAAGACTTGTTATGCATAATACTTGGTTATTCTCGCCAGTGTTAAAAATAGTATTACCTATGATTTCAACTGAAGCTGGAGCAATGTTAAAAACAACATGTGCCTTCACTATGCAAAAAGGTTCTAATGGTTATAATGTTATTCCTCAAGAAGCATGGGTAACAGGAAATTTAAGATACATACCACATGAACCACTTGAAGCATCTAATAAAAAGATATCTGAAATTGCTAAAAAATATGATATTGATACTGAAGTAGTACTAGCAACTCCACATTCAAAAGCATTAGATTTAAATGGTGATCCATATAAGATGACTGTTAAATGTATTAACAAAATCTTCCCTGGAATCGGTATTATGCCTTATGTTGTAACTGGTGGAACTGATTCAAGATTTTATGATCCAGTATGTGATAACTGTGTAAGATTCTCACCTATTTGTACTGAACCTGATCAAATGAAATCAATGCATGCTATTGATGAAAACATATTCATCACTACACTTCCTCAAGCAGTTGATTACTATAAGGAATTAATTAAGATTCAAGAAACAAGATAAAATAAAAAGCCATCTAATTA
>JAUNQJ010000083.1 GCA_030536265.1 Erysipelotrichaceae bacterium
ATTTTAATAACATATATGTAATAAATAAGAGTAGCAGTGCTACTCTTATATTTTTAGATATTATTTAATTTTCCATCTTTCAATAATAATCTTTGATCAGACATTTCACTTACTGCATCAGAGTGAGTTACAACAATAATTGTTTTTCCAAATTCATGAGCTAATTCCTTAAAGATAGAAATAATTTCTTTTTCTGTTGCTGTATCTAAGTTACCAGTAGGTTCATCTGCAAAAATTAAATCAACATTTGATGCAAGTGAACGAGCGATTGCAACACGTTGTTGTTCACCACCTGATAATTGTCCAACACGACGATCTGCTTTTGTTTTTACGATTCCAAATCTTTCAAGTAAGTTATATGCAACAGTTCTTTTATCTTTTGGAATTTCATTATCAGTTTCAGTCATTGCAACAAGTACATTTTCAACAGCTGTTAAATACGGAATTAAATTGTATTGTTGGAATACTATTGAAATATCATTACGACGATACTTGTGTAATAAATTTTTAGAAATCTTTTCTCCTCTGAAGAATATATCTCCAGATTTTGCAGAATCAAGACCTGCAATTATTGAAAGTAAAGTTGTTTTACCAGAACCAGATGGTCCAAGAATTGTATAGAACTTTCCTTCTTCAAAACTTGCAGATAAATCATTTAAGATAACTCTTTCATATCCACCATCAATATATGAGTAGTTAATATTTTCTAATTTTAGTATTTCATTCATCTTAACTACCTCCTACCCTTGATTCATGAGAATCTTCTTAGGATTAAATCTCATGATCATAATTGATGGAATGACAACTGATATTAATACGATACCAAGTCCAACTACATAAATCTCTCCAATAATAAATGGTGAAACTGTTACATCATATTCAGCAATAATATCATCTAAAGATATTTCTGTATCATAATTGTTGTTCCAAGGATCATAGTAATCAGTAGTATATTGATACTCTTCTTCTTCGTTTAAACCTGAACTTTGAATTTGATTATCAAGTAATGTTGTTCCAACTCTTTTAGAAATAATGCTTCCTGATCCTACTGCTAGAGTAAAACCGATTAAGGCAACTATTGCTAATTCAACAAAGAATTGTAGAACAACCTTTAATTTAGAAGCACCAATTGATAGAAGCACTCCTATTTCATATTCTCTTGTCTTTAATGTTAATGCAGTAACTAAAGTAATAATTACTATCGCATTAACCACAACAAGTCCTACGATAAATTCAGCATAATCGCTTAATGTATCAAGTGGTTTAGATAATTTTTTGAATTCTTCATTATTTACATTTAATTTATGATATTCGCTTAAAGTATCTTTATACTCTTTAACAAAGTTATCTACTTCAAGAGGATCATTTAATAGAATTATTGCATCACCAAGAGCTTGTTTATCATTTTGTTCAAGCTTTGGATAATTTTCTTCATCTTGATAGTAATCATCATCAGGATATTGTTCTTTATAGTAATCCCATTGTTTAATAGCAATAGGATAATTTAAAGCATTCATTGTTGATGCAGGCATTAAAATCATGTTATCTGGATTTTCATATGGAGATAACCAATCATAATTACTTGCACCTGGAGTAACTGGATTGTTATGATCATAGATTCCTATAACTTCAAGTTCAACTATATATTCTTCATCTTCAATGCCCATATCTTTATTCCAAGAACTTTGATAGCCTTGAGCTAAAGTAATAGTATCACCTACATTAATATTATTAGTTTCAGCTAAAGCACTAGTAATTAAGCATACAGTAGCTGATGAATCAATTTGTTCTTGTGTATAGAAATTACCTTGAGCAATAGTCCAATCACCGTCAGCAAATTCAATCATATTTGGTAAGTAATTGCTCTTAACCATGAATGTTGGATTTTTATATACCTCACAAATTTCTTCCTTAGTATCATAATCAAGATAGCAACTTTCGCCACCAACATTATCTTGTTCAGCTTGATTATTAAGATGAACATAATCTAAACCATCTTCAGCTGTATACCAAGCATTAGTTGATAAAGCATTTGCTGTTTTTACTCTTTCATCTTTAATAATTGATTTAACATCACCTAAAGTAATATTTGGATAATGTTTATAAAATTCATTTCTTTCATCTTCGTCTTCAATTTGATCGCCTACTTGCCAGAACTTATCATAGTCTACTGCATAAGTTACAACGGCTCTCATCTTTTGACGAGTAAGTGTTTTTGCTGATTCACTAGCTTTGGCAACACTTAAGCCAATAATTACAAAGTTTCCAATTACAAAGAATGTAATAATTAATAGAATTGATTTGGAAACTTTTCTAGTAATGTTTTT
>JAUNQJ010000084.1 GCA_030536265.1 Erysipelotrichaceae bacterium
TTTAACAATATCTAATAATTCTTCTTTAAAATGGTTATATATTAAATGAGCTTCTTTGCTTGAGAAACCTAAAGATATTAATGAAAACAAGGCTTCAGATGTATCATCAGATTCACTTGAGAATACTTCAATAATAGATTTCTTTTGTGTGTCAGTTATATTAACTTCATCTATACTTGATAAATCGTTCTTTAATATTCTTAATGTTTCATCACCATATACTGCATATATTTTTTCAGCAGCTTTAACACCTACTTTTTTAAATATAGGACTAGATAAATATTTAATTATTTCTTCTTTGGCACTTGGTAAATATTTATTTACAGTTAACATTTCAAATTGAAAACCATATTTTGGATGATCAACATATTTACCAGTTAATGTATATTTAGAGTTTTTATCATATTCAAAAGATGGACCAGTAACTGTAATTGGTCCATCGCTTGTTTCAATTATAGAAACCATATAAGAACTAGATTTAAATATAGTTCTTGTAAAGTTACCTTCTATTGTCTCAATTAATTCTTCATCCATTAATGTGACCTAGTACTCTATTATCTAAGTATTCAGATAATTCAATATCTCCATTAAATGTTTTATCAATAATACCACCACCAAGCATTTCACCATTTAAATAGAAAACAGCTTGTTGACCTGGTGTTACAGCTTTTATCTTTTGAGGATAAGTTAAGATAGCTTCTGTATCAGATATCTTTTTAATGTGAACTTCTTGATCGGGTTGACGATATCTAAATTTACATTGAATATCTTTATCATCAACATCAATGTTAGAAATCCAGTTAATACTATTGATATATGCTTTTTTAGAATACAAATAATCTTCATTTAAAACGCTAGTTAAATATAAAAGATTTTCATTAACATTTTTTCCTACACAATAATATGGACCTCTATTTCCACCAACTCTAAATCCTTTACGCTGACCAATTGTGTAGTAATATACTCCTTCGTGTTCTCCAATTACTTCTAATGTATCAATATCTATAATCTTACCTGGTTTCATTGGTATATAGTTTTGAAGAAACTTTCTAAAATCTCTTTCACCAATAAAACAAATTCCAGTTGAATCCTTTTTATTAGCAATAGTTAAATCTAATTCGTTAGCGATTTTTCTTACTTCAGTTTTATCTATATCAGCTAATGGAAATAAACAATAATCAAGAGCATCTTTATTTACTTGAGCTAAAAAATATGATTGATCTTTTGATAAATCATGAGCTTTATAGTATTTTCTAGGATCTCCATCTACTGCTTTTATATAGTGCCCTGTAGCGATAGCTTCAAATCCTTTTTCTTTTGCAAAGTTTAAAAAAGAATCAAACTTAATATACTTATTACATAAAATATCAGGATTAGGAGTTCTGCCAGCTTTATATTCATCAATAAAATTTTTAAAAACGTTATCCCAATATTCCTTAATATAATCAATTCGTAATAGCTCAAGTCCTAATTTATCTGCAACAGCTTTTGCATCATTATAATCAGACTCTTGAGGACATACATCATTATTTAAAGTGCTGTTACCAAGCACATCATCATTTAAAAAAGAATCCCAGTTACGCATAAAACAGCAGGTAACCTCATGTCCCTGCTTCTTTAATAGATATGCAGCAACTGCTGAATCTACGCCACCTGATAACCCTACTAAAACTTTCAATTCTCTTCCCTCATTTTTCCACAAGTTTGATAATGTGGGCATGAAGTTTCACACACTGCAAGTTTTCTTAAGCTAGCAGGTTTGAAAGCATCAATTTCTTCTGAATCAAATCCAAATTGAAGATTAACATCATCAATAATAATTGGACGCTTTAATACAGATGGATTATTAACAACAAACTTAGCAAGTTCATCTACTTTCATGCTATCGATATCTAAATTATTTTCTCTTACAATCTTGCTTCTTTTAGAAATTAAATCATCACTTCCATTATCAGTTCTAGATAAAAGATACTTAATTTCTTTTTCATTAAGCATAGTATTAAATATATTCTTTTCTACATATTCAAGATTATGTTCTTTTAGCCAATTTCTTACTTTTCTACAAGAAGCACAACCTGGACTTGTATAAATTACTATCATATAGGTCAATTATACAATATTTGATTGACTAAAATTCTCTTTAAGTTACAATATTAATAGTAGTTAATAAGATTTTATGAAAAAGAGAAATTACTAATAGCTGAAAGGTAATTATAAACTTATTAATGAATTGGGTAATCGTATTACGGCGTTAACGTATTAAGAAGTAATTTGGGTGGCACCACGGAT
>JAUNQJ010000030.1 GCA_030536265.1 Erysipelotrichaceae bacterium
TCGTTCGACTTGCATGTATTAAGCACGCCGCCAGCGTTCATCCTGAGCCAGGATCAAACTCTCCGTTTGATGACTCATATTATAGGTTCATAAGAACCTTTACTTTAATGAAATTGACGTTTGTTCAATTGCTTCTTATTCAGTTTTCAAAGATCTAATCTCGCGACCTTAAAAAAATCGCATTTAGCACCCAAAGTGCGGTGCTTTATAATATTAGCAAATGCACCATACTAAAGTCAAGCATTTTTTACATTTTTTTTAATATTTTTTTAGTTATTATAGTATGTTAAAAAACGCCCTATTTTAGGGCGTTTTTGAACTATTTTTCTTCTATTTCTTCTCTATTTTTTAATAAAATATCAAAATATTTCAAAATATATTCATTAATATAGGAAAAATCAAAAGGATTTTGCTTATTTTTAACCATTTCTAATAGCTCATTTAGCTGTTTTTCTATGATTTTTTTGATATTTTCTGGATAATTCATAATATCTGCGTGGTAATTATATTCATTTTCATCAAGAATAATATATTCACCATCAGGAAATACTTTAACATCTAAATCATAATCAATATTTTTAATAGCTTCTCCATCATATAAACTTGGAGATGCAATATTACAATAATAGTAAATACCTGTTTTTCTAACCATTGAAATAATGTTGTACCATTTATCATCATAATAAAAACATATTGCAGGTTCTTTTGTTAACCAACGTCTTCCATTATCTTCAACAACCCAGGAATGATCAGTAACAACGACTGCACAATGTTCTAATATATCAATAACTAATGCTTTAGACCAAGTTCTATGAAGTGATCCATTGTGTTTATATGATTGAACAAAAACACTATCGCCTATTTTTAAATCATGAATATTCATCTCAAATATTATATATATATTTTTTTAAAGATTTCAATAAAATTGGAATAACAATTAGCAGCATCAATAAAGTTGCTATTGAATAAGGCAGATTATAAGTTAGAGAAAAAAACCACGCATTAACACTACCTGCAACTTCACTTGATTCACACCAATAATATGCTCCAGATATACAAATAGATAATGTTCTTATAAGCATAGTAATAAATATTCCAAATTCAATTTCAATTAATTTTTTCTTTCTATATAAAAATGAAGATGTACCAACAATAACACTAGGAATAATGTAATCAAAAAATATTTGACCAAATGAAATAAAGTATTTATTAAGTCCTAGTAAACAAGTTACTATAAACCATAAACTTCCTACAATTAATCCTTCTTTTATTCCAAGATGAAAACTACATAAAGCAATTGGAATAAGTGCAATATTGATACTTCCTCCACTTGGCATATTTAATAAAGGAATAAATTCTTTAATAACATCAAGAACTATCGCAAGTGCAACATATATAGAAATTGTTACTAACTTATAAGTCTTTTTCATTTAAAAAACGCCTCCTATGGGCGTAAGAAATAAAAAATAATTCCTACGCTAGCATTACCTAGATCAGGTTATTAGGGTATTATCTCAGCTTTTTAAAGCACCCCTTCGATTACATTATACGCTAATAATCATTTATGAGATAATCTAATTATGATAAACGTGTTCTTAAAACAACTTGAAGGTATATGCCATAAAGACCAAAGCAGTATATCGATGTTAGCAAATGCATCAGCTTTATTGAATGAACATTTAGATAACATTAATTGGGTTGGTTTCTATTTATACAACAATGGAAAATTAATTCTTGGTCCTTTTCAAGGAAAAGTTGCTTGTACAGAAATCGCTATAGGCAAAGGAGTATGCGGTACATCTTTTCAAAGAAAAGCATTAACAAATGTTGCAAATGTTCACGATTTTGAAGGTCATATTGCTTGTGACCCTGATACTAATTCAGAAATAGTAATCCCATTAATATATGAAGGAAAAAGATTTGGCGTACTAGATATTGATTCGTTAGAGTATTCAAGATTTAGTGGTGATGATGAAGATGAACTTGAAGCAGCAGCTTATATAATATCTAAAGCGTTAGCAAACAAAAAGTGAGAGTAATCTCACTTTTATTCACCTTCATATTTAATAGAAGCAGATTTTCTAAGATCATCTAATACTCTAGCTTCCATTAGTGATAATTTCATATAGTAATCATATTTATAAGTATCATTATTTTCATAGATATTTTTAAATGTTCTTAAGGCAGGCTTAAAGGCAAATGGTTCTTTTAATTTAACCTCTTTTACACTTCCATCATTTAAATAAATCTTATATTCATCCATTATAGAAACATCTATTTCAGAATATATATGTCCTCTTTCGCCACATATATCAATATAGTTCTTAGCATTTGAATCTTTGCAAGCAATGGCATTTACTATAAAGTCAGGGTACTTTAAGATAGCAGTTCCTGAAATATCTATATCATCCTTCTTATTACAAATATAAGTTGAAGATACAGGTAAACCAAAAAGTCCAATAGCAAAAGCAACGTTATAACAATTTAAATCCATTAATGCGCCTGAGGCATACTTTAAAGAAAAGATGGTTTGCTCTTTATGAGATTTAAATAAATCATATTTAGAAGAATACTTTGAGTAATTTAAGTTAACACTTCTTATAGGCTTGATTTTATCTATATCATGAATCAATGTTTTATAGGCAAGGCTATGATAAGTCTTCATATTCTCAAAAACATATAAACCCTTAGTTAATGCTAAAGAAATTAATTCTTTAACTTGTTTTTGATTAACACACATTGGCTTTTCAAGTATTACATTCTTACTGTTTTCTAAAGCTTTCTTTGCATATTCATAATGTAAAGAATTAGGTAAACCAATATAAACAAAATCAAAATCATTTGACTTTAATACTTTATCAAAGTTATCAGCATAATGTTCAATGCCATTTTCTTTAGCAAATTGTTTTGCACGTTCTAAGTCACGAGATACACAAGCAAAAACTTCAATGCCAGCCATTTTCATTTGTTCAATATTAGTGCTTGTTATTATGCTTGTTCCAACAGTTACGACTTTCATAATTATTAGCCTAATTATATAAGAAATTCATCACATTATTAACATCATCTATATTAGATCTAGCACCAACATAAGGGCTACCTTCTGCATTAGCTAATATTAATAGATACGACCTATTATCAGCCTCATATAAAGTCATAATATTCATGCCTGCTTCTAAAGTGAAACCAGTTTTACCGCCGTATACTTTAATATCGTCATCTCTGTCTTCTAAAACTTCTAAAGTTGAGTGATAGTCTTTATCTTTTACTTCAGCATACATGGTTTTTAAGATTTCTTTTCCTTCTTTTTTCTTTAAAGCATCAATAACTATTTTTGCATAGTCATCTAAAGAAGTATATAAATCATCATCGTGTAATCCTGTTGGATTAATAAAATGAGAATTAACCAATCCAAGCTCTGTACACTTCTTGTTCATAAGATCAATTAGATCATAGCCTTTTGAATTTGCGTAGTTGCTTAGAGCTGTAGCTGCATCTGCACCACTTGGTAAGATTAATCCATATAATAATTCTTTAATTGTGTAGTCTGTATCAGTATAAAGACCTGCCATCGAAGCGTTTTCGCTTACTAAGTAATTCCATTGATCAGCCGTATATGATGAAGTTTCGTTTATATCATCACAAATATCAAGTATTACATCCATTGTTAATACTTTTGTTAATGATGCTGGATATATTGGCTTATCATTACCGTAAGCATAAAGAACTTTAAAATCATTTAATCTAATTAATAAATATTCTTTAGAATTTAAACCTATTGGCAGTAATTTACTTTCTGAATAATCTATTTCATTAATATTAAGATCACTAACATTAAATTCTTTTATTTCTGATTTCTTTTTATTTGCATCATATAAAAAGATAGAACCTGAAATAATAGCAAGTAATAATATAACTATTATAATAATTCTACCTATTTTAACTTTTCTTCTTTTTGCCATTAAACTAATTATAACAATCTTTTAATAGACAATTCTTTGTTTACCAGATACATTAATAATTTGTGTATCATCTATCTTATAGAAACCTGTATCCTTATAGTTATAAGTATGGTGAACATGCCCATAAATAAAGTACTTTGGTTTATAAGCTTTGATTAAATCAATAAAACATTCAAATCCTTGATGAGCATAGTCATCTAAATCCCCATATCCTTTAATAGGTGCATGGGCAACAACGATATCAACCCCACCCGCTTTTTTAATCTTTGGTTTAAGCTTTCTAATTCGAGACTTCATTTGTTTCTCGTTATACATATATTTAGCATCATCCTTATATTTATAAGAACCACCTAAGCCTAATATTCTTAAGCCTCTATATGTAATAAGCTCATCATCTAAACATTCACATCCTAGTGGAGGTTTTGTATCGTAACTTTCATCGTGATTGCCATGAACATAATAAAGAGGTTTATTTGAAACCGTAACTAAATATTCTAAGTATTCACTTTTTAAATCACCTGCTGATAGTATTAAGTCATAATTCTTTAAGTTATCACTAGAATAACCATTCCATAATCCGTTATCTTCATCATCTGCCACGCATAAGATATTAAAGTGAGCTTTATCATTAATAATTCTTGTTTTAGACTCATCGATGGCTTTAGATAATTCTTTATCAGTCATGTCATACAAAAATTTATAGCCATATATTTCCATCAATACAACTAATGAATCAGGATAATAAACATCAATCTTTTTCTTTTTCAGCATGTCACAAAGTCTACCATAAAAACCGACAAGTCTTATTCTTTCCATTCTTTCCCACTCATGGTCTTCTTCAAATTCCATTAACTTTTGAAGCTTTTTATAGTAGCCAAGTTTTTTAAATTGAATAGAATATAATCTTGAATATTTATAGTAATCTAAAAATTCATAATATAATTTATTTTCTAAATCATTATTTTTTGTAGGGACAAGTCTAGTTACATCGCAAGGAATAAATACAGCACCATAAGATTTAAGCACACTTACCCTTTTGTTTCCTTCTTCAATATAAAACTTTCCTAAATATTCATATGCTTTTGGTGCATCAGATATCCCTGTGTCAGATAAATGATATTTACAAACTTGAATCCATTTGAAAGAGAACTCACTTCCTTCTTTAATCAAAGGCATAAAGTCTCTTGAAAACGATTCTTTTCTAGCACTTGTTTTTGTCCCAACAATAAGATCTGCAGGAACTTCAATTTCACCAAGTTTAACTTGGCTACATGAATAAACATCAACAATTTCATCTAACGCTAATAAATAAGGGTCTATTTTACTAATTCTGTCCTTAAAAATCTTCTTTTTAGCCTTTTTATAACAGTTAATATAATGTTCCCTCATCTCTTGAAAATCAGCCATATCTACATTACCTTCTTATAAAAATCATAACTCTTCAAATTTAAAGATGCGTTATCCATAAAGAAATCTGTAATCAATTTGAAATCATTAAAAGAATACTCGTTATCTTTAATTAATTCATAATCCTTAAAGCTTGCTTTTGATATTAATCTAAAACGTTTTAATGTATTTACATCTTGAATAGCTTCGCCATTTAAATGATCTAAACATAAAAAGCCACCGGCTCTACTTGAAATTGCAACTACTTTTTTTGACTTACAAGTAACACATTCATCAACGTTTGGAATGACGCCATGAAGCCTACACATGTACGAAACAAATAAACTTCCTAGCAAATATTTATTGGTATCATTTATATTCTTAAGGACAAAATCAAAATTATTAAAAGTATCATATTCTATTAATTCTTTAGATTTAATTGTCATCTCTGATAATATGTTTTTAAAAGAGAATAGTTTTGTGTTATCTAACTCAGTATAGCTATTTAATAATTTGGAACCATGAATACCATAAATAGTTTTATTGTCTTTATAATCGATTATGTATTCGTATAAACAGCCTTCAAAAAAGTGTTGTTTACTAGTGAACTTTTTAGCTGATTTAGCGATTAAAGAAAGAATGCCCTTATCTTCAGTTAAAACTTGAAGCATAAGGTCATTATCTTTATAATCTTGTATTCTTAACACTATTCCTTTAATCTTATCGTTCATATTATTTTTCTAAGAAATATCCTAGCTCAAAAAGTTTTTTGTCTTTATTAAGCCAATCATCTTCTACTCTTACATATAGCGATAGAAATACTTTTTTACCAGTAATTTTTTTGATTTCTCTAGATGCAGAACCGTTTATCTTCTTTAACATTGATCCAGCTTTACCAATAATAATTCCCTTATGAGAATCTTTATTAACAATAATACTTGCCTCTATAGTAATACGTGAATCAGTTTGTTTTAAGGTATCTATTTTTACGGCTGTTAAGTGCGGTACTTCTTGTTCGGTATTTAAAATTATTTTTTCTCTAATGATTTCTGATATTTGAAATTCTAAAGAGTTTGGAGTTAAAACATCATCTGGATAATACTTAACAGAATCGTTTAAATAATTTAGTGTTGTTTTTAATAGATCATCTAAATTGTCTTTATTTAAGGCCGAAATTGGTATTATTTCTTTAAAATTGAAGTTGTTTGAAGCGTAAGCTAAACGTTCAATCAACTTATCTTGGTTAATTTCATCAATCTTATTAACAAGAAGGAATACTGGCACATCATATTCAAATACTTTTTCTAGTATTTCTTTATCATCGTTTCTAAGCCCACTATTTCCATCAACTATATAGTAAATTACATCAGCTCCATAAGCTTGGTTATATGCTTCCTTATTCATGTAGTTCCCTAGATGAGTATTAGGATTATGAATTCCTGGAGTATCAATATACACAATTTGATAATCAGGATTATTTAAAATGCCAAGAATTGCATTTCTTGTTGTTTGAGCTTTATGTGTGGTGATAGCTATTTTTTTACCTAATAAACTATTAATTAAAGTGGATTTACCAGCATTTGGTTTTCCAACAATAGCAACAAATCCTGACTTCATTAAAATCTCCTTAGTGTGCAAATAACGCAAACCACTAGTGCGCCGACTGCAAAGACTAGAACTGCAGCGCTTGCCATGTCTTTAATAATTTTAATCTTTTCGTTATGTTCGGTTGAATATAAATCACAAAGTTTTTCAACCACACTATTCATTATTTCAAGTGATATAACGCCTACTATGCAAATAATAAAAGCCAACCATTCATAATTATCTAATTTAATAATTACCCCACCAATTATAGCCATAATAGCTAAAACTACTTGAGTAATTACTGCCTTCTCTTTTAAAGCACTTATTAAACCATCAAATGCATGCTTAAACTTCATTATTTTAAATCTCCAATAATTTTATCTTGTAAAGCAAACATCTTCTTTTCGTCTTTTGGATTCATATGATCATAGCCAAAAAGATGAAGCATACCATGAACAAATAAGAAACAAAATTCTCTTTTGATAGAATGCTCATATAATTTTGCTTGCGATTTAACTCTATCGACATTAATAAAGATATCTCCCAAATAACTGTCTTCTCCAAATTCACCATCATAATCAACTTCCGCAAAAGAGATAACATCCGTTTCTTTATCAATGTTACGGTATTGTTTATTAATAGTACGAATTTTACTCTTTCCTACTATTACTAAAGCAGCTTCAAAGTTATCGTTAAGTTTTAATACTTCTAGTACTTTTGAATAGTACTTTTTAATATCTTTATAATACTTTTTTAATTCTTTATTTTTTGTTAAGTCTTGTATTTCAACCATGCTTTAATTATAACCTAATTACTTAATCTTAGATTCTAACCAATTAGATAGATCATGATAAACATCTAATTTATCAGTTTCATTTAATATTTCATGTCTATCGTTTGGATATAGCTTCAAAGACACATCTTCCATTCCAATATTTTTAAATGATTCATATACAGATTTAGGAGCTTTTCCAAATTCGCCAACTGGATCATCTTCACCAGATACTAATAACACTGGTAATTCTTTAGGCATTTTTGCTAAGTTTTCTGGTTTAATTATTTCATTCATACAAGAGAATAAATTATAGTAACCATTTAAAGTGAATACAAATTGGCATTTAGGTTCTTTGCTATACAATTCAACAATTTTGTTATCTTTAGTTAACCAGTCGCAATGTGTAATAGATGGTTCCCATTTTTTATTGTATGAACCAAGTGCCATATTATTTACTAAAGAAGATCTATATCTCCATCCTTTAACAGCCGATAATGCTTTACATGTTAATTTTCCTGCGCTTAATGTAGCGCTAGCTTGTTGACCTGTACCCATAATAATAGCAGCATCTAATTCGTTTCCATATTTACATAAATAATATCTTGCAAAGAAAGATCCCATAGAATGCCCTAATAAGAAATATGGTTTATTAGGAAATAAATCTTTAGTTAATGAAGTAAGTTTATGCATATCATTCAAGACTACGTTGTAACCATTGTCTTTTGCAAAATAACCCCAATCATCTTTTGAGATAACAGAATTACCATGTCCTAAGTGGTCATTGCCTGTAACAGCAAATCCTAAATTACATAAGTATTCTGCAAATCCTTCATAACGATCAATAAATTCAACCATTCCATGAGCAATTTGAAGAACTGCTTTTACTTCACCCTCAGGTAAATATCTCATTGCTCTAATATTAGTCTTTCCGTCATCTGATAAATAATAGAATTCTTCTTTACGCATATATTGTTTCCTCTTTGTTTCTATAATCTTATTATATAAAAAATGCTTATTATAAAGCATTTCTTATTTTTCTATATCTCCAGTCCAATCAATGATTCCACCAAATTCAATAATATTTGTGTACCCTAAATTAACCAATTTCTCACTAGCTTCTTTAGAACGTCTTCCACTTCTGCAATATACATAAATAACTTGACTTTTATCTTTTAATTCTTTTGGTGCTGTTGTGATCTCTTCATTAACAATATTAATTGCACTAGGAATATGTCCTTCAGCAAACTCATCAGGTCTTCTAACATCAACAATAATATAATCACCTTTTGTTTTAAATATTTCTTTTGCTTCTTCCATGCTAATTTGTTTATACATGTTTATTACTTCCTTTTCTTCTATTTGATCATCAACATATAATTCCGCTTCTTTTCTTTTGTATACAAATATAGATATAAACACAACTATTACAATAACAATAATAACAAATACTTTCTTCATATCTATATTATATAAAAAGAGTGATTA
>JAUNQJ010000085.1 GCA_030536265.1 Erysipelotrichaceae bacterium
TCTCATATATTTTTCGGCTTTATATAATTTGCCAGTTTTTGTATCGTAAAGAAATTGGTTTTCTTCAAACATTGGAATCTTTTTGCAATCTTCTAATGTAGTGGATGGATCCATCTTAACATCATGTTCATACATTTCTTGTGCTTCTTCTTCGCAATGTTTAATTAATTCTTTGTCATTTCTAAATTTATCATCTTCATTTAACATTTCTAATAGATATAGCATATATTTCTCCTTTATTTTTTATTGAATATATCAAGTTTTGTAACTGCATCTCTAGTAAGTTCACGGTTTTTTCTTACGTAATGAGTTCTAGTGGTATCCACAGATTTGTGGTGTAGGGCATTTGCAGTTAGATATATATCACCAGTTGATTCATATAAAGTAGTTCCAAACGTTCTTCTAAGAGCGTGAGGAGTTATTTTTTTATTTAATCCAGCTTTATCTGCATAATTTTTAATTAATTTTTCTACTGCACGATCTGAGATTCTTGTTTTATAACTTGAAATGAAAAGGGCAGGGTCGCTTGTTTGTGGCCTTTCATTATCAATATAGTCATGAAGGGCATTTTCGACGTCTGTTGAGAAGAATACTTCATCTTCATCGCCACCTTTACGTACAACTTTAATAGAAGCTTCTTTAAAGTCGATATCCTTAATATCAATACCAACAAGTTCAGATACACGAATGCCAGTACCTAAAAGCAACATCATAATCGCAGTGTCACGTTTAATTGATTTAGCGTGTGCTGATTTTTCTCTTGGAGTTAGGTTAGATTCATCGTTAACTGCATCCATAATGCGTTTAACTTCATCAGATTCCATAATCATGATGTTTTTATGTTTAATTTTAGGATTTTTAATCAATATAGAAGGGTTGGTCTTTATATCTCCACAATCTTGATAATATTTATAGAAAGATTTTAAAGAAGACACCTTTCGTGCAATATAATTTGGAGAAGACTTTTTATTTGTAGTTCTCCCATATTCATTCTTATAAGTGTATGTATTTAAAGATTCTACGTACTCTTGTAGATCTTCTTTATTTAATTTATCTAATATTTGTTCTATTTTTAATGAATTAAGATTCTTATTTTTAAATCCACTTGTAGTAGATAGATAATCAAAGAATCCTCTTATATCATATGCATACTGACATATTGTTCTTTCTGATTTATTCTCATTTCTAAGATTTCTAAAAAACATCTTCGCACAGTTGGGAAGAGTAGCTATGATTTCATCAGATTTCGCAGTTAATATACTTTGTTTTTCAATTTCAGATGATGTGCTCATAGATATATTATAATATAAAATGTTCGGAAAATGTAGGTTTCACGAACATTTATATTTAATTACCAATCAAATGTTTCAAATAACAATTCATTCCAATATTTGCTTTCGAATTGGCCTCCATCATATTTAGCATTAATTTCATCGGCTTCTTGAATACTCTCAACTGGTAAATAATCATAGTATGTATGATCAGGCATATGCATTTCAGATTCTTGAACTAAAACAAGACGTCCACAATTTTTACATCTACATAAGTATCGTTCGCCATCATCCCACATAAACAAGTATCTATTGCCATCTTTTCTTCCATAGTTTTTAACTAACTCAAATTTTCTATGTTTAATTGCTTCCTGTGGGTTTTCAGATTCAAATATGCAACATTTTTTCATATACATGTCCTCCGTTTTCTAACCTAAATATAAAATTAAAAACACATGTTTAACATAAAGAGACTCTTTAATAATAAAAATAAGATTCAAGTTATGCTTGAATCTTAATGTATATTTTTGATTCTTAGTTCAATTTCTTTAATATTGCATGATTGAGAATAATTCAATAACGGTAAGGAAGTTTTCTTCCTTTCTTCCAGTAGATATCTAAGAGAAGCTTTCATAGCTTTTTTGCCAACTATATTGATTGCAAATGCATCAGCTGCAAGTTCTTGAGGCATCACCTTGCCTACATCAAGCATCAACATTCTTAATTCACTAGGTGCTTGGTCTTTATAGAAGTCTCCGTTTTCTATATGCCCTATTTCATGGAATATTAATGGTTGAACAATTTCGAAATTATTATAAAGGAGATTTCTATATGTTTTATCCATGTGAATAAGCATTTCTTCGCCATTCCAAGTAACAGCCATAGAATAGCCATTATTAATATCAGAACCTTTATTTAATATTCGAACAAATTTTTCATTATTTTTAAATATTGTTCCGATTTCAAAGCTTTCA
>JAUNQJ010000031.1 GCA_030536265.1 Erysipelotrichaceae bacterium
GTTTAACAAGTTCAGGATTCATCTTACCAATCTTTAAATCAAAGCAAGCTTGTTCACCATATTTAACAATAGTTTCATCTAACTCTTTTGTTACTTTAGCAACAACTTCTTCAATTCTTCCTGGTTGAATTCTTCCGTCTTTAATCAATGTTTCTAGAGACTGTCTTGCGATTTCTCTTCTAATTGGGTTGAAACAAGAAACAGTAATAGCTTCAGGTGTATCATCAATTATTAAATCAACACCAGTAGCTTGTTCAATTGCTCTAATGTTTCTTCCTTCTCTACCAATGATTCTTCCCTTCATTTCTTCTGAAGGTAGTGTAACTACTGAAATTGTTCTATCAATAGTTTCTTCTTGTGAATAACGTTGAATTGCTGTTGCAATGATCTCTTGAGAAGCTTGTTTAGCTTTAGCTTTAGCTTCATCTTCTTGATCACGAATATAAGCAGCAACTTCGTTTTCCATCTTCTTTTCGATGACTTCCATAAGTTCATCATGAGCTTCTTGTTGGCTCATATTTGAAACTCTTTCTAAAAGTGCAATCTGGCCATCGATTCTAGATTGCAATTCTTCTTCCATTTTATCTAGTTGAAGAGACTTCTCTTCTGCTTTTCTTAACTTCTCGTCTAATTTTTTCTCTTTTTGAGTTAAATTCTCATCACGGTAGTTTAGAGAATCTTCTCTTCTCAAAAGCTTAGATTCTTGCTCTTGAATTTCTGATTTTCTTTCTTTAATTTCTTTTTCAGCTTGAAGTTTTAAGTCATAGACTTGAGTCTTACCATCTAAAACAGCTTGCTTAATAGTGTTTTTAGCTTGATTATTTGCTTCGTCTACGATTGATTTTGCTTCGGATTTAGCTTTGCCTACAGCTAAAGCATTTAAAAGGAAATGTAAAACTATTCCAATTATTAATCCGATTACTAAGAATAAAACGGAAGATAAGTTAATATCTTGCATAAACTTACCTCCTATTAGTTATTTAATTTAGGCTTTCACCTAATAAAATTATAGCAAACAAATGCAGTTTATGGGCACAAAAATATAAAAAAGCGTTGATTTATTCAACGCTTTCAGGGTTTTTAAGTTTTTCTTTAATTTTATTTGTGATTTCTGTATCAATATCAGGATTAGCTTTAATATAAGCTCTTACTGATTCTGAACCTTGGCCAATCTTTTCGCCATTATACGCATACCAAGATCCAGCCTTTTCAATAATACCTAATTGAACACCAAGTTCAATGATTTCAGAAACATGTGAGATACCTTCACCATAATAGATTTCAACTTGGCAAGATTTAAATGGTGGAGCAACTTTATTTTTAGCAACCTTAACATTAGTCTTATTGCCAATAACGTCTGTTCCGTTTTTAATAGCTTCTGATTTTCTTACTTCTAGTCTAATTGAAGAGTAGAATTTAAGAGCTCTACCACCTGTAGTAACTTCAGGATTACCAAACATGATTCCAACTTTTTCTCTTAATTGGTTAATGAAGATTGCTGTACAATTATTTGCCGACATAGCACCTGCTAACTTTCTCATTGCTTTAGACATTAATCTTGCATGTAAACCAATATTAGAATCACCCATTTCTCCATCTAATTCAGCTTGTGGTACAAGTGCTGCTACAGAGTCAATTACGATTAAATCAATTGCACCAGATTTAATTAAAACTTCTGTAATTTCAAGTGCTTGTTCACCAGAATCAGGTTGAGAAAGAATTAATTCATCAACATCTACTCCTAATGCTTTAGCATATTTTGGATCAATTGCATGTTCAGCATCAATGAATGCACACTTGCCTCCAGTCTTTTGACATTCAGCAATAGCTTGTAATGCTAATGTAGTTTTACCTGAAGATTCAGGTCCATAAATTTCGATGATTCTTCCTCTTGGGAATCCACCAACTCCAAGAATATTATCAATTGATAATGAACCAGATGAAATTACATCAACATCAACATAACTTCTTTCCCCTAGTTTCATTATTGAGCCTTTGCCATATTGTTTCTCAATTTGTTTTAAGGCTTCATTTAATAATGCTTCTTTCTTTTCATTTGTATTAACGACTTCTTCTTTTTCTTTTGCCATTAACTTTTCCTCCTACATTATTATTACGAAAAAAATCCAAAAATCCTAAACGGATTCAAAAATATAATCTTTTAATTGTGAGAAGTAAGAATAACCACTTGCTCCAGAAACAAAAGCAGTAAACCACGCAAGCACTGATGTAACTGGTAAACTAAATAGCTCAAAAGGTATATTGTTAACTAAAACAAAGCCTATTGTAACTATTTGTAATACTGTTTTAAGTTTTCCAAGTATACCTGCAGCAACAACTACACCATTACTCGATGCAATCATTCTACATCCATCAACTATAATGTCTCTACCAATCATAATAACTACAGGTACAACTGGAATCATATGCTTATAAGCCATAACTATAAGCATAGTGTTAACTAATAACTTATCAGCTATTGGATCAGCAAATTTTCCAAATGTAGTTATAAGATTTCTTTTTCTAGCAATATTTCCATCTAATGCATCTGTAACACTAGCAATAATAAATAATCCTAAAACAATTACATTCAACAATGAAATCGATGTAGGACCAATCGTAAATGAAATAAAATGTATTCCAAATTGATTGTATGGAAATAACCATACTAGTAATATAAGTGGTACAAGTGTAATTCTAAATATAGTAAGTTTATTAGGTAAATTCATAATACTATTCTAACATGCTTAATTATAATACGTGCTTGATAATATTTCAAGTAAGTATAAAATAATAAGTCTTAATAAATCTACGCAATCCGATGGATTAACGTTGCCTGTAGTTATATAAAAAGAATCTTCTTATGTAATATAACTTGCTTAAATTCATCTTGCGTTTTAGGAAAATAGTTTTCAACTACTAATATTTTTATAATATTCAAAAATTAAACGTAATAAATAAAAAGACCTTATAGGTCTTATATAAACAAATAGCATTTATAAGCCATGTTCTGTATTAGACAATCATTTATCTATACTTTCGTATCCCTTTTAGCTTCGTTTTGCATATAGGGTTCCCCTACCAAATTTGGGTTTCTCGCTTATGGGGTTTATCACGTTCCATTCTTTATATTTCTATAAAGCTCGTCTCTTTGACACTTTTATAAGCTAGTCCATGAGTTACCTTTTAGGACATCGCTAGCCGTTAGTTTTCACTACCTAGGCTTATTTATTAACCTAGCATAATCACTACAACCATCACAGGTTGTGCGAGCATGGACTTTCCTCTACAAATTGCAGCGATTGTCAAATGTTATTTGTTATAAACTTGTTCTTCAAGTCTTGATATACGTTTTAATAAATCAACAGATGAATAAGAAGTAGTATTAGATAGATCAAATACTTTTTGTTTACCTTCAAGTTCAAGATTTTCTTCATGAAGTTTCTTAATCTCATCTTGTAAAGAAGCAACTAAATCAAGTAATTCTTGAACGTTGTCTTCCATCTTTTGATAGTCTTCTAATACAACATCTAAAAAGCTATCAACTTGACCTGGGTTATAACCTTTAAAGTCAACTGAGAATTGCATATCAAGGATTTCTTCTGGTGTAAGTTTTAATTTTTCCATAGTTATCTCCAATAAAATATTTTACTATGTAATATACCTAAATTCAAGAAAACTAGCATATTTAAAGGCCTTTATTATATAATTTAACAGTAAGTTAATTATGAATTATCCAAACAAAAAGCCTACAAACACTAAGCAAAAAGTAGCATCAACCAAGTCGAGACTTGGCATGAATTTAGAAGATGATATCAATGCTACAAACGCTTATTATTTGTCAGAAGATTTAGCAGTAATTTATAAGAAACCTACACCGATCAAAATTGTAAAGGTAGATTACACACGTCGTTCTGCAGCAAAAATTGTTGAAGCATACTATAACGAGCCAAGTACTACTGATTACAATGGAATCTATAAAGGCAAGTATATAGATTTTGAAGCAAAAGAATGTCATTCAAAGACATCTTTCCCGTTCTCATCTATTCATCCTCATCAAATTAAACATCTAGAAAGATGTTTAGATCATGGTGGTATCGCCTTTATAATCTTACGTATGGCTAGCTTTGATGAAACATATTTAATCAAAGCAAAAGACTTCCTAGATTTTTATAAGGGGAAATCTAGAAAATCTCTTTCTTACGTTTGGATCAAACAACATGGTTATTTAATTGAATCAAATTATGTAAAACCATGTAATTATTTGCAAGTAGTGGATAAAGTTTTTGAGATGTAGGTACACAATATGCAATTAAAAGAAAAGAAAGCTAAACGTAAGGTAAACAAAGTAAATGTTGCCGCAATTATTGTTTCAATCATCGCACTACTAGGATTAGTTTGTGTTTGTGTTGGTATTGGGACAATAGTTTTTTTATTAAAAGATAAACCTAACTTAGATTTATCAGATTTTAACTCACAAGAATCATCAATTGTTTATGATAAAGATGATAATCAAATCTATGAACTTGGAACTGTTATTAGACAAAATGTTGAATATGAAGATATTCCAAATTCATTAGTTGATGCTTTTGTTGCGGTTGAAGACTCACGTTACTTTGAACATAGCGGATTTGATGTTCCTAGATTCGTAAAAGCTTTAATTTCAAATATTAGAACAATGTCATTTGCTCAAGGTGGATCTACATTCACTATGCAGCTAGTTAAGAATACATATTTTACTTCTGATGAAGAAGGTCATGGTGCAGTTAAATCAATAAAACGTAAAGTTCAAGAAATAGCACTTGCCCTTCAACTTGAACGTCAATCATCAAAGAAAGAAATATTTACTAATTATTTAAATAAATTAAATTTTGGTGGAACAAGTCAAAATATTAGAGGTGTTCAAAAAGCTTCTCAATATTACTTTGGGAAAGATGTTAATGATTTAGTGCTTGAAGAATCTGCAATGTTAGCTGGCGTTGTTAACTCTCCATATACATTTAATCCATATATAAATCTAGATTATGCACAAGATAGAAGAGATGAAGTTTTATATTTAATGAACTATCATGGTTATATTTCGGATAACGAATATAAAGCAGCTCTAGCAACACGTGTTGAAGATTTCCTAGTTGGAACAACTACTAATAACGAACGCGGTTCTGGTAATGGCACGCCTTACCAAGCTTATATAGATTATGTTGTAGAAGAAGTATATAACATCACAGGCTTAGATCCATACAATACCGCAATGAGAATTCATACTTGTATGGATAAAGATGTTCAAGAATTAATGGATAATATACAAGCTGGTAATGTTGATGATTACTTCGAATATCCAAATGATGAATTTGAAGTTGCATCAATTTGTCTTAGAAATGATACTGGTGAAATCATTGGTATACTTGGCGGAAGAAACTACGCTGATGGTGGTGCCCTTCTTTTAAATCACGCAACTGCTCAATACAAACAACCTGGTTCATCAATCAAACCAATCTTAGATTATGTTCAAGCGTTTGAAGTATTAGGCTGGTCTACATCTCACGTTGTAATGGATAAGCCATTAGTTTATCAAGGAACTAACTATATTATTTCTAACTCATCAAATAGTTATGCTGGTGAAGTTACACTTAAATATGCTGTTGGTAATTCTTTAAACACTCCTGCAATACAATGTATTAGAGAATTAATTGATAAAAAAGGAAATTCATACTTAGTAGATTATTTAACAAGTATGGGATTCAATATTGATTTAAATGACTTTGATGAACAATATGGAATTGGTGGTAAAGGATTAAATGTTTCTTGTCTACAAATGGCTGGTGCTTATGCAGCTTTGATGAATGATGGTTACTATACTACACCACACGCCATAACAAAAATAGAATTCTTAAATGAAAAAGCACCAATCGTTCCAACATATCAAGCAACACAAACTATATCTGAACAAGCTTGTTACTTAATGTCTGAATTATTGAGAAACGATGTTGAGGGTGGCTACCCTAACTTAATGGGATTGTTCAGAAACGATGACTATAAAGTATATGCAAAAACAGGAACAACAAACTGGGGCTCTGAAGGTGCACAATTTGATATACCATCAGGATCAATCAAAGATGGTTGGGTTGTAGGATGTACTAGTGAATACTCTGTAGCTACTTGGATGGGCTACGAAAAAGGTCAAGTTGGTAAACCATCTTATATGACATATGACCTATATAACAAAAACATTAAAGGTAAAATTACTAAGCTTATCTTAGATGAAACAGCTGAGAAATTTGGTTTCCCTGAAGATATAGCTAGACCTAGTGGTATTACATCAATTACACATATCGCAAAAGTTGGTACTCCATATGTTGCACCAATTGAAGGAATAGATGAAAAATATTTAACATCAGGTTTGATTATGTCTAAATCACCTCTTGCTTCATTATCATCTCCACAAAAAGCAACAATATCAGATCTTCCTGAAGAACCAAAAATTACTATAAATGGTACTAAGCTATCAATAACTTGGCCAAAATATCCTGATGAAAAACTATTAGAAGTTGCTGATGAAACAATTGATTTAGTATTAAATAAATCAGATGGTGAAACATTATTTGCAACTAAGGGAAATAGAATGTTTGATTACACTTGGGTATTTGGTGCTGTTAAATATAAAGCAGATATTAGCGTTGGTGGTAAACACATCAAATCTATAACTAGTAGCGATAATGATGAAACTATAGATTTATTAGGAGACATTACATCGGGTAGTAAAGTAACAGCATGCGCTTATTACGGATATGAAAACGCAAATGTTAACTCAGCCTCTAAATGTAAAGAAGTTGAAATTAATGACACAGTATCTATAAATATTCCTAATTCTTCAGATGTAGATGCATTAAAGTCTGCCCTATCAAAATATGCTACTGTTGAAGTAGAAACAAAACCAGCAGATGCATCACACAGTAAAGGTACTATCGAAATATACAAGTATGATCCTGATGCTTCATCAGTGAGTATTAATTCAACTATTGAAGTTCATTCATTAAAACTTAAAAAATTTGTAATCATTAAATACTCAGATGCTTCATACACACTTACATTAGGATCATCTCCTGAAACATCTGGCGGAGTAGTCAAAGTTAATAGTGGCACATCAATAACATTTACTGCTAATGTAACATCTTCAACCGGCGAATACTCAGGAGGATATGAATGGTATCTTGATGACGTTAAGGTCGAAGGATCAACTGGAAAGACTTATTCATTATCAGCAAATAAGTCATGTGAAGTTAAAGTAAAAATTTCTGATGGAAGTAGTGAATCAATAGCTGTAGAAATAACTTCTTCAAGTCCAGAACCACAAGAAACTACATAATAATAAAAAGGATCTTACGATCCTTTTTTTCTTACCTTTCAAATCCAACTATATCAATATGAATCTTTTTAATTTCAATTCCAATCATTTGATAGATAGTTTCATATATTTCGTTTTGTAGTTGCTTACAAGTCTTAACAACATCTACGCCCTGTTTAATCTTGATATGAATAGTAATTTCAGTATCATTATCTTTCATATCGACATTAATATAACTATTATCTTTCTTAATTGGAAAGAAAACATCGAATTTTTTAATTACAGTTGAAACAATATCTTTAAATACACCTTTAGATAATGTTACTTCACCATTTGAGTTAGAAATATTCATAAATTAATTTTAACACACCCTTCTAAGCCCTTTTGGATACTTATTTTTCATAGTCTTATTAGATACTTTGCCAAATCCTAAAGAATAGTCTTTATAGGTTAATAAATAATAATTATCATCTAAATCAACACTAAGTTCTAAGCCTTTAATATATTTATCATATTCATCATCATTTAAATCGTATTTATATTTAAATGCATCCTTTAAGTAAATAGATCTATATAAATTATGTGCTGGTTCAAATCTATTCTTTTTTAGTTCACCTAGATATATGCCAGACCTAATAACACCGCCACCTAAGGCAATCATAGGATTAATAGACATAAAGAAATTATCATTAACTTTATATAAATAGTAATCACTAATATTTAAATTAGAAGAAATAAACTTATCTACGATATCGTTCTTAATAGGCTTAAGATATTTAATCTTCACTATTTCATTATCGGAAGTTCTTTTTAACAAACAAATGAATTGACCTTCAGTGTTATTTAATGGGCAAAGCTTAATAGTGCCTTCAAGCTTTGAATAGTTATTCTTCGAAGATAACTTAATAAGTTCAATATCATTATGCTTATTTAAAAAGTTACTAATTTGATTTTCATCCTCTTCAAAAGCATATGTACAAGTACTATATAAAATATAACCATCTTTTCTAACTAAATCATAAGCGTTTTCTAATAAACCTTCTTGAATTTTGGCTAAAGATTCAATATTAGCTAAACTATAGTCATCTAATATCTCAGGATATTTTCTAATCATTCCTTCACCAGAACACGGAGCATCTAAAATTACTAAATCAACATTTCCTTTTAGCTCCTTAGCTAAATCTTTTGGATTTTTAGAAGTAATAATAGAGTTTGTTAAACCGAGTCTTTCAAGATTCTTAGATAATTCACCAACACGCTTAGAATTAACATCATTTGAAACACATAAAGCATCTTTATATTTATTAATAATATTAATTGTTTTACCACCAGGAGCAGCACATAAATCAACAATTAAATTAATATCAATATCATTAATAAAAGTAGAAGAATAAGAAGACTCTGTGTCTTGAGGATAAATTAAACCAAGCTCATAAGACTTACACTTACCAATAGATTCATAGTCATGATAATAAGCATTAGGATTTAAATAAGAATCTTCATACTTAAAATCTAATAAATTAAGAATATCTTCTTTGTTACCTTTTAAAGTATTAATAAAAAAACCATGAGTTGGTTTCTTATTTAATAATTCTAAATACTTTTCAGACTCTTCATTAAAGTATTCTTTAACTCTTTGTTCAAATAGTTTATTCATCTTTATATTTATAGCCTAATAGTTTATCAACAAGTTTATAATTCTTATTTTCTAATTCTTCTCTAATTCTAGTTGAAGATACTTTTTTACCAT
>JAUNQJ010000004.1 GCA_030536265.1 Erysipelotrichaceae bacterium
ATTGGGGTTTGACCACTTTATATAAACTGTCTACGAATAGTTGACTAGTTCATTAAGCTCCTATTTTATATTCATCAGATACCTTCATCATATTCATAGATATATTGGGTTTATTATTACCATGATAATCACTACCACCAGTGATTATTTTATTATTTGTTTTAGCTATATCTATTAGATGAATTGAATCATCATTTGTGGCACTTGGGTGATAACATTCAATGCCATCAATATCATCCATAATATTATTCAAGAAATTATCTATGCTACTTAATTGCTTATATTCATAAGGATGGGCAATAACAGCTATTCCACCATCTAATCTAATAGCTTCACTAGCTTCTTTGATTGATACTGTTTTTCTTTCAACATATGCATCACAATGTTCACCAACATACTTTTCAAAACCATCAGCAACACTTTCAATATAACCATGATCTACCATAGCCATACATATATGAACCCTATTAATAATACCTTTAGAGTATTTAGATAATTCATTAATGTTGATATCTATACCCATATCATTAAGCTTTTCTATCATTTCTAGAATAGCTATCTTTTTATATGTTTCTCCTTCATTAATAACAAATTGAGTATTCTTGTAATTAGTAGGAGAACCATTTGGGAAGTAACCTAATAGATGTACTTCATTATTATGATAACCAACAGATAATTCAACACCTATTACATAATTAATAGAAGCTAATTCCTTAGCTTTTATAGAACCAGTTAAGATATTGTGATCTGTTATAGATATTTGAGATAGATTAAGTGATTTAGCTTCATTTAAAATATCTTCTATTGAAGATGTTCCATCACTATAATTTGAGTGCATATGTAAGTCAATCATCCTTATTATTATATAGTATTGTGAGATAATTTATTTAAGAGGTAATACATATGAACAATACTATTCAAGAAATGATTGATAGACAATCAATAAGAGCCTATAAAGATAAAGAAATAACAAAAGAGGATAAAGATCTTATTATTAATGCAGGTATTAATGGCCCTAGTGCTGGTAATATGCAACTTTATTCAATAATAGATGTTAAAGATAAAGACACTATAGAAAAATTATCGGTACTATGTGATAATCAACCATTTATTAAGAACGCTAAAATGGTATTAGTATTCTGTGCCGATTATGAGAAATGGTATAACGCATTTAATGATTTAGACTTAAATCCAAGGCTTCCAGGGAAAGGTGATTTACTATTAGCTATAGAAGATGCAATGATTGTAGCTCAAAATACAGTAAATGCTGCCTGGTCTTTAGGAATAGGCTCATGTTATATTGGCGATATTATGGAAAATTATGAAGAAGTAACAAAGTTGTTAGAACTTCCAGATTATGTATATCCTGCATGTATGGTGGTTTATGGCTATATTGATGAAAACCAAACTAGAAAATTTAAACCAAAACGTGTAGATAACAAGTATGTGGTATTTGAGAATAAGTATAGAAGTTTAAACAATGAAGAATTAAAAGATATGTTTGAATCTAGAAATATTAATGAAGATTATGAAACATGGATGAAGAAGTTTATAGAAAGAAAATATAATTCAGATTTTTCTAAAGAAATGTGTCGTTCAGCCAATAAATACATAGAAAGATTTAGTGATTAGTATATAATTAAATAGGTAAAAATAAAGGAGAATTATTATATGGCAATTGAAGCAGGCGATTTTAAAACAGGATTAACAGTAATGGTTGATGGTGATCCATGGGTAGTAATAGACTTTATGCATGTAAAACCAGGTAAAGGTGCAGCTATCTTAAAGACTAAGATGAAAAACCTAAAAACTGGTAATACGCTTGAAAGAAACTTTAATGCTTCTACAAAGTTTGAAGCAGCAAACATAGAGAAAAGAAAAGCATCATTCTCTTATTCTTCAGATGGAACATATTATTTTATGGATTCAGAATCATATGATACATACGAACTTTCAGAAGAACAATTAGATTTCAAGAAATACTTTATTCTTGAAGGTATGGAAGTAATGATGGTGTTCTTTGAAGGCAATGTACTTGATATTAACTTACCTGATAAAGTTGAAGTAACTTTAGTAGAATGTGAAAACGCTGTAAAAGGTGATACAGCAACAAATGCATTAAAAAACGCTGTTACTGAAACAGGCTTAAAAGTTAAAGTACCTATGTTTATTGAAGAAGGCGAAAGAATTACAGTATTTACAGCTGATGGAAAATATGCAGGTAGAGCTTAATAAATAAAGGAGCAACGCTATGTTTAAATTTTGGGGAGATGGATCTCAATTATCAAAAGATTTAGTTGATGCAGTAGTAGTAAGAAGCACAGCAAACTTTAATTGGACGTTTATCTTTATCCTTGCTGTAGTATTTTATGTTTATTGGTCTGAAATACAAAAGAAAAACTTTGATGTTGTGTATGCAGGACTTGCCTTATACGCAACTCACTGGCTATATGAAATAGCCAATGCGGTTATTGCCCATATCTTTGGTTATCCATTGTGGACAGTATCAAATGAATCAACAACATTCATTCTATTAATTGGTGTATGTTGGGAATTAAGTATGATGTTTTCTTTAGCTGGTATTATTTCTTTTAAGATGTTACCAGAAGATAAGAACTCTAAGATGTTTGGCTTACCTTGCAAATTAGCTGGCGCATTATCAATGGCTCTATTATTTGCTTTATTTGAATCATTCTTAGCAGGCACATCTAATAATTCATTTATTTGGGTATATAAGTGGTGGGGTGTAATTCCAGTATTCATTACAACTTATATTCCATTCTTCTTAGCTAGTAACTATATACCATTTATGAAAAATAGAAAACAAATAGTAATTGGTATGTGGGCAGCAGTAGCAATCTTACTAGCAGTATTAATTCCACTAGGAATTATCTAAAATAAGCAATAAAAAAACTCCTAATCAATCGATTAGGAGTTTTTATTTTGTTTAATTAGAAGTAAGCTTCTTCAGTTTCTTTATTAAATACATGCATTAATGCAGGATTGAATGTGTATTGAATTTCTTTACGAGATCCATGTAAATCATCTACATCAACATCTGTTGTAGGAACAACAACTACTACATCCTTACCATCAGAGTTTAAGTGTAAGTGAAGTTCAGAACCCATTAATTCAGTAACATCAATCTTAGCAGTGATACCTTTATCAGCTAAATTGATATGAGCTGGACGGATACCTAGAATTACATCTTCAGGAGCATTCTTTCCTTCTAATGCAGCTTTTTGTTCTTTAGTTAATGCGAAATCAACGCCTTGAACTGTAACTTTATCTTTAGATAATTTAGCATCGAAGAAGTTCATTTGAGGAGTACCAATGAATCCTGCTACGAATAGGTTAACAGGGTGGTTGAATACTTCTTGAGGTGTACCGATTTGTTGAATATAACCATCTTTCATGATGACGATTCTATCACCTAATGTCATAGCTTCAACTTGGTCGTGAGTTACATAAACGAAAGTTGTATCAATCTTTTGTCTTAACTTAATGATTTCAGCTCTCATTTGGTTACGTAATTTAGCATCTAGGTTTGATAATGGTTCATCCATTAATAGAACCTTAGGATTTCTTACGATAGCACGTCCGATAGCAACACGTTGTCTTTGACCACCAGATAATGCTTTTGGTTTTCTATCTAAATATTGAGTGATATCTAAGATTTCAGCAGCTTCTCTAACTTTCTTATCGATTTCATCTTTAGGAAGTTTCTTAAGCTTTAAAGAGAATGCCATGTTATCATAAACAGTCATGTGAGGATATAGAGCATAGTTTTGGAAAACCATTGCGATATCTCTCTCTTTAGGTGGAATATCATTACATAGTTTGTCATCAATGTAAAGTTCACCGCCAGAAATTTCTTCTAGACCGGCAACCATTCTAAGTGTAGTAGATTTACCACATCCAGATGGACCAACTAATACAACGAACTCCTTATCTTTGATATCAAGATTAAATTCTTGAACGGCAACAACACCTTCTTCAGTAATTTGAAGATTTGGTTTGTTTGAATCGGGGTTTACTTTCTTTGCTTTGATTTTTTTCTTTTCATCTTTAGCAATAGGGTAAACCTTTTTGATGTTGACTAATTTTACTTCAGCCATAATTTCTTACTCTAATCGCGCTGAATTCTCAATACGCTTTCTCGCATCCTTATATATAAGGAATGCTTTACGACATGTCTCCACAATGCCGCACCCCGAGCAAGGGATATTATTTTTTTCCTTTCTCTTAGATCAATGCCCCATTTAGTGGATTGGGAGCATCATCCGTATGCAAATTAGCTTACTAATTTACACCAATATTTTATCTTTTATGAAAAAGTTAGGTCAATGAAATATAGCCAAAAAAGGTAAGAAAATAGAGTTTTTATCTAAATATATGAAACCGCTTTCAAAAATCTATCACTTTTTATACACAAATCCCATAATTACCCATGTTTTCTATTGATGGAAGCATACGGGGGGGGGTATCATAATATTGCACGGATATGTGCTAAAAGGAGAAAACAAATGAAGAAAATTTTATCTGTTCTTCTTGCTCTACTAATGGTTTTAACATTAGCTGGTTGTGGAGCTAAAGAAGAAGCTGCTGCACCTGAACAAGGTGGTGAAAAGATTGCTATCAACATGCAAGCATTCACTGATGAAGTACCAGGTATGTTCAACAAATTCTTAGAATTACATCCAGAATATGCTGAAAAATACTATCTAAACGATACTATCACAGCTACTACTGATGGTTTATATCAACCTGCTCTAGACGAAGCTCTACAAGCTGGTGAAGTAGACCTATACGTTGCTGAAGGTGCTTTCATTTCTAAGTACTCTCAAGGCGATGCTGCTGCATTCGCTGCAACTTATGAAGATCTAGGCATCGATACTAACTTAGTAAAGACTGCTGAAATCGCTCAATACACTGTTGATATTGGAACTCGTCCTTCTGACAACAAACTTGTTGCTTTAGGTTACCAATGTAATGGTGGTGTATTTATTTACAGACGTTCTATCGCTAAGGCTGTTCTTGGTTCTGATGATCCAGCAGTTGTTGCTGAAGCATTAGGTGCTGGAACTGGTTCTTGGGATAAATTCTGGGAATTAGCTGAAAAATGTAAAGCTGCTGGCTACAAGATCATCTCTGGTGATGGTGATATGTGGCACGCTGTAGAAAACTCTTCTAAAGAAGGTTGGTTAGTAAATGGCAATCATTTAAATCTTCCTGCTGAAAGAGAAGCATTCTTAGATCAATCTAAGAAATTAGTTGATAACGAATATCATAACGATACAACTGACTGGCAAGAAGGTTGGTTCGCTGATATGAAGATGTCAGGAACTGCTTTAGGTTTCTATGGACCATGCTGGTTAATCAACTACACATTAGCTCCAAACTGTGGTCAAGACACTGAAAATTCTTCTTGGGGTGACTGGGCTGTATGTGCTCCTAACATCGGTTTCTTCTGGGGCGGATCTTGGATTTTAGCTTCTAAAGATGTTATCGGAACTGAAAAACAACAAGTAGTTGCTGATTTCATTAAATGGGTTACTCTAGATACTGATGCTAACTCACTACAAGTTAAATGGGCTAACGGTACTCTAAACGGTGAAGGTGGAACTCCTGACTCTGTAGCTTCTGCAGTAGTTATGGCTTCTGCTGATGGTACTACAGATTTCTGTGGTGGCCAAAACGTATTCGAAGCATTCATTCCTGCTAACAAATTAGCAAATGGTCATGTTCTAACTCAATATGATGAAAGAATCAATGCTTTATGGAGAGACCAAGTTAAGATGTATGCTCATGGTCAAATCGACAAAGAAACAGCAATCAAACAATGGAAAGATAACGTTGCTGCTGAATTCGACGTTGTAGTTGACTAATTTAAATAATTAATTAACTCAATTATTTGGAGGAGCATTTTTGCTCCTCCAAATTTCTATTATTTTTCAATTTATTAATACTAAAAGAAAGGATTACAATATGACAGCTAAAGTCGCTGACAAAAAACGTGGATTTAGTTATGCAAAATATGGATATCTATTTGTTCTTCCATTTGTTTTGTGTTTCTTAGTATTCCACTTATATCCAACATTAAGAACTGTTCTTTTAGCATTCACAGATTGTAAAGGTTTAGGAAATACTTCAATGAATTTCTTAAAATCTGATGTATTTGCTAATTTCACAAAAATCTTATCTGATGACGTGTTTAAACTATCTTTAAAGAACACTGCTATTTTATGGATCGTTAATTTTATTCCGCAAATATTCTTTGCTTTACTATTTACTGCATGGTTCACTAGCAAGAGAAACAAAATTAAAGGACAAGGATTCTTTAAAGTTGTATTCTATATGCCAAATATTATTACAGCTGCAACTATTGCTATTTTATTTAATGCTTTATTTGCATATCCAGTTGGACCTGTTAATAGTTTGTTACAAGAGTGGGGCATAATTGAAAAACAATACGATTTCGTTGCACACCCTACATCTGCAAGATTAATCATCTCTTTCATCCAATTCTGGATGTGGTATGGTTATACAATGATTACTTTGATTTCTGGCGTTTTAGGTATTAACCCTGAAATCTTTGAAGCCGCAGAAATTGACGGCGCAAATGACTGGGATGTGTTCTTTCACATCACTCTTCCAAATTTAAAATCAATCTTAACATACACATTGATTACATCATTGATTGGTGGTCTATCAATGTATGATATTCCTAAGATGTTTAATGCTGGACAACCAATGAATACTACATTAACTACTTCAATGTATATTTACAATAAAGCGTTCTCTGGCAGTTACTTATATGCACAAGCTTCTGCTGCATCAATGATATTATTTGTATTAATTGGTATATGCTCTATCTTTGTGTTCTTATCAATGAGAGATCAAAAATAGGTGAAAGGAGAGACAAAAAATGAATAAATTTAATAAACGTGATGGTAACACATTAGTAAAAATATTTATCTACATCGTATGTATCTTCTTCGCTATTTTATCTTTATGGCCATTTATCATAATGGTTGTAAACTCAACAAGAAGTACATTTGAAATTCAACAACACGCTGTATCATTTATACCCTCTAGTTTCTTGATGCATAACTGGAAAGTATTTGACGGTAAATCATTTAATGTAGGCGTAGGTTTAAAAAACTCAGCAATTATTGCTATTTGTTCAACTGTGTTGACTATTTATTTCTCGACATTAACTGCTTATGCATTAGTTGCTTATCAATGGAAACTTAGAAATGCTTTCTTTACATTTATTCTATGTGTCATGATGATTCCTGCTGTTGTTACATCTATTGGTACTTATCAATTTATGTATCGTATTGGATTATCAAATAATCTATTAGCATTGATTATTCCATCAATTTCAGCACCTGCCGCTGTATTCTTTATGAGGCAGTTTATGGTTGCTTCGTTCCCACTTGAAATATTAGATTCTGCAAGAGTTGATGGTTCTCCAGAATTTAGAACATTTAACCAAATTGCACTTCCAATTATGAAACCAGCTATGGCTACTCAAGGCATCTTCTCTTTCGTAGGAACTTGGAACCAATTATTCTTACCAAGTATCTTATTAACAAGAAAAGAATTATATACATTACCAGTCATGGTTTCTCAATTAAAAGGTGATATTTATAAGGTTGAATACGGTTCAGTATATTTAGGTTTAACTTTAACTGTATTACCATTGTTCGTAATTTATTTTGCTTTATCTAAATACATCATTGCTGGTGTTGCATTAGGTTCTGTAAAAGGTTAATAGTTTATGGATAACAGGAGCAATAATCTTAAAGAAGGACTTATCAAATTCCTTACTATTGCTGGTGATTTGATGGCCTTAAATCTTCTTTGGTTTGTTTGCTCATTACCTATTATTACAATAGGCCCCTCAACATGTGCTTTGTTTAATGTAACTTTAAAGTTAGCTGATGATCAGTCTTTCCCAGTTCTAAAGACGTTCTTCAAGGCATTTAAAGAAAACTTTAAACAATCCCTAGCTGTAGGGGCCTTTTCTATTGTTGTAATTGTAGCTTTATATTTTGATGTTAATTTTGTTTTAGCTAGTGAAGGAACTATTCAAACAGTATATATTATTGTTTCAGCTATTCTATATACAATGTTACTTTCAACAATTTCTTACTTAAATGCATTAATATGTAGATATAACAATACCTTAAAAGGTCATATTATTAATACACTTAAGTTAGCATTTGTTAATCCTATTCGAACTATATTAATGTGGGCTATTTTATCTTTACCTGTATTGATTATTTTGTTTATTCAACCGATAATTATTTTGTACTTAGGTTGGTTCTTTATTTTGTTCTTAGTAAGTTTACCAGTATATATGTGTTCTACTATACTAGTGAAGATATTTAGAAAATTTGAAAATGCGGAAGGTAAATAAAATGAAAAGAGAAGAAGCAAGAGAGTTAGCAACAGAATTAGTATCAAAAATGACAGTTGAGGAAATGGCTTCTCAACTTTTGTTTGGTGCAAAAGATATTGATAGATTAGATATTCCTGGTTTTAACTGGTGGAATGAATGTTTACACGGTTTAGCTAGAGGTGGATCAGCTACATCTTTCCCTCAAGCAATAGGCATGGCCGCAATGTTTGATGATGAACTTCTTCAAAAAATAGGTGATGCTATTTCTACTGAAGCTCGTGCAAAATATAATGAAGTATCTAAATTAGGTGATAGAGATATTTATAAAGGATTAAATTTCTGGTCTCCTAATATTAATATATTTAGAGATCCTCGTTGGGGAAGAGGGCATGAAACATATGGTGAAGATCCTTATCTTACAGGAAGAATGGGAAGCGCATTTGTAAAAGGTTTACAAGGTGATGGTGAATTTTTAAAGATTGCAGCTTGTGCAAAACATTTCTGTGTTCACTCAGGCCCTGAAGCAACAAGACATCACTTCAATGCTGTTGCTAGTAAAAAAGATATGCATGAAACTTATCTTCCTGCTTTTAAAAAGTTGGTTGATACAGGAGTTGAATCTGTAATGGGTGCATATAACAGAGTAAATGGTGAACCTGCTTGTGCAAACAATTACAATATGAATGAAATCCTACGTGGTGAGTGGGGATTTGAAGGTCATTATGTTTCTGACTGTTGGGCTATTAGAGATTTCCATGAAGGACATAAAGTAACTAAGAATGAACTTGAATCAGTTAAGTTAGCACTTGAAACAGGATGCGATTTAAACTGTGGATGTACTTATGAATTTGTAATGGATGCATATAACTTAGGACTAATCACTAAAGAAACAATCGAAAGATCAGCAATCAGATTATTTACAACTAGATTCTTATTAGGGTCTATGCCTGGTCAAAAGACTGAATACGATGATATTCCATATGAAAAAGTTGAATGCAAAGAACATTTAGAGTTAGCTCACAAAGCTGCTCTTGAATCTTGTGTACTATTAAAGAATGACGGAATACTTCCATTAAGTAAAGACAAGGTAGGAACAGTTGGTGTAATTGGTCCAAATGCTAATAGCAGAATTGCTTTAATTGGTAATTATCATGGTACTTCTAGTAGATATATAACAGTGCTAGAAGGTATTCAAAATTATTTAGGTGATGATCAAAGAGTTCTATATTCTGAAGGATCTGCTCTTTCACTAGATAGAGTTGAACCACTAGCAGAAGCAAATGATAGAATTGCTGAAGCACTTGCAGTAGCAAAACACAGCGATACAGTAATTCTTGTTGTAGGATATGACGAAACAATTGAAGGCGAACAACCTGACCAAGGCAACATCGGTGTAGCTGGTGATAAAGATGATTTGCTTCTTCCTAACGGCCAAAGAAATATGGTTGAAGAAGTTTTAAAGTTAAACAAACCAACAGTCATAGTATTAATGGCTGGTAGTTCAGTAGACTTATCTGAATATGAAGAAAAAGCAAACGCAGTTCTTCTTGGCTGGTATCCAGGAGCAAGAGGCGGTAAAGCTATTGCTGAGATCTTATTTGGTGAAACATCTCCATCAGGAAAATTACCTGTAACATTCTATAAGAATTCAGCATTAAACGAGATGCCTCCATTCGATGATTATTCAATGAGTAATAGAACATATCGTTACTATACAGGAACTCCATACCATGAATTTGGCTATGGCTTAACATATGGTAATTGTGAAGTAGAAGAATACAATATCGATATTGATACTAAGAAAGCAACTATTAAAGTAATCAATAATGGAAAAGTTGCTACTGGTGATGTAGTTCAAGTATATGTAAGAGATAAAGAATCAAGATTTGCTACAACAAATCCTGCACTATGTGGATTTAAAAGAGTATTCCTAAACGCAGGTGAAGAAAAAGAAATTGAACTTGATTTAAACCCTGATGCATTCAAAGTGGTTGATACAGATGGTGAATTAATTAGAGGTTCAGGAAAATTTGAGTTTGTTGTTAAATTTTAAAATAATTGATTGTAATTGGAATGGTTTTCTATAAAGGAAACCATTTTTCTTTTATGCTGCATATATTTTAATCAAGTATAATAATGTTGTTAGAGATAGAATAATGTTTAATGAACTATTTAATACAATAGCTCTGAATGAAAAATTCAGTTTATTAACAATAATTATTCCTGTGCTATTTTTTGCATTACTATTTATTGGTTCTAAACCTTGTCAAAAAAAGGAATATAATGAGGGTTATTTAAATAAACAACAAACAGATATAATAAAAGGGTTTTGCGCGATTGGAATTATATTACATCATTTAGCTCAAAAAACTGCTGCCCCTTGGCTTAGTAGTCAATATATAATTCACGGCTTAGATTTCTTTGTTAATATTGGTTATTTGTTTGTAGGAACATTTTTGTTTATTTCGGGCTATGGTTTATATAAGAGTTATAAGTCTAATGAACATTATTTTGATAATTATTTTTCTAGAAGAATATTGCCTATAATCATTGCTTATCTAATTACTTCATTAGTTTACTATTTATACTATCCAAAAAGTAGCACTTATACTTGGTATGTTTTCGCTATTCTTGTGTGCTATACATTTTTCTATTTTGGTTTTAAGTATATTAAAAAAGAATTTATATCATTCTCAATAGTTATAGTTGGTATTGTTATATACTCTACCATTTGTAGTTTTCTTATTCTTGGTGGGTGGTGGTATAACACCATTGGCTTATTTGTTATTGGTCTAGTATATGCAAAATTTGAAAAAAACATTTTTTCTTTCATTAAAAAAGCATATATCCCTTTATTGATAATAAGTCTAATAATAACTATTATAGGCAATTATTATGGTAGATATTATGAGATCGTTATTCATAACGTTAAAAGCGAATCAATATATGACCTTTATAGTTTTTTAATTATCTTATTTAGATTTGTAGCAGCTATAGGATTTAGTTTGGCTATAATTTTAGTTTCTTTAAAATATAAGCTTAAAAATAAAGTTCTAGCGTTCTTGAGCTCTATATCGTTAGAATTCTATTTGATTCAAGGTTTATTTGTTCAAATGTTTAGTTATTGTTATTTCGATGCTAATGTAGAACCTTTGTATTACATAAAGAATGTTTTTCTATATATGTTTGTGGTTATAGCGTTATCTACAGCTTCAGCATATCTATTAAATTATATTGATAGAAAAATAAGAGAGTTTATTTTGTTCTTAAAAGAAAAAAGAAAATACGAAATAGATTTTATCACAAGATCGCTAAAAAAATTATTCATTGTTATGGGAATAATATTAGTTTCTTATTTTCTATTTCTTTCTATAAAGAGTTTTAAAGAAAACGTAGGCGCAAAAGAAGCGATAACTGAATATAAAGAAAAGTATATAAAATATGCCGATATTGATGGAAGAAAAATGGCTGCTTATATCGTTGGTGAGGGGCAAGATACGCTCGTCTTTATGCGAGGCAATAACGATCCATGTCCTAGTTTATCAATGAGATATTTAGCTGATAGGTTGAGTCAAGGTTATAAAGTCATAGTTTTAGATTATTTTGGAACTGGTTTTAGTGATGAGCCAAAAACAGCACGCATATCTAAGAATATTGTTAAAGAGATTCATGAGGCATTGATTGAATTTGGGGTAGATGGAAAGTATATTTTGGTCCCCCAATATATTTCCGGTATATATGCTCAAGAGTATGTTAAAGAATATCAAGATGAGGTAAAAGGAATCATAACTATTGAGACAGAAATTTTGCCGGAGAGAGAAGCAATACTAAAATACACAGGATTGTCATCAGTTGAATATCATAAGCATCAACAAGTTGATAATTATTTCAAATATATATTAGGTCGACTAGTTAATATCAAAGGGGTAGATACTTTGGTTTGGACGGTGGAGAAAAAATTTTATAAGCATGGATTAAGTGAAGACGAGTTAATAGTAGCAAGGAATTTATTTTTTGATAATATTTATGATTCTATATTTTTAGATGAAAACAAGAATGAATTAGAAAATATCTATCAATCACTATCCGCTCAATATCCAAGAGAAACATATGTATATGATATTATTGGAAATCAAGACAGTATGGAACTATCACTTATGGGATATAGTTTGGAAACACTACACGCCGAAACATGTTTTGATAGAGCAAAACACAAAACAAAAATTGTTAATGATATATATGAGACAGTATTCTATGATCCAGGTATAGCAAAGGTAATTATTGATGAAGCTATAGAAACAATGAAATAAAGAATCCGAAGATTCTTTATTTTTTACTATTTTTCAGGTATTCTTGTTGTTAACCACAGTTCATCAACGCCACAATCTTTTAACCAATCAAATTCTTTTCCTAGACCCTGTGTGTTGATATCTATATTATTGGTGACTTCTAAGAATTTATCTAAATCTTCAATAAACAAGTAATCACTTATTCTATTTCCTAAATCTAATGATAACTTAGATATTGCGACATCATCTTCACCAGTTTCTCCAAGAGCTACGTTGTATATAACAACATTGCATTCTCCACCATATTTTTTTTCAAACACATCCTTCAATCTATCTACTTCTTCTTGACTTGGGTAGTTTGATTTTGAAATTATAGCAATATTATGATCATATTTTGGCTCATTTACTTTGTTTACTACAGTTGTCACTATAACAAACAAGGCAATAATACCTATAATAATTGGTACCTTGTAGTAATACCATATATTAGTAAATTTCTTCTTAAAATCTTCCATATAAAAGATTGTAGAGTATTGTTAATAATGTGTCAATTTATGCCCAAAATAGGCCAATATTGTGTACTATTTACTATTTTTTGGCTATTAAATTAAGGTATAATTAAGTTATAAATGTAAGCGTTTTACAAGTTTATACGGAGAGGATAAATAATATGTATTATATAGGAATTGATTTAGGTACATCATCATTAAAACTTCTTTTAGTTGATGATGAAGGAAAAGTAATTAATGAATATAGCAAGGAATATCCTTTAATATTTCCTCAAAATGGTTGGTCTGAACAAGATCCAAACGAATGGTGGAATGCAGTTTTAGAAGGCGTTCCTGAGCTTATTAAAGATATTGATAAGAGTAAAGTTGCAGGTATTGGTTCTGGTGGACAAATGCATGGACTTGTTGCATTAGATAATAATGATGCTGTTATTAGAAATGCAATTCTATGGAATGATGGTAGAACTCAAAAAGAAGTTGATTATTTAAATAATGAAATAGGCAAAGAAACTTTATCTAAATATACAGCAAATATTGCGTTTGCTGGTTTCACAGCTCCAAAGATTCTTTGGATGAGAAACAATGAAAAAGATAAATTTGATCGTATCGCAAAAATCATGTTACCTAAAGATTATATTAACTATAAATTAACAGGTGTACATTGCTGTGATTATTCTGATGCTTCTGGTATGTTGCTTCTTGATGTTGAACACAAATGCTGGTCAAAAGAAATGTTAGATATTTGTGGTATCAGCGAAGCTCAAATGCCAAAACTATTTGAAAGTTATGAAGCAGTAGGAACATTACTTCCTGAAATAGCAGATAAGTTAGGTTTACCAAAAGATGTAAAAGTTGTTGCTGGGGCAGGTGATAATGCTGCTGCAGCTGTTGGTACAGGTGTAGTTGGAAATGGTGGATGCAATATTTCTCTTGGTACTTCTGGAACAATCTTTATTAGTTCTGATAAATTTGGAGTAGATCCAAGTAATGGCTTACATGCTTTTGCTCATGCTGATGGAAATTATCATTTAATGGGCTGTATGTTATCAGCCGCTTCTTGCAATAAATGGTTTGCAGAAGATATTTTAGGAAACGGTAATTTTGCTGAACTTCAAAAAGATATTACTGATGATAAATTAGGAAACAACAGAGTATACTTCTTACCTTACTTAATGGGTGAAAGATCTCCTATTAATGATGTTGATGCAAGAGGTGCTTTTATTGGTTTATCTTTAGATACAACTCGCAGCGATATGGTTCAAGCAGTACTTGAAGGTGTATCATTCGCTATTAGAGATAGTTTTGAAGTTGCTAAATCAATTGGCGTTAAGATTGAACGTTCTATGATTTGTGGTGGTGGATCTAAATCTCCATTATGGCAAAAGATGATAGCAAACGTTCTTGGTATTCCACTAGATCTACCTGTTACTGAACAAGGTCCAGGTTATGGTGGAGCAATGTTAGCAATGGTTGCTTGTGGAAAATATCCAACAGTAATCGATGCTGCAAAAGATTTAATTAAAGTTAAAGCTACTGTAATGCCTGATAAAGATATTACAGAAAGATACGAAAAGAAGTATCAATTATTTAAACAAATTTATCCAACAAATAAAGCTATGTTTAAAGAATTAGCTAAATAAATAGAAGGGGAAAATAAAATGAAAATTTATTCAGTGTATGATGATGAATTCCGTGCATATGGTAGAGTAATCAAAGGAATTGATTGTGGTGAATTAGTTAACGCAATGAATAACATTGATATGCCAGCACAAGGAACGGCTTATGAACCTGCTATCGCAAGTCTTGAAGCTTGTTCAGTATTCGATGATTTTAAGAAGAAAGTATTTGGTGGTATGCCTACTCAACTTGGTATGTGCTGGGGCTATAACACTATGCTTAACTGCTTAGAATATCACCGCGATTCTGAATTTAATTTAGGTGCAGGTGAATTTATTCTATTACTTGCTAAACTTGATGAAGTTCATGACATGATGCTTGATACATCATGCGTAAAAGCATTCAAGTGTCCAGCTAATACATTAATTGAAGTATATGCTACAACTCTTCACTATGCTCCATGTGATGCAAAAGCAGGTGAAGGCTTCAGAGTTCTAGTTGCTTTACCTCGTGGTACAAATACAGCTAAACCTGAAATAGCAAACCCAAGTGGCGAAGACCTTTATTTAACAGCTTGCAACAAATGGCTTCTACCTCATCCAGAAAGTTCAGAAGCTAAAGGTGGCGCAGTTGTTGGACTTAAAGGCGCAAACATAGATATAGCATCAGATATTAAATAGGAGGAAAAAATGATGTTAGAAAATATCCCTAGTGTAAAGCTTGGTATCATCGCAGTATCTCGTGACTGCTTCCCAATCGCTTTATCAGAAAAACGTCGTAAAGCTATCGTTAAAGCTTATGGTAAAGGATTATATGAATGTCCTGTTACTGTAGAAAACGAAAAAGACATGCTTAAGGCTGTTGAAGATGTTAAGAAAGCTGAATGTAATGCTCTTTGTGTATTCTTAGGAAACTTCGGTCCTGAAACACCAGAAACATTAATCGCTAAGTACTTCGATGGTCCAGTAATGTATGTTGCTGCTGCTGAAGGTGATGGCGACTTAATTAATGGTCGTGGTGATGCTTATTGTGGTGTTCTAAACTGTTCTTATAACTTAGGTATGAGACATTTAAATGCTCATATCCCATCTTACCCAGTTGGTACAGCTGCAGACATCGCTAAGATGATGAAAGAATTCGTACCAGTTGCTCGTGCAATTATTGGTGTTAAGAATTTAAAGATTATTACTTTCGGTCCAAGACCTCAAGACTTCTTTGCATGTAACGCTCCAATCAAAGGCTTATATGAATTAGGTGTTGAAGTTGAAGAAAACTCTGAATTAGATTTACTTGTTTCTTATAAAGCACATGCTAAAGACAAACGTATTAAAGATGTTTGCAAAGACATGGAAAAAGAAATGGGTAAAGGTAAATACTATCCAGATCTATTAGAAAGAATGGCTCAATTTGAATTAACATTATTGGACTGGGCTGAAGAACATAAAGGCTCAAGAAAATATGTTGCATTCGCTGATAAATGTTGGCCAGCATTCCCAAAAGAGTTCGGATTTGAACCATGCTATGTTAACTCTCGCTTAGCTTCTAGAGGAATTCCTGTAAGCTGTGAAGTTGATATCTATGGTGCATTATCTGAATATATCGGTGCATGTGTATCTGAAGATGCTATCACATTACTTGATATTAATAACTCTGTTCCTGCTTCTTTATATGATAAGAAGATCAAAGGCAAATACAAATACAAACTTACTGATACATTCATGGGATTCCATTGTGGTAATACTCCATCTTGCAAGATGTGCAAGAACCGTGCAGTTAAGTATCAATTAATCCAAAACAGATTACTTGAAAATGGTGGTAAACCAGATTTCACTAGAGGAACTTTAGAAGGAGATATCGCTCCATCTAAGATTACATTCTATCGTTTACAATGTGATTCTGAAGGTCAACTTCGTTCATACATTGCACAAGGTGAAGTTCTTAACGTTCCTACTGGATCATTTGGTGGAATTGGTATCTTCGCTATTCCAGAAATGGGAAGATTCTATCGCCATGTATTAATTGAAAAACGTTATCCACACCATGGTGCTGTTGCATTCGGTCATTATGGAAAAGCTCTATTTGATGTATTCCGTTTCTTAGGAATCGAAGACATCCAATACAATAGACCAGCTTCTCTTCCATATCCAACAGAAAATCCATTTGTTAAATAATAATTAACGATATAAGCTCCTAGCTAAATGCTAGGAGCTTTATTTTGCATATTTGTATCGCAATTGTGATACAATATATTTAGGTATAAATATGCAAAAAACAGAGACAGTACATACAAGGGTTACGCCCGCTATTAAGAAAAAAGCCGATAAACTATTTGAATCTATTGGTTTAACAACAAGCCAAGCAATTATGCTTTTTTTAACAGCATCAGTAAATTGTAATGGCTTGCCATTTGAACTGAGGCTAAATAGAAATGAAGAAAATGATTTTGAATTTGCTAAAGGTATAGCGACAGTAGATGGAGTTAATCCTTCTAAAGAAGCTGAAAGAATAATGAAATTATATTCAAAAGGTGAAATAGATTATGAAACGGCTCAGTTTGCTATAGAAAGGATTTATGTTAAATAATGAAAGATCCTTATTTGTACGAAGGAACGTCAGTTCTAATTAACAATTTAGATATTAGGAATAGTGACGAACTAGATAAAGCCGAAACGGATTTTGTTATTATAGCTATCGAGAAATTAAAGAAAAGTAATTTTTGCTTTGAATCAATATATGATGGTTTATATATTCACTCAGAATTATTTTCAAAATTATACAAATGGGCAGGAAAGATAAGAACAGTGAATATATATAAAAAAGAAGAAATATTAGATGGAAAATCTATTGATTATGTATTTGCTTCGTATATTAACAATGAGTTAGATGCGTTAGATAAAGAATTTAAACAAGTCAATTGGGATATATTGAATAATAAAGAAAAAATAGAAAAGATTAGTTATTTTGTATCAGAGTTTTGGCATATTCATCCTTTTAGAGAAGGAAATACAAGAACTTCTGCTATGATGTTATATTTTTTAATAAAGAAAGCAAAAATGAATATTAATTCAGAGTTTCTGTCAAAGAATTCTAAATATTTTCGTAATGCTTTAGTTTTATCTTCTACTTATAATAAAACGAAAAGCCGTTACCTATTTGATATAATTTCTGATTGCACGACTATAAAAAATATAAACACAAATAGATATGAAACTATTGAAGGTGTAGAAGTAAGAAAATATGAATATACTACTCATACTATTGAAAAAATAGACACAATTGCAAAACCTTCAAAATAGAAAATAAGATATTAAAAGCACTACATTCGTAGTGCTTTTTGAAATTAATACTATTTATCTTCTTTATTTAATGAATCTCTGAATACAAAGTATTTATCATAGAAGAATTCAGTAATTAGATTGATGCACATGTTAATAGCAGTAGCTATATAATCATGCCAATGAAGCGTTCCTGTTAAGAAGTTTCCAAGAGCTGTAGTAGCAGGAGTGAATACTGCATAGAATGCTGCAACCTTTAACATAGCGATCGGAACATTGCTTGATGATTTAAATGTTACTTTTCTATTAATTGTGAAGTTCCATAATACTGATAATACTAGTGATGTTAGATAACTTGTTTGCCATCCTAGTTTTAATACAGAATCAAATAAAGCGAATGAAGCAGCTTGGATTATTCCAGCTGAGGCTGAGATAATTCCAAATTTTAATGCTTGTATCCAACTTTCTTTAGTTTTGTTGTTGTTTTCCATAAGTTTTGTCTCCGCTAAATCTTTGTATATATTTTTGTTAGATTTATAAATCTTTTTAAATGTTTGGTAATATGGTTCATACTTCTTATGATTTTCTTCATTTGGAGTATAAACAACATCAGTAGGGATGAATTCTTTTAGATTATCTAGAGAATCAATTTCACCAAGTCCTACACCAACTACTGCAGCAGCACCGATACTACCAACGAATTGTGTATCTTTTACTGTTTCAATAGTTCTACCAGTTATATCAGCTAACATCTGACAAGATACAGGAGATAAAGCACCACCGCCTACAAATCTAATAGGATTAGATGTCTTTAACTTCTTATCTTGGCATTCTAACATCCATCTTAGATGATAGAACACGCCTTCAAGTACAGATCTAATTAATTCAGTTTTACCAGTTTCAAGTTTTACTCCATAGAAGCCACCTGTTGCGTTTGGATCTTCAAATGGACAACGGTTTCCATGTAACCAAGGAGTAAAGATTACGCCACCTGATCCAGGTTCAACATTTTTAATAGTATCTGTCATATATGAGTATAAGCTTTCATATGCGTTATCATCTGCTTCAGTGATATGTTTCTTTTGCATATAGATACCAATTTCATCTAATGCTAAGTGATCTTTTACCCATTCTAGAGATTTACCAGCTGTCTCCATTTCAGCGAAGTAATTGAATCTATTTGTTTGAGCACCAGTGATGGCTGCTATCATGGCTGATACATCAACCATTTGTTTATCAGTAACAGTAATTACCCAACCAGAAGTTCCATCATAAATATGTGTATCACCTAGGTTTGTACATCCTGCACCAACACCAATTAAAGAAGCATCACCACCGCCTCCAAATACTGGAGTTCCTTCATTTAAACCTAACTCTTGAGCAGCTTTAGCAGTTAAACCACCAACTTTATCAGTTGATTTAATAATACGAGGAAGGTGTTCAGTGTTAATACCAAACATCTTACATAATTTCTTTGACCAACCTTGTTTACCAGCTCTTGTGTCATATAGTAGGGTACCGAATGCACTATCTTCAGTCATAGTGAATTCACCAGTACAACGGCAGATTAGATAATCTTTAACATCTAACCATTTATATACTTTCTTAAATAATTCTGGTTCATTGTTTTCAACCCATTTGTATTTCCACATAGGATCTTTAACACTTGATGATACAGCACCAGTAATTACTAAGCTTGGTAATAATTTAAATACATTAGCACCAGCTACTTGTAAGCCATTAGCAATTCCATCTTTTATTTCTTTCTTTGCTCTTTGATCCATATATGACATAGGACGTCTTAGAGCATTGCCATCTTTATCAACAAGTACTAAGCCTTGCATTTGTGAACAGAAAGAAATACCTGCGATATCTTTAGGATCAACTTTGACTGTAGATTTTTCAAAGCATTCCTTAGTAGACTTTCTAAGTGCGCTCCACCATTCTTCAGCGTCTTGTTCAGCACCGCCATCAGGCAAGATATATAAGCCATAAGATTCATTATCAGAAGCTATTAGTTTAATTGTTTTATCGATTTGAAATATACATGTTTTTAAACCGGTAGTTCCAATATCATAAGCTATTACATATTTCATATTATTTGTCCCTCAACTTTGAATATTTAAGTTTATAAATAAGATGTTGAATGTTTTTGTCTAATAAGCCTAAAGGCTTGCTGTCTTTAACATATAAAGATGCAGCAGCATTCTTTTCGCTTACCATCTTAATAGCAGTTTCATCTTCTCCAGTATTAAGAGGGAACATTTGAGCATAATCGTCTAAATAAGGCTTCATATTATTAGGAACATAGAACTTATCTACACGTTTATCAAATAATTCTTTGCATTCCTTCTCTAGTTTTTCAGCCATATTTAAAGCATCTTTCATAGTTTCACCAAAAGTAATAGCACCATGTTTTGCCATTAAAAATGCATTAGAAGTAGTAAAACCAGCAAACGCTTTCTCACAATTCTTCATAAGCTTTTTAGTTGAAGGAAGTCCATATTCAGCACATGGAACAAATGAACCATCGCTTAATACAATAGACTTTTCTTCAGCACAAATAGCTGATGCATAGAATTGATGAGTATGAACAATAAAATTAACTTCAGGTCTAAGTTTATAAGCGGCAGCATGAACACCTTTTTCACTGCTTGGTTTTCTTTGACCATCTGTATAAGATAAATCATCAATTTTAACAATTACTAAATCTTCAGGTTTAGTTAATTCATAAGCTAAACCAGAAGGGGTAATAATAAACTCATTTTCATTTAATCTAGCTGATACGTTTCCCCAAGTACGAGCAATTAAGCCAGTCTTTTGAAGATACATGCAAGCATCAATTATTTCTTGTCTTAATTCTTGTTCGTTCATTATTCGGAAATCTTTCCACAGTTTTTAAATACTTTTTCAAATCTTGCAAGTACATCATCAATATCTTTTTCAGTATAAGCAGCACTTGTGTATAAACGAGAACCAGCTAAAGTGATAATACCTTCAGCCATATAAGCAGCGCCAATATGTTCCATTTCGACTCTTCTAATATCAGTTTGTTTTAATACGTTTGGAATAGTCCATGGTTTACTCCAGTTGATAGCATAATGCATTGTTCCAACTGAATCTAAGTGACAAATTGAACCAGTGTTGAATGCAACAAATGGTAAATCATATTTCTTAATTAATTCTTGTAAGCCTTTAGTTAAACGGTCGCCCATTCTTCCAGCTACTTCACAAGCGTTACGTTTTTCAATTTCACAGATTGCAGTATAACCAGCAACACAAGAAATAGGAGTAGCAGCCATTGTACCACCACATAATGCCTTAGTAATCTTTTTACCTTGAGCATCAAGTCCAGCACCTAAGTGAGCCATACAATCAGCGTGTCCACCAACGCCACCAGCACCAGGGTATCCACCAGCAATAATCTTACCGAAGATAGTTAAATCAGGATCAATTCCATAGTATCCTTGAGCACCTGATAGACCAATTCTAAATCCAGATACAACTTCATCACAAATTAATAAAGCACCATATTTATGAGCAAGAGTTTCACAACCCTTAACAAATTCTTTAGATACAGGTCTAGTTCCTGATTCTGGACCAACTGGTTCAATATATACCGCAGCTGTACCACCTTTTAATTCATTTGCTTTTAATTTTCTTTCTAAGTCTTTTAAGTCGTTAGGGAAGAATTCATCAGTATGTTTGAATACAAAATTAGGAATACCTTTTGCTTGAGTTCCTTTAGTACCAGGAATTCTCATACCGTATGCTAATTGATCAGACCAACCGTGGTATGCGCCACCCATCTTTAATACATTTTTCTTACCAGTTTTAAGTCTTGCGATACGTAAAGCACACATACATGCTTCTGTACCAGATCCTAACATTCTAAATTTCTCAACACTTGGTACACATTCAGAAATTTTCTTTGCTAGTTTATATTCATATTCATGGAATAAACCAGTAGAAGGGCCACAAGTATTTAATAATTCAATAACTTTTTCTTTAACTACTGGATCATTAGAACCTAAAATTGTTGGACCACCAGCTTGAAGTAAATCATAATACCAGTTTCCATCAATATCATATAGTTTGTTTCCTTCAGCCTTTGTAATAACAATAGGGAAAGGATAGTTAAAAGCTAAGTTATGTTGTACACCACCAGGAATGATTTTCTTAGCTTCAGTAATCATCTCTTTTGATTTAGAACATTTCTTTTCGAAATATTCATCAACATATTCCTTCAATTTGTCTGGTTTAATTGAATAAATTGGTTTATTTTTTAGTTCATCTAGTTGCTTAGTAACCTTCTCAGCATCAAGATATTCATCAATTGCAAATCCGTTATATGCCATAATAGTACCCCCTAGTAATTGATTGTATAAACTGATTTTCTTACCTCAATTTTACCATTTTTAGGCTTAATTAGGACTTATTGAAAACATAGAAATCATAAGATAAAATATAAGTGTTGTGATAGAGGATGCGATCAACATTTAATAAGTATCATAAGTGAGACTTCACGATACTTACAAGGGAAGATCGCCGAAGGTTAGTTTGTTAAGTCTAACGATTAACCTGGGGTTACAGGGAATACCTGTAAAACTGTCGCGAAATATCGCGGAGCGCTGTCATGTCCGAAAAGAATTTTTTAGGCCATGATACTATCATGGCCTATTTATTTTTTGGAGGACAAAGTATGAATGTGTTAAACACCTGGTGGTCTTTAGTGCCACCGCTAATTGCGATCATATTAGCATTAATCACTAAAGAAGTATATTCATCACTATTCATTGGTATTATTGTTGGTGGTGTATTATTTGCAGGATTTAATTTTGCTGCAGTAATGGAACATGTATTTGTTGATGGAATGATTTCTTCTATCGCAGATTCATGGAATGCAGGTATTCTAGTATTTCTTGTAATACTTGGATGCATGGTTATTCTTATGAATAAGGCAGGCGGCTCTGCTGCATTTGGCAGATGGGCTTCAACTCACGTTAAGACAAAAGTAGGAGCTCAACTTGCAACTGTTGCTCTTGGCTGTATTATTTTTATTGATGATTACTTTAACTGCTTAACTGTTGGTTCAGTTATGCTTCCAGTTACAGATAAACATAAAATATCTAGAGAGAAATTAGCTTACTTAATTGATGCTACTGCTGCACCAGTTTGTATTATTGCACCTATTTCATCATGGGCTGCTGCTGTTACTTCTTCAGTAGATGGAGTTAATGGGTTAGATTTATTTATTAGAGCTATTCCTTATAATTACTATGCATTATTAACTATTGTTATGATGTTATCTTTAGCTTTCTTTAAATTTGATTTTGGTCCTATGAAGAAAGCTGAAGCAATTGTTAAAGATAAAGTAGATGTTGATGAAGTTATTACAAACAATAAAGATACAAAAGGAAATGTAATTCATTTAATTCTTCCTATTATTGTATTAATTATTTCTTGTGTAATTGGAATGATTTATACTGGTGGATTCTTTGAAGGAGCTAGCTTTGCTGATGCATTTGCTAATTCAGATGCTTCTGTTGGACTTGTGTTTGGTTCAGTTGTTGCTTTAGTGTTTACTGTAACATTCTTCTGCATTAGTAAAGTATTATCATTTAATGATTGTATGTCATCTATTCCTGAAGGATTTAAATCAATGGTTCCTGCAATCTTAATTCTTGTGTTTGCTTGGACATTAAAGGCTATGACTAATTCTTTAGGTTCTGATGTATTTGTTTCTGGTGTTGTTAATTCATTTGCTGAAAACAATGCTATTATGTCTATGATTCCTGCTGTTGTATTTGTTATAGGATGCGTTATCTCTTTTGCCACAGGTACTTCATGGGGAACATTTGGTATCTTAATTCCAATCGTTGTTAAAGTATTTAACTATGATGTTAATAATGCTTTAATGATTATTTCGGTATCAGCATGTATGGCTGGAGCAGTATGTGGAGATCACTGTTCACCAATTTCTGATACTACTATTATGGCTAGCGCTGGTGCACAATGTGTTCATATTGAACACGTCAATACACAGCTTCCATACGCCTTAACATGCGCAGGCTTATCATTAATAAGCTATATTATTGCAGGATTTATTAGAAATGCAGGCATCTGCTTATTAATAGGTATCGCAATAGAACTGGTTGTATTACTTGTTATTAAGAAATTGACAGTTGATAAAGCATAGTTATATCAAAAGAAAAACAAAGGGGCTCAAAAAAAGAGCTCCTTTTTTAGAGCCCTAATATGAGATAATATAATCAATAAAACAATTATATTTTTGTTTACATCATAATAATAAGGAGAAAAATATGTCTAAGTTTAAGTTTACAGTAGGTCCATGGAATGTTCACACAGGAGCAGATTCTTATGGCCCAGATACTAGAAGGATGATTGATCTAGAAGAAAAATTCAAGAAATTTGCAGAACTAGGATTTAGTGCTGTTCAATTTCATGATGATGATGCAGTACCAAATCTAAATAATTTAACTGAAGAAGAAATTAAACAAGAAGCACGTAAAGTAAAAGAACTTCTTGATAAATATGGCCTAGCAGCAGAATTTGTAGCCCCAAGACTTTGGATGGATCCTCATACAATCGATGGTGGATTTACATCAAATAGAAAAGAAGATAGAGATTTTGCTATGTGGAGAGCTTATCGCTCAATCGATATTGCTAGAGAACTAGGATGCGACATGATTGTATTGTGGTTAGCTAGAGAAGGAACAATGTGTGCTGAAGGAAAGAGCGCTGTAACTGCTACTAAACAATTAGTGGAAGCTATCAACAACATGTTAAGATATGATGAAACAATCAGAGTATGTATTGAACCAAAACCAAATGAGCCAGTAGATAGATCTTTTGCTGGAACAATGGGACATGTTATGGGAATCTCTGCAGCAACAATCGATCCAAAACGTGTTGGTGGTAACTTAGAATCAGCTCACGCAATTTTAGCAGGTTTAGATCCAGCTAACGAAATTGGTTTTGCTTTAGCTATGGATAAATTAATGACAGTTCATTTAAATGACCAAAATGGTTTAAAGTTTGACCAAGATAAATCATTTGGTGTAGAAAACTTAAGAACAGCATTTAATCAAGTTAAATTATTAGTTGAGAATAAATACTGGGAAAAAGGTTATGTTGGATTAGATGTTAAAGCTATGAGAACAACAAGTGACGAAGATAGCTATGAACATCTTAAAAACTCTCTAGAAATATTCAAAGCTTTAGAAGCTAAAGTAGATAAATGGGATTATGAATATACAAATAAACTAATTGAAGAAAGAAAATTTGAACAATTAGAAATGTATACAATTAGATTATTAATGGGAATCGAATAATGTAATTAGGGGCAATTATTTGCCCCTTAAAACTAATACTATGAACAATTATTTATCTATTGATATAGGAACAACATGTTGTAAGTGCCAGCTATTTGATGAAAATGGTGATATTTTAAAATACATTTCAAAAGAATATTCATTTAAAGAGATACAAGGTGATAACTACATTGATATCGTAAAGATAAAGGATAATGTATTATCAATGATTTATGAAGTATCAAAAGAATATAAAATATCATCAATTTGTATTTCTTCACTAGGTGAATCTTTTGTTTTGTTGGATGAAAACGATGACATTGTATTCTATCCTATGTTATACACAGATCCGCGTGGCGATAAAGAAGCGAAAGAATTCATTAGTTTACTAGGTGAAGAATATATATTTAATGTAACTGGTTTAATACCTCAAGCAATGTTTTCTTTATGCAAATTAATGTATATAAAGAATAATTATCCTGATAGTTATAAAAAAGGAAATAAAGCATTTCAGGTATGTGATTACATAGGGTATGTATTAACAGGTGAAAGAGTAATTGATTATAGTTTAGCATCAAGAACGTGTGGGTTTGATATTAAAAAACTTCAATATGATGAAAAGATATTTGATTCATTAAATATTGATTCTGATATTTTCTCAAAGCCGATGCCAACAGGAACAATAGTAGGAAATATAAAAGATGATATTAAAAAGCTATTAAATATTGATTATGATATTAAATTAGTATTAGGTAGCCAAGATCAAGTATTAAATGCTGTCGGTTCATTTTGTTTAAAACCAGGTGATGCAACAGATGGTATAGGAACTGTAGAATGCATTACACCAGTATTTGATTTTAAATCAGATGATATTCAAATGGCTAAAGAAGGATATCCAATCGTACCTTTTTTAAATACTGGTATGTATTGTACATATATTTGTAACTATGCAAGTAACTCAATAACAAATTGGTTTAAAAATGAGTTGGCACATAAGTATAAGGATAATAAAGATGATTTCTTTGATTATATTGAAGATAAGATGAATGATTCAATTGATGATATATATTGTTTACCTTATTTTGCTGGAAGCTGTATACCTTATCAAGATTTAAATGCTAAGGGTGCATTTATTGGCTTAACTACATTTACTAGCGATGCACAACTTTATAAAGCTGTTATTGAAAGCTTAGCTATGGAAATGAGATTTGAAGTTGAAAATGGTAACAAGTTTGGTATTAAAGTATCTAAATTAATAGCTACAGGTGGCGGTTCTTTATCTAAGAAAAGATTACAGCTGAAAGCTGATATTGAAAATGTGAAAGTTGAAACATTAGTAAGCCAAGAAGGTGGCTTATGTGGTGGTGCCATAATACAAGCTGTAGCTTTAGGACAATTTAATAATTATGAAGATGCTTGTAAGTGTTTTGTTAAGATTAAAGATACATATATTCCTAGTTATGATAAACATATTAAATATGAAGATAAATACAACAAATATTTAAAAATGTATAAAAATATTAAAAACATTTTTGAGGGTGAATAAACTATGATTATTTCTATGAAAGAAGCAATGGATATTGCTAAAGAAAGACATATTGCTATTGGTGCATTTAATGGAACAACTAGTGAAAGTGCATTAGCTATTTTAGAAGCAGCAGAAGAACTTGATGTACCAGTAATTTTTATGCATGCACAATGTCATGATTCGATAGCGCCTCTAGATATGATTGGTCCAATGATGATAGCAATGGCAAAAGCATCAAAAGCAAAAGTTGTTGTTCATTTAGACCATGGTGAAGATTTTGAATACTGCAAACGTGCTATTGATATGGGCTTCAATTCAGTAATGATAGATTATTCTGCGTTACAATATGAAGATAATATCAAAGGAACAAAAGAAGTTGTTGATTACGCCCACGCAAGAAATGTATCAGTTGAAGCGGAGCTTGGTGCTATGCCTAGCGCGGAAGGTGGAGCAAAACAAGACGCAAAACCTGAAGATTTATACACAAAGGTAGAACTTGTGAATGATTTTGTTGATAGAACAGGTGTAGATATATTAGCTATTGCATTTGGAACAGCACACGGAATCTATAAAACTAAACCTGTATTAAATATGGATATCATTAGTGAAGTTAGAAAAGTAAGTGATATACCACTTGTAATGCACGGAGGAAGTGGTGTAAGTGAAGATGAATATAGAGAAGTAATAAAACGTGGAATAAATAAAATTAATTATTACACTTATATGTCTTATGCAGGATATGCAAAAGCAAAAGAGATATGTGATAAAAAAGAGAAAGATTATTATCATGCTCTAGCATGGGAAGTAAAAGATGCTATGAAAGACAATATTAAAAAAGCTATTAAAGTGTTCTCAAATTTAAATTAAACCTGATTCAATAAGAATCAGGCTTTTTAACTAAAACCCTCCAAGAATTCTCCTGTCCTCTATAGGCAGGTAGATGAATTGGAGCTTTTTTATTTTGACTCTTGATATATACCAATTAGAATTTATATATGGATTAATACTTGATATATTTTCAAGTAAATGATATATTAGAAATAGATTAAAGTAATATGAAATACAATAAAGCCTTCAAATATAGAATCTATCCAAGTGATTCTCAAGTAATACTAATTGAGAAGACTTTTGGATGTACAAGATTCATCTATAATAAGATGCTTAATGATAAGATAACTTATTATGAAAAGAATAAGAAATCATTACATATTACACCAGCATCTTATAAGAAAGAATATGTTTGGCTAAAAGAAGTAGATTCTCTAGCTTTAACTAATACACAACTTCAATTAGATAAAGCTTATAAAGCATTCTTTAGTAAGAATAATAGATTTCCTAAATATAAGTCTAAACATAATAAGAAGAAATCTTATACAACCAATATGGTTAATGGAAACATTAAGATAGATTACAAGTCTAAATCTATTACATTACCAAAATTAGGTTCTATTAAATGTAAATATCATAGATACATTCCAAATGACTATATGGTTAAATCAGTTACAGTATCTAAATCACCTACAAATAAGTATTATGTATCAATATTAACTGAATATGAAAACGATATTCCATATAGAATACTAGATTCTAATAAATCTATAGGACTAGATTATTCATCTTCATCTTTATATGTGGATAGTAATGGAAATAGTATTAATATGCCTCATTACTATAGATTATTAGAAGAAAGACTAGCTAAAGAGAATAGAAAACTATCTCATATGAAACTGCATTCTAATAACTGGTTTAGGCAACAAAATAAAATAAATAAAATACATGAAAGAATAGCTAACCAACGTAAAGATTATTTACATAAATTAAGTACTAAATTAGTAAACAGCTATGACTATATAGCCTTAGAAGATATAAACCTTAAAAACATAAGCCAATCATTACATCTTGGAAAATCAACAGATGATAATGGTTTTGGGATGTTTAGAGATTTCTTGTCTTATAAAGCAGAATTAAATGGTACAAAGATTATCAAAGTTGATAAGTTTTATCCATCTAGTAAACAATGCCATATCTGTAACTATAAGAAGGTAGATCTAACTCTAAAGGATAGATCTTGGACTTGTCCAATATGTAATACAACACATAATAGAGACGAAAATGCAGCTATTAACATACTAAAAGAAGGATTAAGACTATATAATAATAACTGTCTTAGTGATAATTCTATTATCTATAACACTAATAACCCTTGGGCTAAGGGGGATAGCTCGTTGATACTGAACTCATTAGAGTTCTTGAGCGAGAAGCGCCCACTTCAAACTAGCAATAGCTAGTTAAGTGGTGGGAGTAGGTCACAATTCTATATATTACAGTTAATGTAAAGGAGAATATTATGAAAAAGATATTAACAGTATTATTTGTGGCATTATTGTTATGTGGATGCGCCACTAACAACAAGGAAGTAATCAATAATGATGAACCTACAACCTTAGCTAATCCAATGGTAGAATACTCTTCATTAGATGAAATCAATAAAAAAGTAGGCGTATCAATTGTTTCACCTGGTGTTATGGGTAAAGAAAACGAGAAATATTTTGTTATAGCTGATAAAATAGCTCAATATGATTTTGATTTAAATGGTTACTCATGGACTATTAGAGGTGCTATTAATACTGAAGAAGATATTAGTGGTATCTATGATGAAAATAATATATTCGAACCAGGTCAAAGCTATGGAATGTACACAAACGATTTCTATTTAGATAGATTCTTTGATGGTTCTAAACAATACACTATCGTCTTAACTGGAGAAGGAGTAGAAACTTATAGCGAAGAGGATTTCTCTAACATATGCCTAGAACTAGAATTAATCATGAAATGGCATAGAGATGATCCAATTGTTGGAGATTATGAAGAAATTAATAATCCAAATACATACTTATATGTTGAAAGAGTAGAAGATGAATATGTTCTAAATATTAATGTTAATTTTTCAGACTTAGAATCATATACATATTCAATGAATGCGACAAAACAAGATAATAAATTAGTATATGGTGGAGAAACAATTGGCCATTATGTATATGATGAAAACTATGAATTAATAACTGATGAAGAAACAGCTGTTAATTATTTAGGATCATTTGAGATACAAGATAATAAGTTATTATGGAACAACGCATCAGATGAAGCATTAAGAGATTATGCATTTGAAAAAATAATATATGAAGAATAATTAATAAAGCTCGTTAAAAAACGAGCTTTATTAATATAATAAATAAGTATGAAAAGTAAAAGAATATTTAATATTTCAATAATTATAGCTATATATGTTGTATTATGCTTGGTATTAGAACCAATAAGCTTTGGTGTTATTCAATTTAGAATAAGTGAGATACTATGCTTATTAGCTATTGAATTTCCTTACGCCATAATAGCTAATACCATAGGATGCTTATTATCAAACTTGTTATTTGGTGGCTTAGGCATTGTTGATGCTGTATTTGGTAGTGCTGCTACATTACTAGGATGCTTATTAGCTTACTTATTAAGAAATAAAAGATATAAAAACCTACCAATACTATCTTGTTTATCAATAGTATTAACAAACGGAATAATAGTAGGTATAGAACTAGGCTTTATAACAAACAACATAAATATGATACCTATCACCATATTACAAATAACATTAAGTGAATTTATTGTCATTATGTTAATAGGATTACCTATGTACAATAAACTGATAAAAACGGTTAAAAACAATCTAAAATAATAAGTTGTCGCAAAAGCGACAACTTCTTTTTATATTCTACTTTACATATTTATATATTATACTTTACAAATTTATATATTGTTATATAGCGCGATATAGTGTAAATATGCCTTATATTCGTTCGTTTTACAATAATATTGATAAATAATTAAAAATAATTTTATCTATACTAAACACTTTAGCATACTTAAATAATAAATCAATATTTTTGTCTTTTCTTTTTAAATATTTTTTTAATGCATTACTTATTTCAATAACTTCAAAGTTATTTCTGTTTCTAATCAAATCACAAATAGTCCTTTCAAGATTATACATATATATTTCATTTCCAAAATTATCAATTACTTTTGTTTTTCCAATATCTAATAAGTTATTATTAACATAATAAATTTTATAACCTGCTTTTTTCAATTTGCTTGCATTGTATCCAGAATTAATTGTGCAAGTAGGTTTTAATGGTTCTCTATCAGTTAATCCAAAATAATACAAAGCTTCATCATGAGAGGCAACAGCTCTAGGGCAACGCATCTTAAGTACTAACAAAGGGTCTACAAACGTGTCTTTGCTTGCATATATGCCATGAGATATTTTTTCATACTCATTCTCTTTTATAAAATCATAGAATTCTTTTTTTGAATAACCTTTAATTCTTGATTCTTTTGTTGTTATGATTTCTTTGTTTAATCCTTTTTTCATATAACTATCGTACTTATATTATAATGAATATAAGTACGATAGTAAAGGGTATAATAATTCTATATTTTAGAGCTATATAGAATTCAAGCAAAAAGGTAACATTATGGACAAATTAGAAAAAGATAGAATAACAACAGATATTAATCCAAAATCAAACAATTTTGAATCAATAAACAATTATGAAGAAATTGATATTGATATATCTCATTGTGGCCTTGATGGACACATAGAGAATATAGATGATCCAACAGGATTCATTAAAAAGTAAATAAGTTGCCATAAAGACAACTTTTTTATTTTTGAAGTCACAAATTGCGACCTCGATGCCATTAATGTTATTAACTGATAAAATAACAATGTATGAAAAGAAGAATGATCATTATATCTTTATTGTTATTGATATCTATATCTATAATTATTTTAATTAATAATAATGATTCAAATGATATTGAAATAAAAGATAAGAGTAACTTAGATAATAAACTAGAATTTATTAACGAAGAATACGCTAGTTATAAATCAATTAACGATGATTATATAGGACAATTAGTATTTGATTCAGAAATAATAAACGAGCCTGTTTTACAGGCAAAAGGGTCTTTAAATGATAATGTTATATTTGCTTATAATACTGGAGTTATAGTTAATGATTATAATAAAGGATGTGAAGGTGGTAGTTGTTCACTTAATGATGTTTATTTAAGAAAAGATATTAATAACAATTTTGATATAGGTGGAACAGTATTTATGGATTATAGAAATTCATTATCTGATCAAAACATAATAATATATGGACACTTATATCCTAAAACAATGGATCCAAATAAAGAATTAAAGTTTTCACCACTTGAATCATTATTAAATAAAGATAATTATGAAAATAATAAATATGTATCATTAAAACTTAAAGAAGAAACAAAGAACTACCAAGTAGTATATGTATACTTGTTTAATTTAAGTAATGATGATTATGATAATCTTCAATACTTTAGGACAAACTATAATATAGACTTAAAAGGAAATATAGATGAAGGATATTATGATAGGTATATTAATAATCTTGAACAAGTAAAACTATATGATACAGGTATTAAACTAAATAATACTGATAATACATTAAAATTACAAACATGTTATGAAGAAGATGATAATATACTAGAAATTGTAGTATGTAAAGAGATAAGTAAGTAAAAGAAGCCTGTTTAAGGCTTCTTTTTACTCTTTAAAAGTAATAATTAAAAGGCTATAATTATGTAAAGGATTAATTATGAAAAAACTATTAACTATCTTATTAACAACATTTATGTTATTTACACTAGTTGGCTGTAATACTAATAAAGAAGAACCAACTGTTTTAGATGAACCTACTATTCAAGAAGAAACAAAAGAAGAAGAGGATACTATTTTAGGTGGCTTTACTGAAGCTGAAGATAAGAGTTTAAATGATGAATTGATAGAAATCTTCAATAAAGCTGTAGATGGATTATTAGGTGCTAAATATGAACCAGTAGAATTAGTGGCAACACAAGTTGTAGCTGGTACAAACTATAAATTCTTGGCAAATGGCACTAAAACTACTAATCCAGTAATTAAAGGCACATACTACATTATTATATATAAAGATTTGAATGGTAATGTAGAACTAAAAGACATAGAAGTAATAGAAGAAAATGAAGTTGATTATACGGGAGTAAAATTTTGGGTTGTTGTATATGATCAATTTGATAATGAAATAAGCAGGACTACAGCTGTATATGGTTCAACTATAAAAGATCCAGATGGAAACGATGTGATTGTAGATCATAACAAGTATTTTCATACTGTAGTTGATTATCATTCTGATGATAAGAAAGATAGTTCATCCCCATCTCCATCTCCATCCCCAACTCCAACTCCAACGCCAACATGCAGTAATATTGGTCAACCTCTATATTATATATATGCAGAAGATGGAAATAAATTTTTAACTTGCTGTTACGAGTATTCACAAGATAAATATTCTTTTGATTCGAGCGTTATGTTTTCAAAAAGCGATTGTAGTGGTTTACAAGTAGGCGATTGGTTCCACTATGATGTTGCTTTTGGCAATGTGTTAGGAAAATGTGTAGGTGGTGGTGATGCAGCGGTATTACCTACTTTTCATACTATAACATTCGAAAAAAATGGCGTTGAGACAACAAGCTTCCCATCTAATAGAAAGACAATAGATAACATGTTGGTAACAACTCCGCAAGTGGTTGCAACTGCAGACGGACACGAATTTCTAGGCTGGTATAAAGAGGCTTCTTGCGAAAATCAATGGAATTTTTTAACCGATAAACCCACTAGTGATATAACATTGTATGCAAATTGGAATCCACCAGCATGTTTAGCTGCAGGAACTATGATCACCATGGCCGATGGTTCAAGAAAGCCAGTAGAAACACTTCAAGAAGGTGATGATATTAGAATCTTTGATCATAATACTGGTAAATTATCACATGCAAAGATAATGGATTATTGGCAATATGAAGAACCTGTAACTGGCTTAATGACATTACATTTCACAAATGATATTGATGTAAATATTGTTACTGCTCATAGTTTCTATAACAAACAAGAAAATAAGTATATTACTATTAATCGCGAAAATATTAATGATTATATAGGACAACAATTCTATAATGCTGATAATGACTCGTGGGAAACATTATTAGGCGTTAACTATTCTAGTAAACCAGTAGACACATTCTTTATTGCGACAGAAGATCAATTCGATTGTATTGCAGAAGGCATGTTAACGATGGAAGATGGAATATATACATTAGTTTCAAATATTTTCGATTATGATTCAAATATGAAAGTTAATGTTGTTAAGAAGTATATAGATATCATTAAATACGGAGTATTTACACCTGAAGATATACCTGCTATTAAAGAAAATGCAATTAAAGCATATAAATTGCAATATATCAAAGTAGCAATAGGCAAAGGCATTATAACTGAAGATATATGGAATATTATGGTAAAAGAAATGATTTCGTATGAATCAGATAATGTTAATGAAGAATATATCCCGAGTGAACAAAAGCATTCAGCTAAATAACCAAAATTTATTAAAAGGCTTGTATAAGCCTTTTATTATCAAATGTTTAATAATCGAAAACGTATTATAATATACCTATAATA
>JAUNQJ010000086.1 GCA_030536265.1 Erysipelotrichaceae bacterium
TCTTCTTGTATCTTATCAATATAGTTTTGGAATCCTTGAGATAAAGAAAGAATTAAAGCAATTCCAATAATACCAATACTACCAGCAAAGGCAGTTAAGATTGTTCTTCCCTTTTTTGTTAATAAGTTATTAAAAGATAATGATAAAGCAGTAAAGAATCCCATTCTTGCTTTACCAAGTTTCATATGTTTAATCTTTTCAGGTTTTGTTTCTACAACAAATGGATTTGTATCTGAAATAATATGACCGTCTTGCAATTTAACAATTCTATTTGCATACTCAGTAGCAAGTTCTGGGTTGTGCGTAACCATAACAACAAGTCTATCTTTTGCTACACTCTTTAATAGATCCATAACTTGGATAGATGTTTTTGTATCTAAGGCACCAGTAGGTTCATCAGCTAACAAAATATCAGGATTGTTTACTAAAGCTCTAGCAATAGCAACTCTTTGCATTTGTCCACCTGACATTTGATTAGGTTTTTTGTGTGCTTGATCTTTTAACCCTACTTCATCAAGTGCAGCTAATGCTCTTCTTTTTCTTTCTTTAGCTGATACACCAGATATAGTTAAAGCAAGTTCAACGTTTGCAAGTATTGTTTGGTGAGGAATTAAATTATAAGATTGGAAAACAAAACCAATGGTATGGTTTCTATATGCATCCCAATCTCTATCTTTATATTTCTTAGTAGATACATTATTGATGATTAAATCACCTTCATCGTATCTATCTAAACCACCGATAATATTTAATAATGTTGTCTTTCCTGAACCTGATGGACCAAGGATAGCAACAAATTCATTATCTCTAAGATTTAAAGATACATCATCTAATGCAACTTGTACTAAATCGCCTGTTTTATACGTTTTTGATATATTTTTTACTTGCAACATGTAAATTAATTATATCTTAATAATAGTTTGAACGCTCAAACTACCTTTAATTTAGCACTTTGTAAGCATTTACATAATTGTCGACATAATTGGTATAATAAAGGCATGAATAACTTACTATATAATGATGCACAAAAAATAATCGACTTTTCTATTAAGGAAGTATTACCAGGTGCAGCTGTAAGGAAAGCCCTAGAGAACTATAAGGAGCCAAAAGGAAAAACAATAATGATCGCTCTAGGTAAGGCGGCTTACACTATGGCAAAAGAGACACTTTCTCAAATTAAAGTTGATAAAGGCCTTGTTGTTACAAAATATGGCCATTCTCAAGGACCATTAGAGAACACTCAAATCATTGAAGCTGGTCACCCAATTCTTGATGATAATTCAGTATTAGGTGCAAACACTGCAATTGAAATGTGTTCTAACTTAACTGAAGATGATACAGTAATAATTCTTGTATCTGGTGGAGGTTCTGCACTATTTGAAGCACCACTTGTTACACTTGAAGAATTACAAGATGTTAACTCTCAATTATTAAAATGTGGAGCTAACATTAATGAAATTAATACTATCCGTAAGAGATTATCAAAAGTTAAAGGTGGTAGATTCGCAGAAATCTGTGCCCCTGCTAAAGTTATGGATATTATCTTATCTGATATCATTAACGATCCATTAGATATGATAGCTTCAGGCCCAGCTTACCCTGATGCTTCTACTACTGAAGATGCATTAAACATCGTTAAGAAATATGATCTTAAACTAAATGATAAGATTATGGAATTATTACATCATGATACAGTTAAACATTTAGATAATGTTGAAACTTATATCACAGGTAATAACGAAGAATTAAAACGTGCTGCTAAAAAGAAAGCTGAAGAGTTAGGATATAAAGTTGTTTATATAGAACCTGCTTTAACATCAGAAGTTAAAGATGCAGCTAAATATATGGAAACATTAATTGATGAACATCTAAATGATAATGAAGATGTTTGTATCGTAACAGGTGGTGAACTTGTTGTTGAAGTTAAAGGCGATGGCTTAGGTGGAAGAAACCAAGAAATGGCATGTCGTATGGCTGCTTACTTATCAGACAAAAATGCTGCAGTATTCGCAGTTGGATCTGATGGAACTGATGGTCCTACTGATGCTGCTGGTGGATATGCTGATAAAGATTCTTGGAATGCTGAAATTGATGCATACCTAGCAATTAACGATTCATATCATTACTTAGAAAAACATGGTGGACTAATTAAAACTGGTCCAACAGGTACTAACGTTTGTGATTTGTATTGTGCTTTAATTAAAAAGTAATAATAAAAAG
>JAUNQJ010000032.1 GCA_030536265.1 Erysipelotrichaceae bacterium
ATTATTAGCAAAATATTTAATATAAAAATATAATAGTGTCATTACCTTTAAGTATAGGCACTATTTTATTATCTATCAAAATAAGTATCCTTACAGTTCCATATCTTAATGCCATTAATTAAATGGTGAATAATTAACATAATCATTCAGCCGATTGATTCTTTGGAATGTCATATAGTCTAAAATTTTCATATGATATAAAAATATATCATATGAAACGATATAGACTTATATGATATAATATTTAAGAACATCATATGGGTACACCTTAAAGAAGGACGATAAAATGAAAAAACTTTATGTATTTGGAAATGGATTTGACTTAAGGCACAATTTATCTACGGGATATAACGATTTTAGAGCATGGCTTTGTGAAAAAAATAAAAATATAAAAGAAATTTATGGGGTACCATCTTATAGTTCTAATGGTAAAGGTCTTGAGGGTTATTCTGATAACGAATTTATTAGTTATTTTTTGCCTTTAATAGATGAAGCTTGCGAAATTGTTGGCTGCGAACTTTGGAAAGACTACGAGAATGCTTTAGGGTTTGTTGATTGGACAAAGCCACTAGAAGATGCTGAACTAATCTATGATAAAGATGGAGATCTTGATCCTTTCAATGCAGGAAACAATATAGAAGATATGGCAAACGATATATATTCATCATGTCATATATTGAGCAAATTATTTAGAGAATGGATTGAAGACGTTGAGGACGAAATAGATGTTAATCTAAAGCGAGAAGAGTTTAAAGATTTAAGCAATGACGACATTTATTTAAATTTCAATTATACAAGCACTTTAGAAACAGTTTATGGCATTAAAAATGTTAAACACATTCATGGTTATGTTTGCGATTTTAATGATTTGATAGTTGGGCATGGAAACGATACTTTTGATAGGACATATTTTGAAAAAAACGATTTAGCAATGAACGCTGAACAACCTATCGAGTATACATTTGATTATTTCAGAAAAAAGACAAATGAAATAATAGATAAAAATAAAGAGTTTTTTATTAATTTATCAGATGTTAATGAAATATTTATTTTAGGGTGTAGCTTAAACGATATAGATAAGCCTTATTTTATTGAGATTTTTAAAAATGTTATACCAAATAGCAAAGTTCATTTATACGTACACAACGATGACGAATATGATGATAAATGTAAATATATTATTGATATTGGAAAAGATAAAATAATTGAATCGAATATTAGCAATTGGAAAAATGAATTATAGGTATAGAAATGTCAAACATCGCATACATTAGAGTATCAACAGAAGATCAAAACACAGCTCGTCAAAGAGAACTTTTCAAAGATCTAAAAATAGATAAATACTTTGAAGAAAAAGTATCTGGCAAGAATATCAAGGATAGACCAGAACTTATTAAGATGATGGATTATGTAAGAGAAGGAGATACAGTAATAGTGGAAAGTATTTCCCGATTTGGTAGATCTCTATCGAACCTTATTAGTTTAATAGAACAACTTAATAACAAAGGTGTTAAGTTTAAATCATTAAAAGAAGGGGATATAGATACTACTACTCCTCAAGGCAAGTTAGTATTCTCTATCTTTAGCTCATTAGCTGAATTTGAAAGAGAAACTATCAAACAAAGACAAGCAGAAGGCATTGCTATAGCTAAAGCTAATGGTAAGTATAAAGGTAGAGTTAAAAAACCAATAGATCAAAACGAATTCATATCTTTATACAATAGATGGCAAGATGGCGAAATACAAAAGAAATATATTTGCAAGAAACTAAATGTTTCTATGGCAACGCTTGATAGAAGAATTGCTGAATATAGAAAGGCAAATAACAAACAGTTTAATTCTTTATACTAAACACTTATGTAAAAATGAGATAATAAAAGCATAGGAGGTGATAAACAATGGCATATAATTGCTTAGAAACTATCCTAGTAGGACTAGCTATCAACTGAGTATCTAATTGAGATACTAATGATACAAAGTTCTATTGAGGGATAGCTATACTCGTAGTCTGAGTATTATGAACAGTTTTGTTTAGTTAAAACTACAGAAGAATGGTGACGATTAAATCTAGAGCCATTCTTTTATTAAAATTGAAAGTTCAATATAAATGAACAAAAGTATTGAAACAGTTCAATAAGTGGTGTAATATATATGTGTGAGTAGGAGGAGTTTATTATGGGAAACGAGGTATTTAAAAAAAGAATATCTGAATTAAGAAAGAAGAAAGGCCTTACACTTGAAGAATTAGGAAAGTTGGTCGGTTTAGGGAAAAACACAGTATACTACTGGGAAGATAAAGGTACTGTGCCTAATGATTCAGTATTATTAAAGTTGTCAGAAATATTTGATGAAAGCATAGATTATTTACTAGGTAACGATAAAAGAGCATCGCAAAGACAAGCAGCATTTAGAAATTGGAACAAATTAACTGATGAAGAAAAAGAAAAGGCTATGAAAATTATCGATGCTTTTGTTCCAAATGCAAATAAAGAAGAAGAAAGTGAGGATGAAGATGTCTAATGTAAACTTAAAAAAGTGCGTACAAGAAGCAGATATAGTTCTATTAACAATAGAACAAAATTCCTTTCCAATCAATATTAAGAAAGCGATAGAAAAAGGTATTAAAAATTACAATATTACTATTGTTAAATATAGCGATTTAACAAACGAAGATTTGTCACAAAGTAATTTATTAGGTAATTCTTATGAAGAAAACGGAAAGTATTATATTGAATACAATGACAAACTATCTAGTGAAGGAAGAAGAAGATTTACCATATGTCATGAGTTAGGACATATATTGTTAGGACACGATTTAACATTAAAAAACGATAAAGTTCAAGAAAGAGAAGCTGATGTATTCGCTGCAGAGTTATTAATGCCTGAAGCGATAATACAAGAAGTAGTAAAAAGAGGCTATAGTGTTCGAAATCAAAACAGATTAGAAAGTGTATTTAAAGCATCAGCTAAAGCGTATGATATCAGACTAGAAGAATTTGGTAGATATCCTGATTGGTATAAAGAATCAATGGATACAAGTTCTATTATGTTACAGTTTAACGGTTTTCTAAATGAAGCCTTTCCAAATAAAAGAAAATACGACTACTATGATGTTGATGAACAAGAAGCGGAGGAGAGAGCAAAAGATGTATGGAGACGTTAAACTGAGAAAGATGAGGTGTGAAATATGCACAATAAAATAAAAACTCGACAATTGTTGGAGCAATTATCGAGTCTAGAGCCGGTTAATAAATTAACCTCCATCCATGGTTATTTTAACATCACCGGCGAGAGCAGTCAAAGTATGGCTGTCAATGTTTTCTCGTTAAGGAGGTTAAATAACTATGGGAAAAATTTTATATGATGATGGATATCATCACGAGCTTACTGAGGGAGCTAGAGTTGTTGGTGAGGATGGAATAGTTGCTCTTGCCAACATGAAAAACACTCAGATACCAAAAGAACTTGTCCCTTTTAACAAAGCTAAGACAAAGAAAGATAAAAGAGGATATGTTCACTTCTATATTCATGACAAAGGATTTGCTCGTGTCTTGAATAATGCAAAGAAGTATGCTCCTTTATTTAGACAATATGATGGAATTATTTCTCCAGATCCTTCTATGGGTATTGGTAATTCGCTATGTCTATTAAAAATGAGTACTTACTTCAATAGAGCGATTGGCTTTTATTATCAAAGAAATGGTATACCAGTTATACCGAACATTAGATGGACTGATGAAAAAAGTTACCAATTTTGTTTCCTTGGCGTTCCGAAAAATAGCATAGTTGCCATAAGCACACATGGATGTTGCAAATCAAAGGAACAGAAAGAACTATTTCGAGCAGGTTTAATCAAAATGCTTGAAGTCTTAGAACCTAAAGATGTGTTAGTACATGGCTGCATGCCAAAAGATGTTTTCCAAGGATTAGAGGATAAAACAAGATTTCATCGTTATCCAAGTGAGTTTGAACAAACTCACAAGGAGGAACGATAATGGGCGTGTATAAAGGCGGTGCTAGTTATTATCATAATATTTCTGAAAATGTAAATATGGTATCACATTTCTATAGCTACAAAGATGGTTATTTTGGTAAAAAAAGTAAATCAAAGGACAACTATGTGAGAATCATTGAAAGTAAAAATCCGTTACAAACAGCTAAAGATTTTTACGATAAAATTGCATATGGAGGAATTGAAAACCCTTTAGAAGGCGGTAAAGGTCATACCACGAAAATGGAAGATGGAACAATTCTTACATTTAGACCTACATCATCATCAGATGGATCACCAGCAGTCGATATAAATATTAAGGGCAGCGATGCTCATGGCAAATTAAAATCACAAAAGATACATTTTACGGAGGAAAAATAATGAAAACAAATGATTACAGATATGATCAAGAATTATTTAAAAGTTTTATAGGAAAAACATTTAATAAGTATAAGCACGAGAAATTTTTGTTCACAAATACAGTAACACAGGTTTTAGGGTTCATGATTAATAATGAGTCTTATAAAATGAATAATGATTTTGAACAAGTAGATTTTATGGGTTGGGATAACGAAGCAACCATATGCAGAGTTAACCAAACAAATTGGGATAATATTTTAGTTAATAGGGACGATATTATTGAAACTGAAATTAATAAAGAAATAAAATCAATTACTTTAATCAACGATCATTTTGTTTCAAAAACTTATGGAAGCGTTAATTATGATTGGTGGGAGACAAGAGCTGTTATATTTAATTTTGGTGAATTAGAAGTATCGTTTGAAAAACAAGATAGTTTTTTCTCGATGGAGATTGAAATTAACAAAGGTTATGACTTAATTAATAAAGTTGAGGATGGCAAGTTTATATTATCTGACTTTGAACAATCTGAAGAACAAACTATTGAAGTTAGTAGAGAAATAATAAATTTAAAATAAAAAAGCCCTCAAAAAGCCCTCAAACATATAGTAAGCAACAAAAAAAGCCTTTGAATTAAGGCTTTTGTTTTTAATGGAGCAGATGAAGGGAATCGAACCCTCGTGTCGACCTTGGCAAGGTCGCGTTCTACCATTGAACTACATCTGCATATGTTTTGGCGAAGAAGGCGGGATTTGAACCCGCGCGCCAGACAAGCCGACCTAAGGCCTTAGCAGGGCCTCCTCTTGAACCTCTTGAGTACTTCTTCATGCCAAGGCGCTTTATATGTCTTTTGCGCTTTATTATTATCACACACTTTATAAGTTTTTACAAGTTATTATGCTAAAATTTAGATATGGAAATTGCAGAATTTATTAAAGTTAGTGAAAAACAATATAAAATTGATTTAAAAAATCTATTAAATATTGAAGATGATAGTTATTTAGCTGTAAAAATGCCTTTTAGAGCGACTTCTGGCAGCGCTGGTTATGATTTTTATAGTCCTGTAACTATAACTTTAAAACCGGGTGAAAGTGCAAAGATTCCTACAGGTATTAGATGCAAGATTGATGATGGTTATGTTTTGCAAATATATCCAAGAAGTTCATTAGGCTTCAAATATCAAATGTGTTTATTAAATACAGTTGGTATTATTGATTCTGATTATTTTAACGCTGATAATGAAGGACACATTATAGTTGGTGTAATTAATAGAGGAGATAAGGATCTTACTATTAATGTTGGTGATAGATTTGTGCAAGGTATATTTTATAAATATTATCTAGCAAAAGAAGATGATATTAAGCAAGAGCGGCATGGTGGTTTTGGTTCAACAAACTAATGCGCTTTTAGCTCAATGGATAGAGCGTTTGATTCCGATTCAAAAGGGTATGAGTTCGATTCTCATAAAGCGCTCCAATATTTAATAAATTAGGACTTTCTATAAGTCCTTTTGTTTTGGTATAATAATAAATTGTAAAGGAGGATTGTTGTGGCTGATTATAATATCAATCTAACTATCCAAAATATTTGGGAAGTATTCAGAGTTGTTATAGATATTGGCATTATGTGGTTTGTTTTTTATTATGCCATGAAAGCTATTAGAAACAACAATCGTACTGTACAAATATTTAAAGGTATTATTGCAATCGTTGCAATAAATGGTTTAGCAAAATTATTAGGTTTATCAACCTTAACATATTTCACTGATATCTTTATCAACTGGGGATTACTTGCTTGTATCATTATCTTTCAACCAGAAATTAGAGCGTTGTTAGAAAAGATTGGTAAGACTAATGCTTTATCAAGGATATCTTCATTATTATCAAATGAAAAAGAAAAATTGGTTGATCAATTATACGAAGCAGCTGTTACTTTATCTAAGAGTAGAGTTGGTGCTTTAATCGCAATTGAACAATCACAATCTTTACAAGATTATATTAAGACTGGTATTCAAGTAAACGCTGAAGTAAGTAAAGAATTATTGTGTTCTATATTTATGACAACTACACCATTACATGATGGTGCTGTAATCATTCAAGGTGCAAAGGTTGCTTGTGCTAGTGCTTACTTCCCACCAACAAATGTGAATTTATCATCTAGATATGGTGCAAGACATAGAGCTGCTTTAGGTATAGCTGAAGTTAGTGACTGTTTAACAATTGTTGTATCAGAAGAAACTAGTGCTATTTCTATTGCAGAAAATGGCAGAATTTTCTCAGTTGATGAACAACAATTAAAGGAATACTTAAGAAGAGTTATTTGTGGTGATGCTACAGCAATCGAAAAGAATTCACATAGAAGAAGTTCATTGATTGAAGAAAACAATGATGTTGTTATAGAAGAAGAAGGAAACGAAAAACACGGATTGTTTAGAAGAAAAGCTCATAAGCAACAAGAAGTTGAGCAAAATAAAGAACCTGATATGAAGGTTCCGTTTAACAATCGTATTAAATATGAAAAGAACAATACAATCGAAGATATTATCGTGAATAAGATTGATAATATCAATGATAACGATAGCGTTGTATCTATAGAGAATAATTTACAGGATTCAAATGATGGACAAGAACAACAATAAAGTATCGATAGAAAAGACAGAAAACGCTAAGAAAATTGCGAATAAAAATGCAAATACTCGAGGCGCTTATGAAGGAATGGAAGAAGGAATTCTAAAGTTTTTTAGATGGATTTCTGGCATTTTTGATAGATTATTCTTATCGACTAAGTATTCAGCTTTATTTGCTTTATGTTTAGCTTGTTTAGCATACTTTGTAGCAACATATGATGATTCAAATACTGCTCTAACAAGTTCTAAAGTTTTAAGTAATATATCAATCAATTCTAGATATAATTCCGAATCATTTGAATTAACCGGTGTTCCACAAGCTTGTGAAGTAGTAATTACTGGTGAAGCTGCAAACGTTACAAATGCTGCAGCTAAAAAAGGTTATTGTCAAATAGATCTAGAAGGCTATACAGAAGGTACTCATACCGTTAAGATGAGCGCTGTTGGTTATGGTGATAGTGTTACATCTATTGTTTCGCCAAGTGAAGTTACTATTACCTTAAAGAAGAAAACAACTAAACAATTTGATTTGAGCTATGATTACATTAATCAAAATAATATGGATTCTAAGTATGTCTTAGGTACACCACAATTTAATCAAGGATCAAAGATTAATATTCGTGCTTCTCAAGATACATTAAATTCAATCGCTTTAGTTAAAGCATTAATTGATGTTGGTGGAGCAACAGGTGATTTTGAAACAGAAGCACCAATTGTTGCATATGATAAGAATGGTAAAGCTATCAATGCTGAAATCGTTCCTGAAAAGGTTAAAGTTACTGTAAAAGTAAGTTCACCAAGTAATGAAGTTGCAATTAAACTAAATCCTACAGGACAACCTCCAGTAGGCTTAGCTATTGATGAAGCTGTAATTACAGACCATCAAACAACAAGAATTTATGGTCCACAAAGTGTAATAGATTCAATATCTGAACTATATGTTAACTTTGATATGTCTACAATCAGTGAAAATGCAAGTTTGGAATTAATTCTTCCTGTAACTTTACCAAGTGGTGTTAACGCATCAGATGTAAGTGTTGTTAATGTTAAGGTAAGTCTAGCTGCAGTTGAAGAGACTACATTATATGGAATTCCTTTGAATGCTATTAATAATACAGAAAACTTAGGTATATCAGAAATAGATTATACAGAAGTTAATGTAATTGTTTCTGGATCTGAAAAGAATATTGATGCTGTTGATCCAAATGAAATAAATGTTTATTTTGAAATGCCAAAAGAAGTTGGAACATATGATATTCCTTTATATGTTGAATCAAAGAATAATCCATATGTTAATTTAAAACTTGAAATTGGTAGTGTACATGTAACAGTAGTTGAGGCTAATTCATAATATGGGAAAATATTTTGGAACCGATGGTGTTAGAGGAGTTGCTAACGAAACTCTAACATTAGATATGGCTTTTAATATCGGCAGATTTTTAGGTGATTACGCAAATAAAAACTACAGCGGAAAAATAGTAATAGGTAAGGATACAAGACTTTCAAGCTCAATGTTTGAAAACATGTTATCTGCTGGTATTGCCGCTAGTGGTTGTGATGCATATCAAATAGGATATTGTTCAACTCCATGTCTTGCATATGTTGCTCAATACGATGAATTTGATTTAGGCATCATGATTTCTGCATCTCATAATCCGTATTATGACAATGGTATTAAATGTTTTTCTAATGATGGCATCAAATTTAAAGATGATATTTTAGATAAAGTTGAAGAATATATGGATAATCCAGTAGGAATTCCTTATAAGAATCATGATGAAATAGGAATAATCTATGAATACCCTGAAGGGTTGAAACATTACATGGAATGGATTCATAATCTTTATCCAAATGATTTAAGTAATTTTAAAGTATTGGTTGATTGTGCAAATGGTTCCAATTCTTCAATTGCATATCCAGTATTACTTGATTTGGGTTGCAATGTTACAGCTATAAACTATAATCCTAATGGTACTAATATAAATAATGGTTGTGGTTCAACACACTTAGAATCTTTGAAAGCAGAAATAGTTAAAGGAGATTATGATATTGGTTTTGC
>JAUNQJ010000087.1 GCA_030536265.1 Erysipelotrichaceae bacterium
GGCTTAATTTTTCCACTTGTTAATGAAGTTGGATTATGTTATTATAAATAGGAATTGTTGCTAGGTTTAAGAACACTCCGATCTTATACTTGGTTTCAATCTAAATAAAGAAAAGGAGAAAAGAAATGTTATCTAAAGAAGAGAAACAAGCTCTAATTAAGGAATATGCTATTAAAGAGGGCGATACTGGTTCAGTTGAAGTTCAAGTTGCTGTATTAACAGCTACAATTAATAAATTAACTGAACATATGCAAAAGAACCCTAAGGATTTCCATTCTAATAGAGGCTTACTAATGATGGTTGGTAAAAGAAGAAACTTCATGGAATATTTAAAGAAGACTGACGTTAACAGATACCGTGCATTAGTTGACAAATTAGGTTTAAGAAAATAAAGCGTAGAAATACGCTTTTTCTTTTGTTTGTATTGTAAAATATTAAAAGATGAAAAGATCTTCTGGAGTATTACTTCACATATCTTCTTTACCAAGTGATTATGGAATTGGAACTCTTGGAAAAGAAGCATACAACTTTGTTGATACATTAAAAAAAGCTGGTCAATCATATTGGCAAATTTTACCAATTGGTCCAACTTCTTTTGGTGATTCTCCATATACTAGTTTTTCTGCTTTTGCAGGTAATCCATATTTTATAGATTTTGATTTACTTGCTAAAGATAAATTATTAAAGAAAAAAGAATATCAATCTATTAAATGGTTTAAAAAAGAAGATGAAGTAGACTATGGTACTTTATATGAAAAAAGATTTGATGTATTAAGAATTGCTGTGAATAATTTTGTTGATAATAAAGAATATATAAAGTTTGTAAGAGAAAACGATTGGTTAAACGATTATGCTTTATTCATGTCTATTAAGAATTTTTTTAATGGATGTGATTGGTTAAATTGGCCAGACGAATATCGATTAGCTAAAGAAAATACAATTAAGAAATTTAAAAGAAAAAATAAATCTGAAATAAGATTTTGGACGGTAATTCAATATTTCTTTTATAAACAATTTAAGAATTTAAAAGCTTACGCAAATAATGCTGGAATAAAAATATTTGGTGATTGTCCAATATATGTTGCCATGGATTCGTGTGATGTTTGGAGCAATCCTGATTTATTTAAAATAAATAAAAATAAGATTCCAACTGAAGTCGCAGCCGTTCCACCTGACTATTTCTCAAATGAAGGTCAATTATGGGGCAATCCAATTTATGATTGGAAGAAACACAAGAAAGATAATTATTCATGGTGGATTAATAGACTAAATAATTTATCTAAGTTTTATGATGCAATTAGAATTGATCATTTTATTGGACTAGATACTTATTATTCTGTAGATTATGGTTCTATTAATGCGGTTAACGGAAATCATCATAAAGGACCAGGAATGGATTTTATTAATGCTATTAATCAAAATGTAAAAAATGTAGAGATTATTGCAGAAAATTTAGGTGCTTTAACAAAGAGTATGAGAAGACTTTTAGATAGTTCTGGTTATCCTGGTATGAGAGTGTTTAGATTTGGTTTTAATGGTGAAAGAGATAACGAACACTTGCCTCATACATATCACAAAAATACAGTAGCTTATATTACATCTCACGATACTGAAACATGCATGGGATGGATTAATAATTCCGATTTTATTGAACGTAACTATATTAATGATTACTTTAGAATTTCTGATTATAATGAATTTAATTGGATTGCAATCGAAAGATTAGAAAAATGTAGAGCTAATTTGTGTATAGTTCAGGCTCAAGATTTATTGGGCATTGGAGAAAAGGGCAGAATGAATGCTCCAGCTACTCTAGGCGGAAGAAACTGGAAGTGGCGTTTAACTAAAAAGGAACTAAATACAAAGATTATTAGAAAGCTAAAAAAGCTTACAGAAGAAGGGAAAAGGGTGTAGAAATACATCCTTTTATGATGCTCAGCCTATTAAATGAGTGCTAATTATGATATTATTATTAGGTTAAATTAAAGAAAGAAGAGAAAAAAATGAAAGAAGTGTTTACTTTTGATTTCTACGGTCGTAAGTTAAGCGTCGAGACTGGTGAAATCGCAAAGCAGGCCGGGGGGTCTGTTCTAGTCCGTTATGAGGACACTGTTACATTATCTACAGCTTGTGCAAGTAGCCAAGCAAAAGATAGTGATTTCTTTCCACTAACTGTTTCTTTTGAAGAAAAGTTATATTC
>JAUNQJ010000033.1 GCA_030536265.1 Erysipelotrichaceae bacterium
ATGATTTTTGAAGATGCTAGCAAAGTGCTAAAAGAAAAAGCATTATTATTCTTTGAAATGGGCTATGATCAAAAAGAAAATTTAACTAATCTTGCGAACCAATATTTTAAAAACGCTGAAATAAAGGTATTTAAAGACATTAATAATAAAGATAGAATGCTAATGATTAAAATAATGTAATTTTCACTTTGTTTTCACAATAATTTGCTTTAATAATAGTGTAATAATTTTTTCATTAGTGGTCTTCCAATAAAAACAAAAGCCCTTCAAAGGGCTTTTCGTTTTATATAATTAATACAGGTAGGTGAAGATATGGAATACTTTATAACTTGTACAAGTACTTGTGATTTAAATGAAGATATATTAAATGAGCGTGATATTAAATATGCTTGTTTTAAATTTATTGTTAATGGAAAAGAATATGATGATAATTTCTTTAAAGATTATCCATATGAAAAATTTTATGATGATTTAAAAAACGGACTTGAACCTACAACTTCTCAAGTAGGATATGGTTCATATGAAGAATTCTTTGAAGAATTATTAAAACAAAATAAAGATGTTTTACATATTTGTTTATCAAGTGGATTATCTGGAGATTATCAAACAGCCAAGATGGTAGCTGATGAATTAAATGAGAAATACGAAAATAAAGTATATGTTATTGATTCTTTAGGTGCATCTGCAGGATATGGAATGTTAGTTATTAAAGCTGATGATAATAGAAGAAAAGGAATTAATATTTTAGATAATATTAAATGGTTAGAAGATAATAAATTAAAGATTCATCATTTATTTATTTCTACTGATTTAACTAGTTATGTAAGAGGTGGAAGAATCTCAAAAGCTGCAGGACTAGTTGGTGGAGCACTTAAGATTTGTCCACTTATGAATATGCCAAAAGATGGTACTTTAAATCCTATAGAAAAGATTAGAACTGAAACAAAAGCTATGCGTGCTCAAGTCGATATGATGAAAGAGCTATGTGATAATGGTCTAGATTATAACGATTATTGTTATATAAGTACATCAAATTATGATGAACAAGCAAGTAAAGTTGTAAACATGATAAAAGAAGAGTTTAAAAACATAAAAGATGTTCCAATATATCATGTAGGTACAACTATTGGTACACATACTGGTAATGGTACTATTGCTTTATACTTTATTGGAAAAGAAAGATAGCTATTTTTTCTGTGTTACAATTTACTTATGATTCAATTTGAATATAAAACTAAGAATGATTTAGAAAACGCTTTTGAGGATTTCAAAGTTCTTTTTGCATATCATTCAAACAAAATAGAAAACGACGAAATTAATTATAACGATACAAGAGAAATATTTGAGAATGGTAAAATTGCCGGTTATTCTGGCGACTTAAGAACATTATTTGAAATTCAAAATCAAAAAGATTGTTATAACTTTTTATTAGATAAATTAGTTAATAGAAATCCAATTACAAATGAATTGATATTAAACGTCCATAAAGAACTTACTAAAGGCACATATGACGAAAGAAGATATGAAAAGGGCGAAAGACCTGGTGAATATAAGAAGGGTGACTATATTGTCGGAAAAGCCGAAATTGGTGCTCCAGCTAATGAAGTCATAAAAGAAATAGATGAATTATTAAAAGAAATAAATAACGAAGATTCTTCTGATTATCTTACTATTGCTGCATATTTCCATTTAAAATTTGAATCTATTCATCCATTTGCAGATGGCAATGGTAGAGTGGGTAGAACTTTATTAAATTACTATTTAATTATTCATAATATAAAACCATTAATTATTTATGATGAAGATAAGAAACTGTATTATGAATGTTTACAAGCTTTTGATGATAAACAAGATATAGAACCACTAAAGAAATTCATTGAGTATGAACAAGATAAGACTTGGCAGAAGAAAAAAAGAAGTATTACAAAATTAATTAGCTTCTTATAAAAAAGGATAATTATTTATCCTTTTTCTTTTGAATGTTGTTATATATTAATAAACTTATAATACTAAGTATTATTGTTATTCCATATATGATTATTGCTAGTTCATACTTTTTATCACCGGCAATATCAGCAGGAATAGTAGAAGTAACAATACCTGGAATCCTTCCAAGCGTTGTAACTATTATTAATGGTATTAAATCAAATTTAGTTAATCCACCAATATAACAAAGTAAATCTTTAGGTGTACCTGGAAGAATAAAAACTAACGAATATAAAAGAAAAGCATTCTTTTTCTTTAAATGATTAAGCCTTTCGTGTTCTTCTTTCTTAAAGAATAATTCAACTAGTTTTGTTCCATATTTTCTTACAAGAACAATTATTAATACAGAAGAAATACTACCTGATAATAAACATAATAATGATCCTTTAATAGAACCAAACATATAACCAGCTAGTAATTCAAATGGTTCCCCTGGAATAAAAGGTATTATTATTTGAATCATAGATAAAATAATAAAAGCTAGTGGTGCTAAAGCACCTTCGGCTTCTATAATCTTTCTTAACTTATCTGGATCTTCAATATATTTAACAAAAGGAATTGAAAAGGCTATAGTAATTAATAATACGATAATAATAGCTATAGCAATAAGTATTTTGGTTCTTCTTTTGTCCATATATTAATCATAACAAAATGCTAAAATAGATGTGTAAAGAGGTTATTATTTATGAGTTTAAGAGCTGGAATTATTGGTTTACCAAACGTAGGCAAATCTACATTATTTAACGCCATTACTAATTCGCGAGTTGAAGCAGCAAATTATCCTTTTGCTACTATTGAACCAAACGTAGGCGTTGTTGAAGTAAAAGATGAAAGACTTACTAATCTTTCTAAGTTATTTGAACCTGAAAGAACAATATATACAACATTTGAATTTACTGATATTGCAGGACTTGTAAAAGGTGCTAGTAAAGGTGAAGGCTTAGGCAATAAGTTTTTAGCTAACATTAGAGAAGTAGACGCAATATGTCATGTTGTTAGATGCTTTGAAGATAATGATATTCAACATGTTTATAATCGTATTGATCCTGTTGATGATATCGAAATCATTAACTATGAACTTCAAATGGCTGATATGGTAACTTGTGAAAATAGAATTGGTAAAGTTGAAAAGAAAGCTCAAACTACTAAAGATAAAGATTCTGTATTTGAATATAATATTTTAACTAAGGTACATGATGCTTTAAGCAAGAGCATTAATATTCGTAATTTAGAGTTTAATGAAACAGAAAAAGCATATCTAAAGACAATGAATTTCTTAAGTGAAAAACCTGTTATTTATATATGCAATATTAAAGAAGAAGAAATAAATAATCCTGATTCAAATCCTCATTATGTAAAGGTTAAAGAATATGCTGAAAAAGAAGGATCTGAAGTTGTTCCAATTTCAGCTAAAATTGAAGAAGATTTATCTGATTTATCTAAAGAAGAAAAAGAAGAATTCTTAAAAGATTTAGGCATTAATAAATCAGGATTAGATGAACTAATATTAAAAGCTTATAAAACATTAGGTTTAGAAACATTCTTTACAGTAGGAAAAGATGAATGTCGTGGTTGGACATTTAAGTCTGGTATGAGTGCTCCTCAATGTGCTGGCGTTATTCATACTGATTTTGAAAAAGGCTTCATTAAAGCTGAAGTATATAGATATGAAGATATTATGGAACTTAAAACTGAAGCAAAATTAAAAGAAGCAGGCAAATTAAGACTTGAAGGAAAAGATTATCATCCTCAAGATGGTGATATTATGTTCTTCAGATTTAATGTATGATCGAAGTAATTAAGAAATATATATCTAAAGATCCAATTTCATATGCTCATATTGAAGAGTTATTAACTAGGGATCACGAAATAATATATGCTAGTGATAATGGTTTTATTATTTATGATGTAAAGTGTAATTTTACATATATTTCTTTTTCTAATAAAGAAGAAATGAAAGAAGTATTAAGTAAGAATCATTATGATCATTATCAAACATATGATAAAGAAGTTGTTGAGTTTTTTGGTGATGAAGGAAACACAACTAATTTAATAGAATATGTTTACCCAACAAATAAGAAATTTGATGTATCTAATTATGATTTAAGGAAACTGGATATAAATTATTTAGATGTATTAAATTCTTGTTATAAAGCTATAGGACCTGGTGAAGATAATTCAAAAGCTTTATTAAATGGAGAAGTAATTGGCTTATTTGAAGACAATAAGTTAGCAGGTATTATTGGCAGACACCCAGAAGGATGTATGGGAATGTTAAAAGTTTTTGAAGAGTATAGAAGAAAAGGCTATGGCAAAGCACTTGAAAAAGCAAAGATAAATGATTTTATAGATAGAAACATAAAAGTATTTTGTGAAGTAGTTGAAGGAAACGAAGCTTCTATATCTTTACAAAATAAATTAGGTCTTGTTAAAGGCGATAAAAAGATTTACTGGAAACTATGATTAAAAAGAAAAGCTATTTAGTTGCATGTAGTGGTGGGTCAGATTCTATGGCTCTTTTAGATATGTTTAAAGATAAATATAATCTAAAAGTTTGTCATATTAATTATCATAAAAGAGATACAGCAAAAAGAGATGAAAATATTGTAAGGAAGTATTGTAAGAATAATAATATTGAGTTTATTAAATATGATTATAAAGATGAAGAAAAAGGTAACTTTCAAGATTTAGCTAGAGTATTTAGATATAAGTGTTTTGCAAACTGCGTTAATAAATATAACTTAGATGGTGTACTTGTAGGACACCACTTAGATGATTTACTTGAAACATATTTACTTCAAAAAGAACGTAAATCTAGTGTTACTTATTATGGTTTAAAAACACCGACAATTATTATGGATGTTAAGATTATTAGACCATTATTAAAGTATAGTAAGAAAGAATTAGAAGAGTATTGTATAAAGAATAATATTGAATATGGTATTGATGAATCTAATTTAACTGATCATTATAAACGTAATAGAATTAGACATTCAAAGATTGAAAAGATGTCTAAAACTGATAAACAAGAACTATTAAAAGAAATTAAATATAAAAACTATGTTCAATCTCAAGAAAACAAAGCAGTAAGAGATTATATAAAAGGAAAGACAAAATTCTCTTACGATGAATTTATGACTTGTCCATATATTAAAAGACTTCTTAGAACACTAATTAAAGAAGATTTAAGTGATAAACATTTAGATGAAATCATTAAAGCTTTAAAGTCTAATAAGAATATTGAATTAATTATTGATGATAAGTGTTTATATAAAGAATATGGATATATTGAAGTATGTGATAAACCAGTAGATTATTCATATACTATTAATTCTTTAGAATATAAAAAGTATCCATATTTCAAACTATGCAAAAAGGGAACTTCTTTTGAAGGGGTTACAGTTAGTAAACAAGACTTTCCATTGACTATTAGAAATGTTAAAGAAGGTGACTTTATTTCTATGCGTTATGGAACAAAAAAAGTATCACGTTTCTTTATTGATAAAAAAATAGAAACATCTAAAAGAAAGACATGGCCTATTATGCTTAATAAGAAAGGCATTGCTATTTTAGTGCCAGAAATAGGCTGTAATAAAGATCATTACTCAAATAAGCATAATCTTTATATGGTAAAATAATCTTATCTTATTATTTTATTGGAGGATTAGCCATGGAATTACATCCAGATGTTGAAAGAGTTTTAGTATCAGATGAACAAATAGCAAATCGTTGTAAAGAACTAGGAAAAGAAATATCAGAATATTATAAGGGAGAAGTTCCTATTGCTGTTGGTTTATTAAAAGGATCAGTTCCTTTCTTAGCACAACTTGTTAAAAATGTTCCTGGTGATATTGAAATGGATTTCATGGATGTAAGTAGTTATTCTGGAACAGAATCTACAGAAGTTAAAATTATTAAAGACTTAGAGGGATCAATTAGAGATCGTTCTATCTTACTTGTTGAAGATATTATAGACACAGGTAAAACTATTAAGGTTGTTAAAGAATTACTATATTCAAAGGGTGCAAAAGATGTAAAGATTGTTGCATTACTTGATAAACCTGAAGGAAGAAAAGTTGATGTTGATGCTGATTGGGTAGGCTTTGTAATTCCTGATGAATTTGTAATTGGTTATGGCTTAGATTACAACCAAAGATATAGAAATTTACCTTATGTTGGAGTAATAAAAAAGAGTGCAATTTAAGGAGTTGATATAGATGCAAAATAACAACAAAAATAATAAAGGAAGAAATAAGAATCCATTAAATTTCTTACCTTATATAATAGTGGCATTATTCTTAGCATTAATGTTCTTTAATAATCCACTAGCAACTAGTCAAACACAACAATTAGATTATGCTGCATTCAATAAACTTGTTGAAACAGGTGATATTAAAACAGCAGATGTTGTTGTTGACTATAACACAATAAAAGTATCAGGCACTTATGAATCAAAAGGTGCTGAATACACTTACTTTACTACTATTCCTAATACTGAAAACAATACTGAAAACTTTATGGAAAAGTTATCAGCTAAAGGAGTAGCTATTAATGTAGCTGATGCAAATCAAAGTTCATTGTTTACAACAATCATTACTAGTGTTCTTCCACTTGTTGCCTTTGCAATAATTGGAATTATATTAGTTAATAAAATTGGTGGAGCATCAGGAAATAAACAAGCATTTGATTTTTCTAAATCACGTGCACGTCTTGAAGATAACATTAAAGTTAGATTTGCTGATGTTGCAGGATGTGATGAAGAAAAAGAAGAGATGGCTGAAATTATTGATTACTTAAAGTCACCTCGTAAATTTGCTCAAATGGGTGCAAGAATTCCTAAAGGTATTTTACTTGTAGGTTCTCCTGGTACTGGTAAAACATTACTTGCTAAAGCTGTAGCAGGTGAAGCTAACGTTCCATTCTATTCAATTTCAGGTTCTGACTTTGTTGAAATGTTCGTTGGTGTTGGTGCATCTCGTGTTAGAGATATGTTTGCCAAAGCTAAAAAAACTGCACCTTGTATGATATTTATTGATGAAATTGATGCCGTTGGTAGACAACGTGGTGCTGGTATGGGTGGCGGCCATGATGAAAGAGAACAAACATTAAACCAAATGTTAGTTGAAATGGATGGTATGGCTGATAACAATGGCGTTGTTGTAATTGCTGCAACAAATAGACCAGACGTACTTGACCCAGCATTATTAAGACCTGGTAGATTTGATAGACAAATTACTGTTTCTTTACCAGACTTAAAAGGTAGAGAAGCTATATTAAAAGTTCATGCTCGTAATAAAAAGTTAGACCAAGATGTTGATCTAGAAGCATTAGCTAGAAGAACTCCTGGCTTCTCTGGAGCAGATCTTGAAAACGTATTAAACGAAGCTGCAATCTTATCTGTTAGAGAGAATAAAGAAATCATTTCTTTAAAGCAAGTAGATGAAGCTATCGATAGAGTAATGATGGGACCAGCTAAAAAGTCTCGTACATATGATGAACATACTAAGAAATTAGTTGCATATCATGAAGCAGGACATGCTATTGTTGGTCTTAACTTACCAGATGGAGCAATTGTTCAAAAGGTTACAATCATTCCTAGAGGTAATGCGGGTGGTTATAACTTAATTACTCCAAGAAAAGAAAGAATCTTAAATTCACGTAAAGAATTAATTGATACTATTACTTCTTATATGGGTGGTAGATCAGCAGAAGAATTATTCTTTGATGATATTACTACTGGTGCATCAGGCGATATTCAAGCTGCAACTAGAATCGCAAAAGACATGGTTACAACTTACGGTATGTCTGAACTTGGACCAATTCAATATGATAATGGAAATGGTACAGTATTCTTAGGAAGAGATTATAACTCTCCAGCAAATGCATCTAGCCAAGTAGCATATGAAATTGATACAGAGGTTAGAAAGATTATTGATTACTGTCATGATTATGCAAAGAGAATTATTAAGGCTCATAAAGATGATTTAGTTAAGATTGCTGAAGCATTAATCGCTAACGAAACATTAACTGCTGAAGAAATCCAAGATGTTCTTGATAATAAACTTGTTGTAAAAGATGGAAAACTTGTTAGAGTTGAAAAAGAAGAACCTAAACAAGAAAAAGTTGAAACAGTTGAAGATAATAAACCAATTGTTGCAAAGAAAACTGTAAAGAAAACAGTTAAGAAAGAAACAAAGAAGACCACTAAAAAATAGTGGTTTTTCTTTTTCTACTGAATATGCTATACTGTATATACAATATATACAAAAGGAGTAAGACATGAAGCAATACAATTTTAGACTAGATGAACAAATGGTATCTGAAGCAATTGACGTTGCTAATGCATATAACGAAAATTTAACAGATTTAATAAGAGAAGGTATAGCGAAGATTATTGAAGAAAGAAAAAATGATGTTTATTATAAACTTACTCATAATGCTGAAATGCTAGATAAAAGTGAATCAAAAGAAATTATTGATGAATTAAAATCGTTGAATTCTAAAGATTTAGAAATAGTAAAAACTGAGGTAGTAAGTTTTGAAAAAAAGTAACTATTTAAATGTATCTTTTGCTTATTCAAGGGTAGCAGAGAAATTTTTTATCAAACACGAAGATATTAGAGAAAAGTTTAAAAAGAATATTGAAAGATTAATTAATGGCGAGAAAATAGATATAAAAGAATTAACAGGATATAAAAATATATATAGAAATAGAATAGGAAAGTATAGAGTTATATATACGGTAATAAATGAAAGGCTAACAGTTATAAGTGTAATTGCTGCCGGTAGCCGCGGAGATGTATATAAACATATTGGTAAATAAGATGGAAAGTAAAATATTAATTGGAACAGCATTGAATGAACACGTAAGATTCTATATTGGTGATACCACTAGTATTGTTGAAGAGGCAAGAAAAACGCACGATATGTGGCCAACTTCATTAGCAGCACTTGGTAGAACCATGTCAGTTACCGCTTGTATGGGTTTAATGCAAAAAGGTGAAGATGAATCAGTAACAACTACTATTA
>JAUNQJ010000088.1 GCA_030536265.1 Erysipelotrichaceae bacterium
TTGCCAAAAATAGGCATTGTTTTCAAGTTCTTTCACGAGTAAATAATAACACGATGGAAGGCTCTTTTCAATTGAAAACAAGCGCCAAATAGCCGTATAAGTTATAATAATAAGGATGAAAATAGTTGAAGTAGATGCTAAAACATTAAACGAATATGTAGCAAGCTCTAGTAAGCCTCATTTTATGCAAACTGGCGCTTGGGGTGAAGTAAACAGAAAAAGAGGTACTATCCCCCACTATCTACAAGTAAAAGATAATGATAAAGTCATTGGTTCTGCTCTTCTTTTAGAAAAGAAGATTTTAAACTATTCAACGTTCTATTGCCCAAGAGGTTTTATTTGTAATTACGATAATAAAGAAGATGTAAAAAACGTAATAGAAGCGTTAAAAAAATATGTTAAAAACCATTCAGGTTTATATCTAAAAATAGATCCAGATATCATTATTAGAAAACTAGATAAGGATGCTAACCCTATTGAAGTTTTTGAAGATAAATTAGATTTAGTCGATTATTTAGCGTTACTTGGTGGAAAGCACAGAGGTTTTACAATGAAATTTTCTGAAAGCTCAGCTCCTCGCTTTACTTTTAGAGTAGATGTAACTAAAGACAACATTCTAGATTCATTCCATCAAACAACAAGAAATCTATTAAAAAGAGATAATCCATATGGATTAAATATTTATGTTGGTGATGAAAAAGATATTGATAAGTTCTATGAGCCAATGAAAGAAACAGCTATAAGAAAGCATATGTATGTAGAAGATAAAAATTTCTTTTTAGACTTTTACAAAGTGCTACATGATTATGGCATGGCTGATCTATATGTTGTAACAGCAAATATCAATGATTTAAAAATTAAATACAACAAAATGATATTAGATGCTGAAAACGAGTTAAAAGAACTTGAAGGTACTAATAAAAAAGGAAGAATAAATGATCTTCATGATCAATTAAATAAATATCATAAAGAATTAAATCAAATAAATGAAATCAATAAAGATGAAATAGTATTATCTAGTATGATTAATGCTAAGTTTGCAGATAAAGTTTGGACAATTCATGGCGCTAACGCAAATGATTTGCCTTTCTTAAATGCAAACTATGAAATGTATTATCAAATCTTAAAAGATGCTAAAGCTCAAGGATTTAAATATGTAGATTTCTATGGTTCTGAAGGAGATTTAGATAAAAAGTCTGAAGCTTATGGTATTTATCAATTCAAAGTAAGATTTGGTGGAGATTTTGATGAATTCATTGGTGAATTTGATTTTGTAATTAAACCATTAATGAATAAGATAATAACGACGTTGTTGGTTTTAAGAAGAAAAATAAAATATAGATTACAACAACATTAATTAGACTTAAACTACTGCCGATTTAGCTCATCTGGTAGAGCAACGCATTCGTAATGAGTAGGTGGCCAGTTCGAGTCTGGCATTCGGCACCATTAAAAAATAAGCTCGTGAATCTCACGAGCTTTTATATTATTCAGATCTTAATGCAATTACTGGATCTTGTTTGCTAGCTTTTCTTGAAGGAATAATTCCTGCAAAGATTGTTAATACCACTGATATTAATACAAGTATTGCAGCATATTTTGTTGGAAGTACTGCATTAATATCATAGTTACCAGTAAGATTATGAATTAGTGAATTAATTGGTGGGATAGCAGCAAAAGTTACCCCTACTCCAAGAAGTCCAGATAATAAGCCAATAATGAATGTTTCAGCATTAAATATAGAAGAAACATTATGTTTACTAGCACCCATAGCTCTTAAAATACCAATTTCTTTAGTTCTTTCCATTACTGATATTAATGTAATAACAGCAATCATAATAGAAGATACTACTAACGAAATAGAAACAAAGGCAATAAGAACATAAGTAACACTATCAACAATAGTCTTAACAGAACTCATTAATATGCCTGTAATATCTGTATAAGATATTTCTTTTTCTTCATCATTTACATATTCGTTATAGTCATCTAAGAAAGCAAGGAAGTTTTCTTTAGATTCAAAATCTTTGAAATAGAAACTAATAGAAGTTGGATCATTAACATCTTGATATCCTAAAGAAATTAAATTAGATTTATATGATTTTTCTTCAGTACCAGATAACATTGTTTCCATTAATCTTGATAATTCATCTTCA
>JAUNQJ010000089.1 GCA_030536265.1 Erysipelotrichaceae bacterium
AGTGTTGGTAGCACTACTTTTTTTATTTCAAAATATCGTATTTCAACTTTACCAAGCGCACAGGTACAGATTAGGTACAAATTGCTTACAAAGTAAAATTGAAAGAGGACATAGTTACCCTATCCCTCACGATAAAATATAACATGATAATACAATAATGCAATATATTTTTAGGTTCCTAAAAATGAGTTTATAAGATATAATACTAATATGCTTATTTTTGAAGAAATTAAATCTAAGAAATGTATTTTAATATTTTTATGTTCCTAAAAAATTGCTATTTAATTTCTTTAAAAGTATAATATCTTTGAGGTTGGTTTAAGTCAAGTTCTAGCCCTTAAAATTTCACGTGAAATTTTAAGGAATTAAAAAGTAGAGCTTGTGCTTAAAATTTCAGCTGAAATTTTAAGGAATTATGAATACAACATTTGACACATTAATACATAGAATCTTACAAGAAAGAGATATCAATCTAACTAAGTTTTATAAGGAGTTAGCTGATTTAGGTCTTAATATAACCTACCCTTCTTTGTATGCTTACTATACTGGCACAACGGTTCCACCATATAGTATGGCCAAGCAAATATTAAAACTTGCTAGGTCTCAAATCTCAAATGATGATCTAGAACAAATCCTTGCATATAGCAAAAAGGTTAATAAAGCTGAAAACAAAGAAAAGAATAACGAGCTTCATATCAATTTAAAGATTAAACCAAAGAACATTCATTCAGATTATAAGAACAATGCTGATGGACTAAAGACAATCATTGAAATGAGAGCTGATGAACTATTTGGAAATGATGATGAAATATCTTCAGCTTCAGCTGGAGGAAAAAGAAAGATAAGTTCCTACTTGTCCTACTTAATAAAAAAGGACTTGCAAGAAAACGGATTCATTGAATCGGAGGGCAAGAATAATGGCTAAAAACACTAGAGTTATTACATTAGGTAACCAAAAAGGTGGATGTGCAAAAACGTCAGACTGTTTGAACATCGCCTATTGTTTAGCTAACACAAAGCACTATAAAACCCTATTAATAGACCTTGATAGTCAAGGTTCAGCATCACTAAATGTTGGTATTAATATTGCTGATGAAGGTGTTAATACTATTGATGAATTATTGGGTGCATATGTAAAAAGAGAAATAGAAGAATTTGATTGGGAAGATGTAAAAAACTTTATTTACACCCCTACTTATTTAACAAGAAGAAGAGCTGAAGGAAGCACAAACTGGGAATCAGTAAATGTACCATTTGGTTTTGACATTATGCCTTCTGCCCTACCTTTATCTCTTGTAGAATTACAAATGGCTATGGCTGGATCTAAGACTGCATCAGGAAAGATCTATCTATATTACATTTACGATTTAGTTAAATGTATTAAAGAAAACGCTGATTATGACTATATCATTATTGATACACCTCCAGCATTAGGTGCTTTGACAACATGTGCAATGATGGCCGCTGAAGCAATTATTGTTCCATCAAACTTAGACATTATGTCATTTAGAGGTATCCAATCATTTAAGGAATCTGCTGACTATATTCAAGAAACAGCTAAAGCCCAAGGCATTGAACATAGAGGTATATTAGGTATCTTATTATCTTTATATTCTGAAAGAAGAAGCGTAGATAAAGCATTAGAAGAATATGTTCATGAGTTCTATCCAACTCCAACATTCCAAACTCAAATTAGAGAATCATCAGATGCTAAAAGAGCTAATGCAAACGGAATGTTGTTTGCTCAAATCAACAAGAAAGCAAAAGCTGATTTCGATAAATTAGTTGATGAAATAGAGTTTGCTTTAAAGGATCCAAAAGCCTGGGAAAAGAAAACCCAAGAACTTTGGGAAAAGATAAAGGCTGAAAGAGAAGGCGAGGTAAATGAATAATGGCTTATCAATTTAAGAAAAAACCTACATTTAGCGCAATCGAAAAGGATAAAGAAAACCTTAACGATTATCATACTTCCGAGAAGATTAAAAAGGCCAACGCTGCATTTGGTGCTATGAATATTAACGATTTAATGAGCACATCAGAAGTAATTCAAAGAAACATTGAAGCTCATGATATCGCAAGAATTAAGCTAGATTTAATCAAACCTAGAGAAGTAAATGATTTCTCTCAAATCTCAAATAG
>JAUNQJ010000090.1 GCA_030536265.1 Erysipelotrichaceae bacterium
CAATTATGAAGTTTGGCGAAGAAGCATGTTTTAAACTTCAAATTGGTAAGATGAATAATGAATTAGTTAAACTAATTGGAAGACTTAGATATAGATATTCTTATGGTCAAAACGGACTAGAGCATTCTATGGAAGTTGCATCAATTGCTGGTATGATGGCTGCTGAACTTGGTTTAAACCAAAACTTAGCTAAGCGTGCTGGATTATTACATGATATTGGTAAAGCTGTAGACTTTGAACAAGAAGGAACACATGTTGAACTTGGTTCTAAACTTGCTAAGAAGTACGGTGAAAACGATACAGTAATTAATGCTATTGAATCTCACCATGGTGACACTGATGCTACTAACTTAATTTCTCATTTAGTAGCTGCTGCAGATACTTTAAGCGCTGCTAGACCTGGTGCAAGATATGAAGGACTTGAAAATTATATTTCACGTCTAGAAAATCTTGAAAAGATTGCTAAAGAACAAAATGGTGTTGAAAATGCATATGCTATTCAAGCTGGTAGAGAAATTAGAGTATTTGTTACACCTGATGTAGTAGATGATGCTAAGTGTACATTACTTGCACGTGATATTAAAGATAGAATTGAAAACGAATTAACATATCCTGGTCAAATTAAGGTTACTGTTATAAGAGAAACAAGAGCTAGTGATATAGCTAAATAAATGAATATCTTATTTATTGGAGACGTCGTTGGTAAATCTGGTCGCAAATCTGTTTGCGACCTTTTATCTAGAATAAATAATTCTAAATATAAAATGGATTTAGTTATTTGTAATGCTGAGAATTCTGCTCATGGAAAAGGTATTACAAGTAAGATTTATCAAGAATTATTAGATTATGGTGTTGACGTTATTACAATGGGTAATCACACTTATTCAAAAAGAGAAATATATGATTTTATCGATGATGCTGATAAATTAGTAGTTCCATATAACATTAAAGATAGAAAAGGTGAAGGATATAGATTCTTTAATGTTAAAGGTAAGAAAGTTTGTGTTATCAATATGCTTGGTAAGGATTTAATGGGTGATTACATGAATAATCCTTATGAAGCTATGAAAGAATTATTACCTAAGGTTAAAGATGCAGATATTAAAATATTAGACTTTCACGCTGAATCTACAGCAGAAAAAAGAATATTCTTTGAAATATTTAAGAAAGATTTAGATGCTTTTGTTGGTACCCATACTCATATTCCAAGTGCTGATGAAGATATTATTGATGGTTGTGCTTATATCACAGATGTTGGAATGTGTGGTTCATATAAATCTATTATTGGTAGAGATATTGATGAATCAATTAATATGTATATTACTGGTGAGAAAACTCATTACACAATAGCAGAAAGTGATCCTATAGTTAATGCTTGTGTGTTACATTTTGATGAAGATAATAATTTTAAAATAAAAGCTATTAGAAGAGTACAAATAAGACCTTAAAAAAATAAGCATTTTGAACTGAGTCCCAAAGTTTAGACAGATTTAGTTAAGGCCTGATTTCGATATTCAATCGGAGTTAGGCCTTTTAATCTGCTTTTAATTCTATCATTGTTGTAATAGCGAATGTATTCGTCTATTGCTTTAGATAAATCGTTTATGTCTTTATATTTTTCTTCTTGATCATAAAACATTTCTGTTTTAAGTAAACCAAAGAAATTTTCCATCAAGGCGTCATCTATTGAATTACCTCTACGAGACATAGATTGAGTGATGCCGTTTTCTTTTAATATTTTTTGGTAATAAGTATGTTGATATTGCCATCCCTGATCTGAGTGAAAGATTAAACCATTTGTATTATTCTTTGAAATTGCTTCATTAACCATGTCTATAACTTGATTAAGATTCGGATTTCTTGATAATCTATACGAAACTATATCACCAGCATAGCCATCTAGTATTGGAGATAGATATAGCTTATCTCCTCTTAAATTGAACTCAGTGACATCTGTATACCATTTTTTATTAGGGACATTAGAAAAGAAATTTCTTTGAATGATATTTGGCGCTACTTTGCCAACTTCTCCTTTATAAGAAGAGTATTTTCTTTTGTGACGTTTTAAGCCTTGAAGATTCATTCTTTTCATTAATCTTTTAACTTTCTTATCATTGATATGAT
>JAUNQJ010000034.1 GCA_030536265.1 Erysipelotrichaceae bacterium
GAATCTTATACTTTCTAGCTGTTAATTTTCCCCAAAAGCAAACCGAATCTGATACAATTACATCCGGCTTAAATTCCTCCACTTCATTTTGAAGAAAATGGTCCATTTTTGCAGTAGTCTGCAAATCAACAATATTCATATCAATTGTAGACATCGTTTTTTCACCACTTTCAACTTCCTTTTCTACTTCTGATAAATATGCATCACAGCTAATAAAGGTAGCGCCTGTAGCTTCCACTTTTTCTTTAAATTCGTTAAACGAATAAAATCTAACTGTATTCCCTCTGTTCACAAGTTCCTTCACAACAGGAAATGTTGGATTATGATGTCCATGTGCAGGGATGCAAAAAAACATTATATTTTTCATATTTTACCACCTTTGCAATATATTTCAACATAAATATAAGAGAATTGGAAAGATTAGTCCACCAACATCCCTTAACAGTTATTTATTATTATGTTAAAAATGGTTGCATTTTTACCTTAATAGCACTGAAAATTAGAATTTATTATCCCTACAAATTCTAATTTTCTAATTATCTATTTAAGATATTTCCATCTTTATCTATAAAACTGTATTCAGACGGAATTTCTTCCCAATAGAACAAGTATGGATATTCATCCTTTTCTATTGGAACACGATGTAAACAACCATCATTGTTATTTATTACTACTTCAACACATTTGGGATTGTTTATTAAAAAACAATAACCTCTTTCCCAAGATAAAATAGCAATATCATTTGCCTGTCCCATAGGTTTATATGTTCTAACAAATTTATAAATATCTTTGCCAACGACTTCAATTTCAAGTGGTAAATAATAATGAGCCTGATATTCGTTTCCTGAAACAAACCAAGCAATCGCTTTATCCTCTTTGCCAATCATTCCAACATAAGCAATATCTGTCGTTTCAGCTTCAGAAATAGGTATCTCTTTTCTTGCCTTTTCTATTAGCTCATCTGTTCCGTGATAGACTTTAGAACATCCAACTAGGATGAAGCAAAGGAACATTATAAATATTTTATTCGTAATTCTTTTCAATGATAATACCTCTACAAATTCTAATTTTTACATCTCTTTTTTAAATTCAAACATCCCATCATCTTCATCGTATGCATCCTCGGGTCTATTTGGGTCTGGATATTTTTTATTATAATATGCAACTATTCTAAATTTGAGTTTATTAACATAGAAATGAATATTACGTTTATCAAAATATGGGGTGCATGTTTCCCAGACCTTAGTATTTGGATATAAGTTTTCTATTTCTCTCCATATTGCTTGGCCTATGCCCTTGCTTTGAATACCTACTGTTACGAATAGAAAGTCTAAATGATTAATATTATCTTCATTTATTTCGACAACAGCACCACCTAATATATTTCCTTTTTCATCTATCATTTCATATGATTTGCATTTTGGATTATTCAATGAATTATCGATATCTTCTTCTGGTAACACTAAAGAATCATCTTTTCCACATGTTGATTCATAGCCATACTGAAAAGCTTCTTGCATAAGCTTTTTAAATGTTTTTATATCTTCATTTCTTAATTCAATTAACTTCATATTACTACACATATAAATTCTAATTAGTCTATTAGAAGGATGCTTCAAAATAATACCAGTTCTTCATAATCTTAGATGTTGAACCTTTATTATCTCCTTCTGCTTTCCATTCCCATTTATTGTCTTCTGTTTGAATAAGTTCTACATCAGTGTTTTGAAATGATAACGGAACATCATCTTTTGAATAATAGCATCCATAATATGTAAAACCATAAGACATAATGACAAATTCTGTCATTGGATGTTTATTATCCCAAGTATTAACTGATTTATATCCAAAAAGCACAGCATCATCAGAAGGAACGCCATTTCCATTAGATAAACTTTCTTCGATATTAGAATGATAACATTTAACAAATAGATTCACTCTAATACGAGGTATAAAAAACATAACAAAAGCAACAATTGCTAATGAAGCTAATATAACTATTAAAGTTTTCTTTTTGTTTTTCATAACACCTCTATTAATTCTGGTTTAGTCCTGAGTATCCAGTTTTATGGATTATTTCTTGTCCATCATCAGATAATATAAAATCTATCATCTTTTGAACATAAGGATTTGAATCATTCTTACGTGTAATCAGACAAATATTGCTTGTTAAAGGATAACTTCCATCCTCTATACTTTCAAGCGATGGATATATACCATCAACATTCAATATTTTGACATCCTGTTCTTGATTTAATTCCTCTAAGAAATATCTAAATGTATAACCCAATGCTCCATCTTCGTTATTATATTGTGCGACCTTTTTAATGACGCCAGCCATAGCTCTAATTGTTTCGTAAGTTTGAGGCTCTTTCAAAGTTATATCACCCATAAAATATTCCATCATTGTTTGTGATCCAGAATTCTTTGGTCTTTGGAAAGCTAGTATTTTTTCATTATTTCCACCAACTTTTTTCCAGTTAGTAATATCTCCATGATAGATTGCTTTAATTTGTTCTGATGACAAGTTATCTACCGGATTATGTTTCTCTACAAAGAAAACAAAAGCTTCTTTGCCAATTGGAGTTATCTCAAGTTCTATTCCTAGTTCTTTTGCTTCATCTAATTGTTCTTGTGATGGGTAAGCTCCAAAAAACATATCTACACCTTCTCCATTAAATTCATCTTTGTAAATGAGTCTAGAAAATCCTTCAACGGTATCTGTGAAAGTAACAATCTTACCATTGGTATATGGTTTCTCAGTTTCTTGTAACCATTTTGTTTCAATCTTATCAATATCTTTATATACATTCTTTGCAAATGCTGCATACATTGGATACAAAGCTTCTGCACCATCAAGAACAGGCATGTCTTCTTGTTTATCAATAATTAATGATGGTTCATGATTTAAAACTACAAGTTTTGATTCTTCGCTGTAAACCATATAATCAGTAAAATCAGTACTTGAATAGCCATGCATATAATCAAAACCATGACCTGCATATTTTACAGATGGACGATTACAATATAAATATGTGCTAACCCCTATACAGACTAATGAAACGACTATATAAACAACATATTTCTTAATATCTGTTTTTGTAATAATTATAGAAACAATAAATGAGACAAAATATGTTAGAAATGCACATATATAAAGAATCATAAATTGGCCCATTAATGCCATTAAAAATAATATTGGTAAAAACGGGAGAATAAAATAACTAAAATAACTTATAAAACGACCTTCAGTATTGCCTTTTGCGATAATCATCATAATCGTAAAACAAATAAGCAAAACGAATAAAATAATACCATTTGTTTTTACTACAAGTTTCATATCAAGTTTGTTTCTAAACAAGATATAAATAATTGTAGTTAATAGTGGAACTACAAGCATATTCAAATATATAAATTCAAGTCCACAAAGATTCAAAATAAAACCTGGTAGACTTGCTATGAATGGTATTAGTGCATAATATATTAAAATCTTAAAAAACTTTTTCATTATAACTCCATATTCTCTAATTTATCTTTTTTTATTTTTAATAATATTAACTAATAAAAGAACAGCAGCTCCTAGAATTAAAGAAATTAAACACTTAAATAATGCCATGTGTTCAATACTCTTAATAAACAATTCTAATGGTTCTGCTTCAAGTTTGATTCTCATTCCAGGAACACAAAAACATATACATAAATATGTAACTATAAATGTTAATGTGAATACTATGATATTTAGTTTTTTCTTTTTCATATTTATATAATTTCTATCTATTAATTAGGAAGTTTCTTGCCACAATGTGGACAATATTCAAAACTATCCTCTAGTTGCTTTCCACAATACGGACAGTACTTGAAACTTTCTTCAGAAGAATTATATTCATCTTCAACATTATTATACTTGCCGTATTTTTCATTTAATGGATCTGTCTCTTCTTTTGAATCAACGATATCAACTACTGAGTATCTATCTTGAGAAGTAGCATTACGATAATGATATACTGCTTGGTATATCGCTAATCCAACAAATAAAAGACCAAACGGAACCATAAAAGTTGCACCCATACTTCCTGCAACAATACACCAAAATATTCCAAATATTGCAACGAATATAGAACCTACAGCACTCATTTTTGAAGGACCACGTCCAGGTTTAATACTTTTCATCAGTAAACTCCTCGTAATCACTATTTAATAGTGATTACTATATACTAATATTATCAAATTAAAATAATTGTTTTTATAAGTGAAATGAATAACGTTATTGCTAATTCTATTATGTGCTTTTGTGAATTTTAGAATTACATAATTATGCAATGGCTTCCTGTCCCACGGTATATGACCACGTTCCATCAGCATTCTTTTTAGCAGTACATTGTCCAAAGAAATATGCACCTAAGCCACCACGCCATTTCTGTGCATCGAACGTTGATTTATCTTCGTTTGTTTTTATTGAGAAGAATAACCCATCTTCCCAAATAAGATTTTCTTTATCAATATAGCCTTGTTCACAAAGTTCTTCCCATGTTCCAACAACATATGGAAGATTGTGCTTTGATGCAAAATGACTCATTACATAGTCCTTTTGATCATCGGTCAAATTAGAAAGTTCAGACAAATCAATACCAATTTGAGTTATTTCATTATTTAAACCAGGATCAACATTCCATAAATCTTCTAATACTTTTATATATAACTCACACAAATATATATCACTAACACCATCTTTTGTAGTAATAGGTATTTCATTTTCATTTGAATGAATTGAAGAATCTACATAATCTATCTCTTCATTCTTTTGACATCCTACTAAAGTTAATATGATTGTCAATGATAATAAAATATTAATAATTCTTTTCATAAATGTTTATTCCTAAAAATTAATAGTTATTTATTTCTCTTTTTTCTATAAATAACGATACCAACTATTGTGGCAACAACTAAGATAACAATCCATAAGTTATATACAATACCTAGAATGATATCTTGTAATACATTCACAAAATTAGACCATCCATTCACAAAGTTTAATCCTAATTTAGAGAAGAAATTATCATTAGTTTTTGTGTATACTTTTGTTTCAGTAATTCCAATATTCAATGTTGAATAGTTAACTAATAGATCGTAGTTCTTAATCTTAGTCTCTAGTGAATCTATTTCATATCTAATATCAGTTAATCTGCTCTCTACAGACATTAATTCTTCTAAATTGTTAGCCTTATCATAGAACTCTAATACTTTTTCTTCTTCAGCTTTTAATGAATTAATACGAGCCTGTATATCGGTGTATGTTTCAGTAATATCATCAATGTTTTCATTATAGTAAGTTACATTAACGTTTTCTTTTGTTGCGCTTAAGAATTCATTATATGATTCAGCAGGAATTCTAATACATGCATCATAGTATCTTCTATCATTTCTATTTGTGCTTATAGATGAATTTTGAATGTAACCACCATATTTCTTTACATTAGCTTGTAATGTAGTTAATACATTATCAAAGTCTAATGTTTCAACATTAAGATTACCAGTTACAATAATCTTTTTATTATCTTCAATAACTCTTGTATTCGCACCCGAATCTAGAGTTAAGCCTTCTTCTTCAGCAACAGAATAGTTATAATCTTGCGCTGCTCCATTTTTTAAATCGTATGATTCCGTTGGTGCTGCACTATCACTTGATTTAGAAGCTCCACCCATTCTAAACATGTTTGGAACAATCCCTACAATCAAGAATAAGACTAAAGCAACAGTTGCAAGTTTTCCTACTAAGGCAAAATCAAAAACAAACTTCTTCTTTTCATGAGCTTCTTTTACATATTTATCTTCAATTTTGCCAATAGCATCGATTAATTTATTGTTTTTCATATTGAGTAACCTTCCTTGATTAAATATTCTCTTAATTTATCTCTTGTACGTTTAAGTGACATCTTCACTTTTGATTCGGAGTAATTGAATCTATTTGCTATATCATCAATAGAATTAAAATAAAAATATCTACATATAAAGATTTTTCTATCTTCTTTTTTAATGGTTGCTAAAAATGAATTGATAGAGTCTACAAGACGAAGTTCATCTATTTTGTCTTGAACATTGTTATCAGATGAAACGCACTCTTCTAATTCATCAAAAGATAACTCTAATTCACCGTTTGTTCTTTTCTTAGCGTTTAACTTACGATATTTATCAATAGAGATTCTTCTAGTGATTTTACCGATAAATGTCGAAAAGATAGATGGTCTATGAGGTGGGATAGCATTCCATGTATCTAGATAGGTATCTGAAACACATTCTTGTGAGTCTTCATTATTATGTAAGATGTTATAAGCTATTGCATAACAATAAGGACCATATTTAACTTGCGTTTCATAAATGGCTTTTTCGTCTCTAGCAAAATATAAATCTATAATTTTACTATCTTCCATAACACTCCTTTCATCTATCTACTCGTAAAACAATAAATTTAGGTCACATATTTAATTATTTATATATCTATTTTATCAAACGATAAAAATGGTATGTAATTCTAATAAATCAAAAATAAAAGGGTATAATCCTACGTTTGCCGTACACCCAGTCTCAATGACCGAGGGGTCATACCTCTTCTAATTAAAGTATACTATATTTCTAGAAGAACTAGTCCGTACATATAATTAGGAAATTCATGATTAATCACTGCATCTCTATATTCTTCATCAGTAATAATTAAGAATTCTTTTTTAATATCTTCTTCATCATGCTTTTTTATCTTTTTTGTCATCTTTCTTCTCCCTCTTGTATCTCATAATTGGAGGTACTTCATTAATTGGAAAATTATGCCATAGAACAACTTCCCAATAACCTTCTTTACCATTTAATCTTAAATTCATATTAAAGAAATAATCAGTATCATAATCCCAACTCTCTTTTCTCATTTCTTCTTCTTCAGAATAATATGGTTTTCTATTGTTCTTCTCGGTAAACTCTTCAATCAATTGATTATAGTAATCGTCCTGTGCCTCTTTTATATTGTCTTCAATAATAACTTCATATATGTCATACGGCCAGAAATAGTAACAACCAAGTTGTTTCAACAAGCATGGTTCATCATTTCGCTTTTTTGCTAAATCATCAATAACGCTATCATATACATCTTCATAACTAACATCAATTGTATATGGTGTTTGAAATGCGGTTTGATATAGTTGAGCTTTTTTGTGTGTTCCATGAAGATAGTATTTATAATCAATAGGATTTGAATAGATCAATAAATAACCGCTATGTTCTTTCTTAGGATAAATGCCTCGCTTAGCATTACTCTTTTCTTTATTGATTCTAAGAAGATTTCGATTGCATCTTTTCCAATTATCTAATTCTTCATCCTTTTCATTAATAGTGTTTTTTAAATTCTCTATTTCTTTTTTGCTTTCTTCTAGTTCATATTCACAATATTTTGCTCTACTACTTGCTTTTTGTCTTATTTCATCTAATTCGTTATATCTTTGCTTAAGTCTTTTTATATCATTGTTTAAAGATTTGATTTCATTTTGTAGTCTTATATTTTCTTCTTCAAGTTCAATTGTTCTTTTAGTTTTAATCATAATCCTCTAATATAACTTCCAGCTACAATCTCAGCACGATTATGTCCTAGAGCTTTAGAACATTTAACCATTGCGCCTTTATCTAGTTTCTTCTTTTGTTCGTCTTTTCTACATGTATAAACTTCAGATTGATATTCATACCCTGTTCCTTTATTAACTTTGTCATAAGGAATCTTATCAATTGGTCTAGCATTATCTCTATACATCTTTGTTGCATATTCAGCTCTATACCCATGTATATCAGCACCACTTGGTATATATTCAAATATCTTTTTATCTTTTGGGATTGATTTAATTCTTGATACTACTTTGTCAGCTTCTTCACCTACTATTGGTGCATAACGTTCCCTGCCGCCTTTACCAGAACTAACATGAATATAATATTCAGCATCAAATAGTTCAGTCTCTTCTAATACTGTTAGACGATTAAAATTCTTTATATTCATTGGCTGTGTTTTTAAATAAGCAATTTCATTTACTAATTCTTTCTTTGTAGTTAAATCACTAGTATGTGCAGCTTCTACTTCAGATCGTCTAAGTCCTGTACATCTACAAAATGATACAAAATCATAATTATTAGCTTCAGAGAAATGTATATCTCTTTTTGCAGGACCTCTAGATCTCTTTACATCAACTCTGTGTCTTTGAGGTGGTTCATAATAATCATCATCCTCTGGTGCAATACCAAATAACTTACCTAAAGCTTTTGCTTCAGTTTGAACAGTCCATGCAGATAAACCTCTAGATTCTTGATGCTTTAACCATTCAGGAACATAAGTTCTAGCTTTATCTAATGTGGTGATTTCAGGATGATGCTCCTTAAGATAATCAATGAAATAGCCAATATGCTTACTATAAGTCTGATATGTGTTAAAAGAGAAGATTTTATTCTTAATACTGCCCTCCAATTTTGCTTTTCTTTTAGATTCGCCAAATGCTTGCATTGATACTAAACGATCATATGCTTGTTGGTGAAGTGTTTTTGAATAATGTTTATTGTTTCTACCCATATATCCTCCATTTCTATTAATTTGTTTAGGCTTTCGCCGAATCAACTATAGGAGATTATGAGTCCTATTGTTGACTCAAACACTTTTTTAAGTCTTATGTGTGACTCCGTAGT
>JAUNQJ010000091.1 GCA_030536265.1 Erysipelotrichaceae bacterium
CAGCAATTAGATAGTATTTTAAATCTTCTTCATTTAATGAAAGAGTTAAGAATACGTCACCATCACCTGTGATGTTTATAATCTTAACATTGTTATCAAGCTTGCCTACTAAATAATCTTTTCCAGATTTTTGAGGAATCTCTGCTCTAAAATAAACATCCACGTTTTGACCAACCTTAAATTTTCCATCTCTATATTGGTTAGCTTCAACCTTAACGGTATAGGCGACTTGCCCTTCTTCTAACTTATAATAAACAACTCCTAAAGCTTCTTTTTCAGTAGTAATAGTTTCTGTATAGATAAAGCCATTAGTTGGAATTGTATAGTTAGCACATACATATTTATTAATTACTTCTTGCTTATCATAAACAATATTGTCTGGAATCATATCTGCATTTGTAAGCTTAGTTGTTAAAAGCTCTTCACTAATCTTTGTTCCTGGACCAATTGGTTGAACTGCTATTGGCACCTCGATCAATTGCATATCCTTTTTAATAAAAGTTGGATACAAAAGATAGTTGGCTAATGCTACTACCAAAGCAACGATGATAATAACTATTGCTTTATACTTTTTTAAAATGCTTTTTAATTTCACTCTTCTTTGCCTCCCCAGTTTGGCTTAGTCTTTTCTAAATATGCTTTAAAATCTTTTGGATCTTCGCATGTTAAAGGGTCTCCTAAGAAAAATTCATCTGTGCAATTACAAATATCTTCAATAACACTAAAATCTTTTCCTACTAATCTGCCAATAACTTTTCCTATTCTAGTAAAGTCGCTTGGTTCTTCTTCCCAGTTTTCATACCAAAATTTAAACTTTGGCTTAGAAAGGTCGCCATCGAATTGTTCAAAGTACCTATACATATTGTTTGCTTTAAGATATAGCGTTTCTAATGTTTTTCTTGGAAAACTAACTTCTTCTTTTCCCATTTCTTCTAGGCCATCTAAAAAACCATTATAGAAATATCCCTCTCCTAGTAAATCCTCTGCTTCTTCTGCAATTTGAATGTTGTCTATTAATTCGTTATTCATCTTTTTCCTCCTTTGAAATAATAGTTGCTCCTGATGTATATCTTGCATATGCTTCGCCCGATAAATAAGCATATTCATCCTCATATCCCTCCACTGTCACAAGATATAATGGAGGGTCTGTTTCAACTTGAACAAAACCAAGCTTCAATTTTTCGTATGTTATTCCATGAGCATTAACAAAATTTGTAAGCCATGTGTTTAACATTTCCACTGATGATAATTCTTCGTTGTTGTTGTATTTCTCCTGCAAGTCTCTTAGGCTTCCCTGAGTTGCAAGTCTATTACTTTCAAACTCAGATTGAATCATTTCTTGATTCTTAAATAGATCTAAACTCGCAAATATTAATGTAAAAACTATAACTACAAGGCCAATTAGCCTAATCGCCATTTCCATATATTAATCACCTTCAATCTTGCAACCTTTTCCCGTAGCTAAGAATTTAGCTAAGTCAGAATCGGTAGTCTTAAATATATATGAGAACTCTCTTAACATTTCGCAATCGTTAGATTCATAGTTATGAGTCTTTAGATAATCTTTCATAGCTTGTAAATCATCACGAGATAGTTCGACCTCTATCTTGTAATTAGTTAAATCAGAATGTTGTAATTCACCAATTAGTTCTTCATAACCTTGCCAATTTTCTGGCAGTTCATCGTGATAATTAATTAGAGGATCACGATAGTCATAATAAATAATCTTTGTATCTTTAGTTAAATCAATATCATATGGAATTAACTTCATTCCTTGAGTTGCGGTTTTTGTTATCTCGCTTGTTGTAACTGATGTTAAAGTCTCATTATCATAGCCGCTTACTTCTCCTGGTGCTGAAACTGCTCTATTGTGAGAAGTAATATACATATAAGGAATAAATATTGTTTTTCTTTCAAAGTAATCCAAAGCTTGTTCTTGAGCTTGCGAAGCAATCTTTGAATTAGCGTTCTTATAATCCACTACGTCTTGATAAAGCGTGTAGCCATCATCAGACTTAATAGTGTTATATGCGTTATAAAGCATTAAAGCTTGTTTTATTTCTTCAGTCTTTGCAGCAATTTGTGCAGC
>JAUNQJ010000092.1 GCA_030536265.1 Erysipelotrichaceae bacterium
ACGCTCATATTATGCGTTGAACACTATTGTTATGAAGATAATGTAAGATATAATACCTGACTTCCGTCGTTTTGCTATAAAACCTAGTACTATGAGATAGATTCAATCTATCAGCATCGTTTTAGTAAATAAGTTATCTAATTCTTTTTGATTAAGGAATAAAGCATCAAGATTTGTTTTAGATGTAAGTTCCTTAATTTTTTTATTTACCTTTTCATTGGTAGAGATATTAATATATGTATCATCACCTTTATTGACAACTCTAAAGTCTCTAATAAAGTCAATGATTTCATAAGTGCTGATTTTGTTTTTGAAGCATTTGATTTCAAGTACTCTTAATAAGAATAAAGCAAGATAACATATTAAGAAGTGACCATAAATTGTTTCTTTCTTTTGAAGATACACAGGCCTAGCATCTAAATATGATTTAGTAATTCTGAAACTATCTTCAATCTTCCATAGATTATGGTATGTTGCATATATTTCTATAGGTTTCATATTTATTTCAGATGTTACAAGAAGGTTATACCCAGCATACTTTAAATCTTCATTTATTTTATCTTGGTTTAATTCAATAATTGGTTTAATCTTTTTGCCTTTAGAGTCTACATTAATAATATTGATGTATTTACTGCTTTCACCTATTTCTTCTTTTGATAGTTTTTTATAAGTAGAATAGTTACTTGCCTTTTCTACCATCTTATTAATTTCTGCTTTTTGTTTTTTAGCTAAACCAGGATTATAAGAAACAACTCTTTTTTCTTTTACAGTAAATACTGTTTCAGTAATATTGCCATCTTCATCTTCTTCTTTAAATTTATATTCAAAGTTATCAACACAAGATTTTAAACGATATAAGATATTTCCATTATCATCTTTATAATCAGTAAAAATATTGGCATCATTTTCAAGTAATAACCAAACCTTTTCTTTCTCACTCAAACCTTTTCCATGTATTGATTTAGAGAATATATAACCATCATCAGCTTCTTTTACAGCTGCATAGATATTTCTAGCACAATTTAATCCTTTATCAGCTACTTGTACAGTTTTGCCATTTACTTTATATCTAGATTTCATTTCTTCTATTATTTTTCTAATATAAGGTTTTTCTGACTTGTTACCTGGATACATTTCCATAGCTAAAGGTATTAAATCCTTATCAAGTAATAAAGCTTGGCCAATAATAGGATCTTTTCTATTTTCTTTACTTGGACCTTTTTGTTTATCATCTTTAGGTAAATCAATTTCAAAGTAATAATTAGTACAATCAAAGAATACATTAGAATAATCTCTTTCATAATATTTTTCATATTGATGATTAAATAGTTCTATATATTTCTTATAGTTTTCACCAATAAACTTTAAACCATCATATATTTGATCTTCAGATATATCAGAGTATTTATATAAATGAGGGAAGACACTACTTACTGTTTTGGTTTTTGAACAAGGATCTATTATTCTTGCATATATTAATTGATTAATCATTTCGAATATAGAAAACTGATAATTCTTAACACTAGCTAAAATATCAATATCTTCTCTAACTTTTAATTCATCAATTAAACTAGCAATAAGAAAATAACCAATATTCTTTTCAATTACCTCTTTAAAAGCTCTTGGTCTATTTTCATCATCAAATAATTTCTTTCTCTCTTCTTCTTTCTTATTAACATAATCTTGATAATATTTAACAGGATCTAATATATCTTCACTAATAAGTTCATCAACATAACCAAATGATTCAACGCTTCTACTTCTTGGTTGTTTTAGTTTTTTATCCCAATATGATTCATACATCTGTAAATAAACACGATTATCTTTCTTGTCTTTTCTCAAATAATAGGCCATATCTTACCCTCCACTGAATAGTACTATGTAGTACTATTATTATACTATTACTTTAAAAAAGTTTCAAATAATCCTAAATTTGAAAAAAAGCCATATAAGGCTTTAAATAAAGGATAATTGATACATTGGGTATATAGGATAATCCTAATATTTACAGATAACTACGGAAAATACCTAGTACTACGACGGAAGACGGGT